>NZ_JBDKWZ010000007.1:0-411478 GCF_039710355.1 Rapidithrix thailandica | reverse complement strand
CAGCCAATGCCTGAACCGGCATATGGGAGACCAAGAGACTGTCGCCAGAGAGGTGAATGCTTGGCAAAATGACCGCAACAACAAAGAAAGTCGGATAAACTGGCAGTTTACCACCAAGGAATCAAGAGTGAAACTAAAAAGACTTTACCCGTCATTTAATGATTAACATAACACTAGTCGCTTGCACGCTTACCTGAGATACTGGCAAGAATACGGATTGTCATTTTATTAAAAAAGGTGAGTAATAGCTTGTGGCGGTTCAAATTTTTAGATTTTGAAATGTCAAGGTGTCTATCGTTTGCTTCGCCTTCATTCACCATTTCACCCCTTCACTATTTCCCTTCTATTAGTTGACTCTGTTCATTGAATGATTTAGGCAACTGCGGTTTTTCGTACTGCTTTGGAATTGGAGAATGGGTGATGGAGTGAAATGGTGAGAAGATTGCTGAAATGCTTTTTATTAAAAAGGTGAGTAATAGCTTGTGGCGGTTCAAGTTTTTAGATTTTGAAACATCAAGGTGCCTATCGTTTGCTTTGGTTGCTTCGCCTTCATTCACCATTTCACCCCTTCACTATTTCCCTTCTATTAGTTGACTCTGTTCATTGAATGATTTAGGCAACTGCGGTTTTTCGTACTGCTTTGGAATTGGAGAATGGGTGATGGAGTGAAATGGTGAGAAGATTGCTGAAATGCTTTTTATTAAAAAAGGTGAGTAATAGCTTGTGGCGGTTCAAGTTTTTGGATTTTGTAATGTCAAGGTGTCTATCGTTTGCTTCGCCTTCATTCACCATTTCATCCCTTCACCATTTCACTCATTCACTAATGAAGGGAATCCAGCCTTTGCCATTTGAACACTTACTGTCCATAAACAGCACCGGCCCGGATGAAAACCCGAGCCAGTGGTGTAAGGTATGGATAAGTACTTTGAAAGACCGCATAAAATAACCGGATTGCGTCATTTCTTCTTCCAACTCCTCAATCCTTCAACTCCTCAATCCTTCAACTCCTCAATCCTTCAACTCCTCAATCCTTCAACCTTTAAAAGGTATATCCTACGCGCAGTCTGAAATTGCGGGGAGGCAATGCTTGCCAACCGTAGTGGGTATACCCCCAGGCTCCGGGGAAGAACCCGGTGTAGTTGTAGCGATCGGTCAGGTTATTGACCAATAAGGAAACCGAATATTTTTCTTTTGTCCATGAAACTCCGGCATCCAGGCTGAAGTAATTATCCGGTAATTTCAAGCCGCCTCCTGGCCAAGCGGTGCGATCTGTTTGAAACTGGTAGCCCAGTGAGAAGCCAAGTCCTTCCAGGCTGCCCTGATCAATCCGGTAAGTGGCCCAGGTGTTGGTAATATGTTTGGCGATACCCGCGAACTCTTGCCCTACTTTCTTTTCATCCCGGTCTTTGGTCACTTCTGCATCCGTATAGGCGTAGTTGAATACGATACTTAAGTTCGGGAGTATTTCACCTTTGATATCCAATTCCACTCCTTGCGATTGAACTTCTCCCGTAGCCGTGGTGATAGGGGGAGCACCTTCTACCGCACTGGGTCCTGTGGTCAATACATTGGTTTTGGTGATTCTATAGACTGACAAGGTGGTGTTCCAGCTTCCGCCCCACCAATCTTTTTTGATCCCTGCTTCGATGTTGGTACCCCGTGTCGGGTCAAAATACTCTCCATCGTCATTTTGACCTAATTGTTCTGAGAAGGTCTGATCGTACAATGTGTACAATGAGAGGTTTTTGTCTACTGAAATGCTCAATCCCGCTCGAGGCGTAAAGACCTCGTTGGTTTCGAAAATTCCCTTATCTCCAGGCTTTTTGGTAGACGTAAATCTACCTCCCAGTGTTAGTCGGACCCGGTTGTCCCAGAAGGCCAACTGGTCTTGTATATACAAGGCATAGTAAGCATCCGACCCTTTGGTACCGCCTCTGGTTCTCAAACTTTTGGAACGGTCTACCTTAGGGATATATGCCGGGTTGATACCATACACAGGGTCGTACATATTAAACATCAAGGTAGTGTCCGAAGGTACTTTGGACCAATCTGCATAATAGGTCTTTTCCGCGATGTCCAAGCCGGCTAATATTTTGTGGGAGACCCCTCCGGTTTGCACCGATCCGTTGACAAAAATTTGCCCGAGCTTGCTGATGTTATCCACATCGTTGATGCTGAAGTTCCGGGCCATATTCCCTTCTTCATCCAAGGAGTTATAGCTGGGGTACAAACTTTGTCCCCGCATTTTATAGTCCAGATACGCCAATTGTGCAGTGACCTCCCAATCTTTATTTAATTGGTGTTGTAAGTTGATAAATACACTTTGATCGTTCACCTTGGTCGGCTCTACGGAAGGGTCGTTGAAGGTCATATGACGAGGCAAGTCTTTAAATCCTTTTTTAGAATGCAGGTAAGGACCAAAGCCCGAGAATGCCATATGTTGGAAAAGGTATTCAACGGTCAGTGAAGTTTTATCATCGATGATGTATTTGAATGAGGGGTCGATGGCATACCCGTTGGTATAGCGGTAGTCCGTATGCGAACCGTTCATTTGGCCCATTAAGTTCAGGCGGTATAAGAATTTTCCTTGTTTGTCCAGTTGATTGTCAATGTCGGCTTCTGCCCGGAAAGTACTAAAGCTTCCGGTGGTCAGGTTGACAGAGGCCTTCTTGCGGCCGGTAGGCTTTTTGGTGACTACATTGTAAAATCCTCCGGGTTGTGTATTACCCATCATAAATCCCGCAGGCCCTTTCACAAACTCTACCCGGTCTACAAAGGACATATCTTCTTTTAAGGGGCCGAAATAATTGCCCACACTCATTCCGTTTCTCATACTTCCCGAACCCGTGGAAAAGCCCCGGATGTAGATGGACGCATAGGTTTCTTGATGCAGTACCCGTCTCACGCCACTAACGTTCCTTTCGATGCCTTCCGAAGGGTTGAAAATATGTTGAGAGGCCAATAGCTGGCTGTTCATTACCTGTATGTTTTGCGGGGTTTCTAACAGTGGTGTTTTAAGGCGCAATGAATTGGAAGGTTTGCTTTCCTTGTAATTATCTTTCCAACGGCTGTCTTCTACAATTACTTCTTTCAATTCCTGAGCAGACTCATGCAGCGTAATTAAAGGAACGGAAGTGGTCTGCCGGCTCCGTACTACTACGGCTTGTTCTTGTTTTCCTAAGCCGATGGATGATACCAATAGCGTATGAGTACCGGCAGGAGCCTGGAATTTGAAGTATCCGTTTTCATCAGTAGAAGTCCCGTATCCTGTTCCTTCTATCCATACGGAAACGTAGGGGGCCGGTTGTCCGTCTGCAGTATGTACCTGGCCTTTCAAAATTCCTTTTTCCCCGCCTTTTATCGCTTGAATATGAATTTGTTTGCCCCGCACTCTTATATGATTGGCCTGTTCTCCCAATAAGTCGGATAGCACGGTGCCAAGCGGAGTATTTCTATAGTCAAGTTTAACTTTTCTGGAACTGTCTATCATGTCGGGGGCATAAGAGAATGTACAACCGGTGTGTTGTTCCAGTGCTTCCAATGCCTGTTGTAGGCTGAGTGTTTGTACTTGCAGGGTTACTTTTTTGCTCAAAATATCTGCTTGTGCAAAAGTATTTTGTAAAACCGGCCCCATACACAGCATGCACAATAGTACCAATCGCTGTAAGGTACAGCGGAAATAGTTAGGGTATTTTAAATATTTCATAAATTTGTTAAAAATGTTAACAGTTGTTTGATGGACATTTTGCCCGGTGTGAGGTTTGGCGACAGCATACCGGGTTTTTCTTGCTTTTATTTATGATATATGCCTTTCCATTTTTCAGGAAGGTTTAAATGAAATTTGGTTTCAAATTATTTAATAAATAAAGACGGTGTCAGAGGCCATCCGGTAATTGAATTTCATGACAAAGCCGAGGTCTTCCAAAAGCACATTCAAAGACGGGTTTTCAAAGGAACCCCTGTACCGTTGTTGAAGAATACCGGGCTTTTCCACTTGAATGTTTACATTGTACCAGCGTTCCAGTTCAGCTAGCATTTCTGCAAATTTCATATTCGTAAACACAATCCGGTTTTCCTTCCAGGCCGTGTATGGCGATGCATCGATATTGGTTTTACACAATTTTGTTTCAGGGCCTATTTTTCCTTGTTCGTTGGCAGTCAACAGTATATAGTTTTCCGGGGTTTTCCGGGAAGAAAAGCGCACTTTGCCTTCCGTCACGGTAAGTACGGTAGCTTCCCGAGGGTAGGCTCTCAAGTTAAAAGCCGTGCCCAATATGGTGGTCCGGCTGTCCGGACTTTGTATGGTAAAAGGCCGTTGAGGATCTTTGTGTACCTCAAAATATGCTTCGCCTTTCAGCGACACAACCCGGGCCGTATCAGAAAAATATTCCGGTACTTTTAATTCGCTACCGGCATTCAAGTATACCCGGCTGTGGTCGGGCAAAGTGATTTTCAGTTTTTGTCCTTTCTGGGTGTAATAACATTTGTAATGAATATTTTTCTTCTGTGATGTCGTATACAAAAACACTCCGGCAATCCCAATCAATACAGCAATGCTTGCAGCAACTGCCCAGATCCGTTGTGGAAACCGGAAGGAATGTGACGGGCCTACTTTACCGCTAACCGCAGGACTCACCTTTGTGTGAATGGCTTGCCATATTTGTTGTTTATGCAATGGCAAATCTTCATTTTCGGGTAATTCATAAGCCGTATCCTGATCTTCTAACCAAGCCTCAATCCGTAATAACTCTTCTTCCGTACATGCTCCTGTGGCGTATTTATGTAAAAGTTCCGGTGTAATTTTCATTTAGTCTAAATAAGCGTTTCTATTAGGGTAGTCGTGAAAAAGGGATATTGGTCCTAGTGTCCAGTAAATTTTTTTTCAACAAGATGTCTTTTTTGTGCAAACAGGAGGGTAAGGCCGGAAGTAAACGGACTGTATCGGGCCTTTTTTCAAACTTCTATAAAGGCTTATCCGTAATGTTGGGAGTTAGTTTACCGATTAAGAAGGTAGAGCACAGGTGGCAAGTCACTATTCAAATCGCTATACAATGAGAATCCTGAGAAGTACAAAAGGCTTCATAAGCCTTTGTTTTTTATGTTTTAGTTTGCATGTAAATGGACAAAAAATGACTGTTCCCATTCCACACATTGAATCGCCCCGTAAAGAAGTAAATCCCAACCGGATTATTAAGTTAAATGAAAAACTAATGGATGGAAACAAACTGGAAAAAGGATTGTTTTTATCCAATTCTATGGCATTGCTGTATATTTCTTATTGGACATCCCCCAAGGCAGAGCTGTACAAGGGGGGGATTGTTTTGTTTGACTTGAAGACAGAACAATCGTATGTCGTTCATGAGTTTGTAAAAAGAGCCAATCCTGATTTTTATCATTTTCCGGGTAGTGATTGGGTCGTGATGAGTAATGAAGGGTATCAACAGGAAACCACTCTTTCGTTTATATCCTTGTCAAAGCAAAAGGTGTACTCGATGACTGAATTGATCCCCGGTGCTCAAAAAATCCACCGAGGAATAAATGATGATAGTTATTTCGACATCAAGCTCACTGAGCGGGGAGCACTCCTTGTAGAATGGCGAAATTATGATCCGGAAGCCGGTGCCAAAGACTTTATAAAAGCGGAAATTTCTCTGATTTCCCCAAAAGGCCTTACTGATGTTTTGTATACCAGTTCGGATATGCCCGAAGTGAAAGACTATTCCTATTTGCCAGTGGCCCGTTTTGATGGACACCGTTACCACGATAAGAATTCCCGCAAAGAAAACGGAATGTACTACTACCCGCCTTCTTATGAAGACGGGATGAGCTTTGGCGGTATGAAGGCCGTGCAGGCAGGGGATTACCTCTTACAGCCTTTTGTGCTTTACAGGAATCCTCAAACGATGGAGCATGCTACAATGGGGGACGCGTCTGTGAATGGCGTGAGGATTAAGAGTACTTTAAGTACACCCAGTTCTAGCCGGTTTACAGGTTTTTTTATCCTCAATCGTAAAGATGGAGCCTTGTTGCATACATTTACTCATTCGGTGGGTGTTCCGGGACCTTTGGAGGTATTTGGCAATACAGCGGCTTTTACGGTCGGTTATCATGACCGCAAACATAAAAAAGAAGAGTACATCAGTGTGGTAGATTTTACCAAAGGCAAATTACTGGCCCGGTTGAATTATGAATCCAATCTGCCCGTGACAATAGGGTTTGATCGTATTATGTCGTCTTTGAAGTTCAGTAAGGATGGAAAAGAGATTTGGGGTATTCATACCCGGACGAATAGAATATTCTGTTGGAAATTGAATTAAAAAAGAGTTTTACCTCAAAGGTGTCCTCCATCAAAAGAGGTTGAAACCGGAGGGGAACAATGCTTCATTAGAATCACAAAAAGGTAGCTGCTACCTTTTTGTGATTTGCTATGTAGTACAAAAATCTCTTTAATCAAGGGGGTATTTTCCCGGGTTGAGGTTATGGGCTTTTATTTGATCGGCCAAAGCCTCTGAGGGTTTTCCTAACTTTTTGTAGACTTGAGCCCGGTTATAATAGGCCCCTGCATTTTCCGGATTGATTTTGATTACACGGCTAAAATCCAACCGGGCCCCTGCATACATTTTTAATGAGAAGTGAATGATGCCCCGGTTGAAATACGCATTTTCATATTTTGAATTGCGTTCAATGGCCTGAGAATAATCTTCTATGGCTCCGGTGAGGTCATTGTGACGTTGTTTTATAGTTCCTCGGTTATAATATGCATCCAGGTAGTCAGGGTCTAAACGGATGGCTTGGTTAAAATCTTCCAAAGCTTTTTCAAAGAGATTAAGTTCGTCATTGAGTAGCCCCCGGTTATTATACCCCAAGGCATAATCGGGATCAAGCGCTATGGCTTGATCATAATCCTGTAAGGCACCGGACGTATCTCCTAATTGGCGTCTTAAGTTTCCCCGGTTGATATAAGCATTGCCAAGTTTCGGATTGTACTTAATGGCTCGTGTATAATCCTGAACCGCACTTTCAACCTGTTTCATTTTTTCTTTTAGATAGGCTCTCTTGAAGTAATATTCACTATTGTTGGACTTGATTTTGATCGCCAGGTTATAGTCCTTTAATGCTTCTTCATACTTACCCAGTTGAAAATACAAATAGCCCCTGTTGCTATAAGCCAAGGAGTAGTTAGGGTTACATAGAATTGCCTGTGAAAAATCGTGTAGGGCCCCGGAAAAATCGTTCAGATTTTTTTTGGCTTTTCCTCGATGATGAAAGGCTTCGGCATCTTCAGGGTATAGTTTGATTACTTCCGAGTAATCCTCAACCGCGCCTTGATAGTCTTTCAAGGCACTTTTGGCAATGGCCCGGTTAAAGTAGGGTACATCGTTGTTTGGCCTCAGTTTGATAGAACGGGTACAATCCTCCATGGCTCCACGATAATCTTTCAAGTTGAGTTTAATACTGGCCCGGTTATCATATGCAACGGCATAGTTGGGGTCGATTTGAAGGGTTTTTGTATAATCCTTCATGGCTCCGGTTTGATCTTTGACCGCTGCTTTGGCGATGCCCCGGTTATAATAATAGATCGCATTATTTGCATTGAGTTCGATGGCCCGGGTGAAATTTTGCAGTGCGTTGCTGATCATTCCCAGTGTGGTTTGGTTGTTTCCCCGCATATTATAGGCATCTGCATATTCCGGGTTGAGCTCTATGGCCCGGTTTGCATCGTCTATGGCTCCTCCGTAATCTCCCATGGCCTCTTTAGCAAGCCCCCGGTTGAAATAAGGAATTTCCCACTTTGGATTAATCCCGATGGCCCGGTTAAAATCCAGTATAGCACCTTCCAGGTCACCCATCTCTTTTTTTGTATTGCCCCGGTCATTCAATGCATTTGCATACTGAGGGTTAATTTGGAGAGCCCGGTTAAAATCTTCCGTAGCTCCTGTAAAGTCTTGTAGAGTACTTTTGATATTTGCCCGGTTTAAATAAGCTTCTGCATCTCCGGGAACAAATTCAAGATAACGAGTGTAATCTTCAATGGCTCTTTGATGCTCTCCTATTTGATCGAGTACAATGGCCCTGTTGAAGAAATTATTTGCAAGCTTAGGGTTGATTTGTGCTACTTGGTTATAATCTTCCAAAGCTCCTCGTTTATCCCCTAAGTCTGACTTTAAGTTTCCCCGGTTCAAGTAAGAATTGGTAAATTGGGGATCTATCTCGATAGCCCGTGTATAGTCTTCCATGGCTTCCTGGGGCTTCCCCAAGTTTGATTTTGCCAAGCCCCTGTTGTAATAGGCAGTTTGGCTATTGGGGTTTAAAGTTATGTACCGGTTATAGTCTTCCAGCGCTCCTTTATGGTCACCGGAGTCAAGTCTGTTCAGTCCCCTTTGGAAAAGGGTATTCAGATCTTCAGGGTTGTGCTCAAGAATCAAAGAGTAATCTTTCAACGCTCCCTGGGTGTCATTGAGAGAAGCTTTGATTTTTGCCCGGTGGAGATGGGCTTTTTGATGTTCCGGTTGGGCTTGAATGACCTGATTAAAATCTTCCAAAGCTCCTTGTTGGTCTTTCAGTTTTTGTTTTATCAGCCCCCGCTCGAAATATGCATCAATATTGTTGGGTTGGTGTTGGAGCACATAATTCAAATCCTGTAGAGCCTGAGAAAGTTGTCCGTTTTTTTTGTTGGCCATGCCTCTTTTGTAGTAGGTGTCTATATGGGATGGGTTTATGGATAACGCCCGGTTCAAATCCTGCAAGGCCTGGTGATCATAGCCTTGTTCAAGTAGAAATGTTGCCTTCCGGTAAAAGAATTCAAAATCTATCAATCCCAGACGATCTACCTGGTTAAAATCTTTGAACGCAAAATGAAACTTCTTGAGCTCGGCCCATATGAAGCCTCTTTGCATATATACCCAGGGATTGTTTGTTTTTAACCTAATTGCCTCGGACAAATCCTGTAGGGTATCAGATTGCCCTTCTGACATCTTTTTCACGATGCCGCGGTTACCATAAGCATTGGCATCTTCCGGGTTGAGTTGTATGGTGTGGCTGAAATCATTCAATGCACCGTTTCTGTCTCCTAAGGCAGCCTTTACATTTCCTCTGTTATAATACATTTTCCCTTCTTTGGGCTTGAGCCTAAGTGCTTTTGCAAACTCTTCCAGGGATTCTGTTTTATCACCTAAAGCAAAAAGGATAAGCCCCATGTTCAAATGTGCCTGGGATGTTCCGGAATATTGGGCGAATAATAGCTTATAATCCTGTAGGGCTCCTTCCACATCACCGGATAAAAACTTGGCCAAACCCCGGTTATGCAATGCGCTTTGGGTGGTTTGACGGGCTATAATTCTAGAAAAACAGTCTATTGCCAAAGTGTATTCTTTTTTTAAAAGCTGTTCAAGCCCTTGTAAATTTTCTTCTTTGTGGAGTGAAATGTCAAAATCAATGGCATAGGAAAAATTGTTGAGTTGCTTTGCCTGTTCCTTTAAAGGCGTTTCCAACAGACACGTATGGTAAAAAGGGAAATGACCATCCGGGTCAAGTTGGCGGCTATGGGTAAAGTCTTTTAAGGCAAGAGCAAAATCTCCTAAGGCATAGGCGGATTTCCCTCTGTGATAAAAAGCCGCTGCACAGTTGGACTTCCTCTCGATGACCAGGTGATAGTCTTCCATGGCCCATTCGTAATAGCCCAGTGCATTTTTTACTTTTCCCCTTTCCAGATAGGCGTATAAGTGTTTGGGATTGCTCCGTAGGCAATTGGAAAAAGAAGAAAAGGCTTTTTTCAATTGATTTTCATTTGCTTCAGCGAGTCCTTTGAGCAAATGAAAGGTTTCGGTTTTTAGTGTGTGTTTTTTGCTTTGATTGTACTCCTGTAAGGCTCTATTGTTGTCCCCGGTCAGCATATACAAGTGCCCCAGACAGACCGTTTGTGGCTCGGAAGAAAGTCTCCGGATGGTCTCCGTCAAGGATAGAATTTCATGTTGAGCCAGGTTCACTACTTGAGTAAAATTGTCCCAGCCTTGGAATTGACCGGCCGAGCAACTTACCTCGATACCTTTCAGTATATGATGTAAGGCTTGTTCTGTTTGATTCTCCCGGGCCAGGAGTAAAGCCAGGCGGAAATGCGTCTTCCAATGATCCGGATGTTCATCCAGCGCTTTTTCATAACAGGAGACTGCATACGAAATATCCTTTTCGTTTTCCAGTCCTTGTTGATAATGTTTATGAGCACTCTCCTGTCTGTGCTCTGAAGAGGATCGTTTGGTTTTAGCCGGGTTGATTTTCATTTCTTTGATACTGGATTAATATTTTATGCTAATGGTAAAAATAGCATCCGGCAAACCTTGCAGGCCTCCGGTTCATTTTCAAAAATACGTTCCGTTCTCCCATGAATGGAAACGTGAAATATTTCCTTTGTTGGGAAATAGAGGTTGCTTCCCAAATTTATTCAGGGGCTGTATTATTTCACAAGTTCGTTGCTTTGCTTACAAATATGTTGATTTTTTTAGTTTTCCTCTATGATTCAATTACGAAATCAATGCTTTATAGTTTGCTCTAATTTTAAGGAAATGCTTGTAATCTACTAGTGAGCCCCTCTTTATGAATACCTTAACGCCGGGTACCGGAAAACTTTGAGATGACAGAGGACACCAGGTTCTTATTCTATGACGAGTTTGCTTAGCGATATCTTGGCTGATCAGTCATATGTAAAGCTCCGGTTTTTCCATACGGGATTTGGTATGACGACTTGGTGGTTACAGCGGCTTCGATAAGTGCCAATTCTGTGCAGGTGAGTCCGTTCGAGTGACGCAATGGCTGTGGTAGCAGATGAAATTAAAAACAGAGTATGAAGGCAAGGGTATTTTGCTTTCTTTTAAATGAGTTGAGAAGCAGATTTTTTTCCAAAACTCATCTTAGTAATGTGGTTATTAATAAGGACTCGTATTTAGGAGTATACGGACAAATTTTCCCGCAAGAAGTTCAGTGCTTTGGTGAGGTGGTTTTTGACGGTTTTTTCGGATATCAATAAAGCGGATGAAATTTCCCGGGTGTTCATGCCCTTTTCCCTGCTGAGTTTATACACCTTTTTGCATTGGCAGGGAAGCCTATCCACCAATTCATTCACTTGGCGGGAAGCATCGTTGTAATAGACTTCGTTCTCGATGCACAATTGATGATCGCAAAGCTCTGTTAAGTTGTGTCCCAACAATTCTTCTTTTTGGCTCTTTTGACGATAAAAATCGATCACTTTTAATTTTGCCGCCCTCACCAAATAGTGTTCAATAGGTCCGGAGATTTCTAAAGAATTCCTACGTTCCCATAAGGAGCAAAAAATGTCTTGTACCATTTCCTGGGCGGCTTCCGTGTTTTTTGTATGTGCATAACAAACCCCATAGACTTTCTTCCAATAAAGTGTATAGACTTTTTCAAAGGTTTTTAAATCCTGTAGGTGTAATGGAGCGCTTTGCATACCCTCTATTTCGAATCGTATTTTTTAGAATGGTTTTAAAGAGGGGCAAACATACTGAGGAATCTATATTTGGGCAAGTTTATTTAGAATGATTTTAAATAAAGCAAAGCGAATCCTTGGCTCTTGTGAGGAAAAACCCTTCTTCTCTTTATTTTTATTAAAAGTATCCCATCCTTTCTTCCGAAGATTCCATTAATCCGGCTTCTTGGTCAACTGATAACAATTTTTAGCCTCTCTTAAAATTTCCTTATTTATCTACCAAAATATTATTAGTTTATTGAGCAGTTTTAACTTTTCATTCGGCCTATAATGACCAATAAATAAACTATACTATGAGAGTTTTATCATTTATATGCTTTTTAAGCTGTTTCATTCTTTTGGAAATTCCTGAGGTCAAGGCCCAGGTAAATGCTCGGATGTTACGGCATCCGGATGTGTCGCAAACGCAGATTTGTTTTGTATATGCCGGGGATATTTGGGTAGTTCCCAAAGAGGGAGGAACGGCCGTAAAATTGAGTTCTCCCAAAGGAGAGGAGTCTTTCCCCCGTTTTTCTCCCGATGGCTCTCAGATTGCCTTCAGTGGGAATTACAATGGCAATACCGATGTTTTTGTCGTCTCTTCTACCGGTGGACTGGCTAAGCGGGTAACTTATCATGGAAGTACTGACCGGATGGTTGACTGGCATCCGGAGGGTGAACGGATCCTGTTTGCTTCCACCCGGAGAAGTGGACGCCAACGTTTTAGTCAGTTCTACCTGATCAGTCCGGCCGGAGGAATGGCCGAGCGCCTCCCTATAGCATATGCTGAGTTCGGCAGTTTTTCTCCTGATGGCAAGCAAATTGCCTTTACCGATCGTTCCCGGGTGTTCCGGACCTGGAAGCGATACCGGGGTGGTTGGGCCGCAGATATTCTTCTCTTTAATTTGGAAGATTATTCATCCAGTAAAATTACATCCAAAGCGAGTAATGACGAACTCCCCATGTGGCATGGAAACAAGGTGTACTTTTTGTCCGACCAAGGCCCGGCACAACGCTATAATATTTGGGTACATGACCTCCATACCCAACAAACGAGTCAACTCACCCGGTTTAAAGATTTTGACGTTCATTTCCCTTCGATAGGGCCGGAAGAATTGGTATTTGAAGCCGGAGGCAATTTGTATTTGATGAATCTGGCTTCACAGGAATACAAAGAAGTGAAAATCAATGTAGTGACTGATCAACAGTTCTTAGTGCCCCGGACCGAATCGGTAGAAAAATATGTTCAAAATATGAATATTTCCCCGGACGGAAAGCGGGCATTGGTAGAAGCCCGGGGCGAAATATTTTCCCTGCCTGCTGAAGAGGGATATGTAAAAAACCTGACCCATTCCAGTGGTACAGCCGAGCGTTTTCCCGCCTGGTCGCCTGACGGAAAATTCATTGCTTATTGGAGCGATGCTTCCGGAGAATATGAGTTGACAATCATGGATGTACAAAAGAATGAGTCCGTCAGCAAGGTGACATCTTTGGGACCGGGCTTTCGCTATCATCTGTTTTGGTCGCCTGATAGTAAGAAGCTGGCTTTTGTGGATCAAACCAGCCGTATCAAAATTTTTGACCGGGAAAAGAACCGCATTCAGGAAGTAGACCAAGGCTTGTGGATGATGTATGGCGGGCAGTATGACTTTTCTGCCAGTTGGTCGGCAGACAGTCGTTGGCTTGCGTATGCACGAGGTTTGGATAACCAACACAATGGCATTTTTCTTTACGATGTACAAAACCAAAGCCGGCATCAGGTAACTTCCGGGTTTTACAATGCGAATAACCCTGTTTTTGATCCCGAAGGCAACTACCTGTATGTGACTACCGATAATCATCTGAATCCAATATATGGTAATTTTGATTATTCGTTTGTCTATCCGAATTCGACTCATTTGGCGGCTATTTGCCTTCGCAAAGAGGTGCTTTCTCCCTTGGCACCTAAAAATGATGAAGTAAGGGTGGAAAAAGAAGAGGAAAATGACAAGGAGGAAAAGAAAGAAGTCACGATTGATTTGGAGGGTTTGGAAGAACGTATGGTAATCTTGCCTCCCCAACCGGGCAATTACAGTAGGTTGAGAGCTGCTAAAGGAAAATTAACCTACCTTCATTTTCCTAATACCGGAGCAAGCGAAGAGAAATCTGCTCTGAAGTACTTCGATTTGGAAAAGCGAAAAGAGCAAACGGTAATTCAAGGTGTGGATGCTTATGAGTTGTCGGCCGATGGCAAAAAAGTATTGGTCTTCAAACAAGAGGACAACTCGGGAATCGTATCCTTGGAGGCAGGGCAGAAGCTGGAAAAACCATTGCCTTTACAGGAAATGAAAATGGTGGTAGACCCCAAAGCGGAGTGGAAGCAGATATTTACGGAGGGATGGCGTTTGGAAAGAGATTATTTTTATGATAAAAATATGCACGGGGTCGATTGGTCTGCCATGCGGGAACGTTATGGCAAGTTATTGGAGGATGCCGTTACCCGTTGGGATGTGAACTTTGTGTTGGGAGAGTTGATCGGAGAACTGAATGCCTCCCATACTTACCGGGGCGGAGGAGATACCGAACAAGCTTCAAAACAAAATGTAGGCTACCTGGGCATTGATTGGGATATTAGCGGTGAACATTACCGGATTGGGAAAATTATCAAAGGTGCGGCTTGGGATGCCGAAGTACGCTCGCCTTTGGCGATGCCGGGTGTAGATGTGAAGGAAGGAGATTATATCTTGGCTGTCAATGGCGTACCGCTTTCCATAGAGTTTGAACCTTATCATGCCTTTCAGGGATTAGGGGAAAAAGTAGTGGAATTATTGGTCAACGAGAAACCAGAGCTGGCTACGGCAAGGAAAGTAATTGTAAAAACTCTTAACTCCGAAACCCGCTTACGACACCTGGCTTGGATAGAAGCAAAACGACAAAAAGTAGAGGAGGCCAGTGGTGGAAAAATCGGATATATTTATGTAAGAAGTACCGGAATTGACGGGCAGAACGAATTGGTAAGGCAGTTTGCCGGACAACGGCATAAGGAAGGCCTGGTGATTGACGAGCGGTTTAATAACGGAGGGCAAATTCCCGACCGGTTTATTGAGTTGCTCAATCGCAAACCTTTGGCTTATTGGGCCGTACGGGATGGAAAGGATTGGGTTTGGCCTCCAACGGCTAATTTTGGCCCCAAAGCCATGTTGATCAATGGATGGAGCGGTTCCGGGGGCGATGCCTTCCCGGATTACTTCCGGAAAGCCGGATTAGGGCCATTGATCGGTAGTCGTACCTGGGGTGGTTTGATCGGGATATCCGGAGCCCCTTCATTGATTGACGGAGGAAGTGTTACGGTGCCCACTTTCCGTATGTACAATCCGGATGGTACTTGGTTTAAAGAAGGCCATGGAGTGGAACCGGATATCGAGGTGCCGGAAGATCCTACCCAATTGGCTCTAGGAAACGATCTTCAGTTGGAAAAAGCGATTGATTATATAATGGAAAAGCTGAATGGAAATGAATATAAATCGCCCAAGCACTCTTCTTATGAAGCAAGGTAGGTTGAGCAGTTGATTTATTCAGCCGGCATACAAAAGTGCGTGTTGTTTTCATTTGGATAACAACACGCACTTTATAATATATCAAGATTATAAATAAGCCAAATCTACCGGACCGTTAGCACATTATAGTCAATAGCGTTATTTATGATTGAGTGAACTAGTGAGTAGAGTACTTGACTTTGCTAATGTTTTGTACTCATTTGTAAGTGATGAAATTTTTTCGGGGGAATGAATATACGCTTAATCATATGCAAGTCGAGCCGCCAAACCATTTTTGCTTTGCTCCAAAATGTCCGTTTGGGGGGGACGATGTCCATCCGTTTTTTTTCGGGGTAGTGCACCATTACATTGATAGGTCCCAAGCCTTCACAATTCTCGCATCGTTGTTCGGGAATCATGCCTTTTACTTCGCCTAAGATCTGGTAAAAACCATCTGTTATCAACAAGTATTCTTTGTGGGGAATGGAGTTTTTTAACAAGCGATGAGCGAGGATCACGTCTTCTCCGGAAATTTTTGTGAAGTGGCGGATTTTGTTAAAAACAGCCCTTCCATGATGCATGATGATTTTTAACTTTAGCTGACCTACTTTGGCACAGGCTTCACAAGAACATACTCTGCAATCACTGATCAATTCCCCTTCTTTTTTGCGAAAGCCTTCAAAAAATTGCTGGGCTTGCCGGTAGATATCTTGCGCCATGGCTTGGCTACCGTCCGATTCGGCATAAAATACCACCGCGTCACCTTCCAATTCATGTAAAACCAAAGGCGTTGAGGATTCTTTGATCACGCTTTCCAATAGTTCGCTGATGATTTCTTCGGCATGGAGCAGGCTGATTTTATGTAACTTGATGAATTCGGTGTAGCCACTAATATCAGCTAAGACCAAAAAGATTTTTTTCATTTCCATAAGGCATATCCCGTACACCGGTGGTTTGTTGAATAATCTATACAATTTACTAAAAATTTGAAGAAGGTGTTGTATAGATGGGGAGGTTTCACAAGTAATATTCCCGGGCTAAGAAGAAGTTTGTATCCCTCTAAATGATGTTATGTCCCCAGAAAACAAGCATTTTGGTAAGCTGAAAAATATTTTCTTTATTCGTGAGCAAAACCACTTACTATACACCCAAATGAATCCAGCAAATCTGTTAACTATTGAGAGTCTTCCGGCCAAATGGATGGACAAAGACGAAGTGATGTTGCACGCTTGTTTTCAATTATTGGTAGACTGTATTGAAAAAGAGGAAATTCATAAATACACCGATTGGAGCCACACCGAACTTCATAGAAATGTCAAAGAGGAAATGGATGTTTTATACAAATGGTGGAAAGAGCGCAGCAAAATGGAGCATATAGAAGTAGACGAAAAACAACAGGAAGCCGACAACGAAAAGTTGATCCGCTTGATAAAAATCAGAAAGTACCTGTGGACTTAGGACAGCAAATGGCATTGAAGAGAGGGGAATTGAAAGACTGATTTCGCCTTCGGAGAAACCAGTGCTCTTGTGTTAATTGAATTGGTCAAAAAAGTTGTCAAAATCATCGATGCCCAACATGAGTTGATCTGTTTCATCCTTGACCGTCCGGATCTTTTCTTGATAAGAAGAATGAATTTTTTCTTCTACTCCGGAGGGGGCTTGTTTGGGTAAATGATTTTCAGGAACGATGCTTTCTTCGTTTTCCAAATCAGGCATTTTCTGTGAAATCAGCTTATTGGTTTTTTGCAATTTTTCTTCCAACAAAGACACCTTTTTCAAGCGGGCAAGCTTTTCCAAACGACTGAGTGTCTCGTGAATAATGGAGGTCATTTCCTCGATGAGCCGGTCGGTTTGATGGTCGATGACCTGATAGTTATGTTCCAGAATCTGCAAGTCTTTGCGCATGGCTTGCAGTTTGTTTTTATACATTAGGTTGGCATCCTGTAAGATGTTACGCGCATGCTCACGGGCCTGATGGATTTTGGCTTCGGCATGCATCCGGCCTCTCTTTACTTCCAGTTCGGCTTGCTTTTGGGCCTTTTCGATGATTTCTTTTTTGTGTTCTTGTGCCTCTTGTAAGGCAAATAACAGGCTTTTTTCCATCGCCCTTAACTCTGAAACCTCATTCTTCAATGAACTGACCTCTGTGTGCAGCTCCTCGTTGTTACTTTCTAAGGTTTGGATACGGGTTTGATATTTATCAATATGTTCTGTTACCTGTTTCTTGTTGTAGCCAAATAATGATTTGTTGAAGGTTTTGTTTGTAGAAGCTTTGTCTAGTGCCATGTTTGTGTTCAGTTGTAGGTCTGGGCTCAAAATTAGTTGGAAAATACATATTTATAAAAATAAATAAAACCTCAGAGCCAATTTTTTCAGAATTGTTAAAGAAGCCCGGAGAGTTTCTCAGGTAGAAATAAAAAAAAGAGAATACAAGTTGTATTCCCTTTTTCACCTTAAATATGAAAATGAAGTTTTTTTTATTTGCTGATTTCAAATGTTTCTGTGAATGTTTTATCTCCTAAGTTCACTACATAAGAATAAGCACCATTCTTTAATTTCGTCAAATTGTACACTTTCAAAATTTTATCTTCGTCTTGTATTTCTTCGAAGTACACCAGGTTGTTGTTGATATCGTACAATTGTACTCCTAAGTCGTGACGGTTGTTATTTTTAATGAATACTTTCAACTTGTTGTTTTGAAAGTATACATGTCCCGAATAGTTTTCTCCATCGTTTTGTCCGGAAGCTGAGATGGCAAGACGACCATCATTTACATCCAGTAATTTTTCAATTTGCTTGCCTGCAACAAATACTTCCACTTTATAGGTTCCTTTTTCCAGGCTTCCCAAATCGTACAATACATTGTACTGTTCTTTATTTTTGAAAAACTTCGCATAAAGCGTGTTTCCTTCGAGGTCTTTGATTTTTACGGCTACTTTTTTACCTTCCAGGTTGTCTAAGCTAAGTTTGGCTTTGCTTTTACCGATACCTGTAAGTTCAATGTTTGCTGAGTTGTTGTCTGATTCACCGTCAGCAAATGCTACGGTGCTTAGGAATGAGGCTACTACTACTAAAAAAGTAAATCTTACACTGAAAGTTTTTACAATACTCATAGCTGAAATAATTCTAGGTGAAATAGTTGATTTCAGTGCAAACATAGAATTCAGCGAAGCTTGTATTGTGAAGGAATTATGAACTTAAGATGAATTAAAAATTACTCACAATACTTTGATATTAATTTAAAGTTAAATTTACTACCTTGTAACTTTCCCGTAATCAGTATAATATTTTGCTTTTTTTTAATATTTCAGAATATTATACTGAATGTTTGAAAAGTGTATAGGGATGTTTGTCATTTGTGGAAAAGACTAAAGTTTAAGGAGTCTTTACAAATACCGAAATATTAACAAAATTTGCTTATGCGCATATATAAAATGTAAAATCGCAGCAGCGAATAAGTTATACTGTAGGCGAATATTCGCTTACTTTGAATAGCCAAAAATATGTTGAGGTGTGCCAATTTTGATCTTGTGAGAATGTCGTACAAAAAACTTGAAGCCTTTTGGCAAAGTAAAGAGTTAAATAAAGTAGCGATGTGGAAATTTTATTCAATTGCTACAAGCAGAGGAGATTGAATGATATATTTGTAGCGTAAACCCTGTCAGTCCTTATGGAAACATTGTTAATACCCGAAATTCACGAACACCTGCCAAAACCTATCAGAGATCAAGTGCGCCTGCTTCCCAAAGAAGTACAACTGGAAGTTTTTCGCAGGTTTAATAGCCGGAAGAAGACTCTTGGCTGGGCGTATTTGACCCACTTTCTTATGGGAAGTTCTTATGCCTATCAGGAGAAGTGGATCAAACAGGTACTTTTTTGGCTGACAGGTTTGGGGTTCGGTATCGGTTGGGTGATTAATTTGGTTCGCATGCCTTCCATGATCAAAGGGGTCAATAAGAAAATAGCCAGGAAGATTTTGGAAGAAGTATGTGAAAGTTTTGTCTATGTGAAAAGGTATCCTCAACTTACTGCTATCCGGAAGAGTTTGTACAACCAAAGCCATGATTTTCAGCCGGCAAATAAGTTGCAGCCCCGGCCTGTACAAAGAGAAATTGAAGATCCTTTGAATGTTTCTCTGGAACATTTGAGCACCGGATTTATCCTGGATTACCAAACTCAAACTTGGTCGGTGGTTCATGAGAGTCAATTCGATTTGAACCAAGGCTTGACAGAGCGAATGTTTAAACTGACCTCCAGTTTGGAATCAGTGTTTATCCTGATCAGGCAAGATACCGGTCAACAACAAATTATAGATTTCAGCTTGACCAATATTCACGCGTTGGATCCTGATTTACAAGTTGAAATTATCAAAGTGGGGCAGCCAAGGAATGTATTGCACTACCAAGAAGGTATTTATTATAAAGAGCATTATCGCAAAGGGCATTCTTATGATATTACGGATAAGTTGCCCGGCAAATGGACGGAAGTTTGGGAGTATTTGAACGGTGAACGCTCACAGATTA
Source organism: Rapidithrix thailandica (assembly GCF_039710355.1). Classification (NCBI taxonomy): domain Bacteria; kingdom Pseudomonadati; phylum Bacteroidota; class Cytophagia; order Cytophagales; family Flammeovirgaceae; genus Rapidithrix; species Rapidithrix thailandica. Next base: position 391,961 of record NZ_JBDKWZ010000007.1, on the reverse strand, counting down.
TCCGGATTGAGAAATATGCCAATCAACAGTTTAAAACCTATATTGGAAAACCGGTTTCTTCTTTAGCCTTTTCGGAAATTTTACCAAGTATGAAATAGCTTGTTTCATTTACTTCTACAACCCTTCAATCCTTCAGCTCTTCAACTCTTCAATCCTTCTCCCTTTCTTAGGAAGGAGGGCTGTATTTTCTGCGGATCTCAACTTTTTGCAATTGCCGTTGGATGATTAAGTTCGCCAAGTTTTCAGCGATATTTCCGGCCTGTAATCCCGACAAAATTTCCTTTACTTTTTCTTCCTTCAAGTCGATTATATAACAAATTGACATCAGGCGTTCAAAGTCATGATCGAGCAAATAGCCAATCTTTTGACTCAGTAGTTTGTGCAAATGCCGGAAGGCATCCTCGGGGTTGTCAGGCAATCGGATTTCATCCATTTCAAAATCCTTACTTAGCAATAGAGAAGAAGCACGTAAATCAGTAATCTCAAGCATACGTAGATTAATTAAAGTAAAAACCGAAATGCTATTTTAATTTGCCGGTTTAAGCATGGTTAGTTTAAGGGAAAGTGTTTACAGTCAGGGAGTGGGGGTATGCATTTTCAACCATAGAATTCCGATCAGGGTTTTGGCATCCTGGATTTCACCTTGCAAATAAGCTTGCCAAACTTCCTCCATAGACCATTCGATGAGTTGAATGTCTTCGTTTTCGGTATCCAAGCCACCGCCGTTATATGTGTTTTCTTCTTCCGTTACCTCTATATAGAACAAAAACATGCGCTCTGAGCTTCCTCCGGGAGAGGAATAAAATTGATGAAGCAACCGGGCTTGCCGGGCTTTGTAGCCTAATTCTTCCTCTACTTCCCGTAAGATACAGGCTTGAGGGTCTTCTCCGCTTTCCATAGAGCCCGCTACTAATTCCACCAACCAGCCTGGCCCTTTTTCAAACGTAGGATAACGGAATTGTTTGGTGAATAGAAGCTTCTGCCGGGTTTTGTGCCATACAATTGCGGTTACTGAATCTCCCCGCTCGCCCTTTAAAAAACGCACTTCCGGGCTCATACTGCCATCAAACCGTTCAAATTGAAGTTTTCCTTCCTTGATTTTCAGAAAATCATCAAACAATATGTTCTCTTCTTTAATAGTTACTTTCATGCTTTTTATTCAACAATGATTGGAAAATATCATCCAAATCGCCCGGCAACAAATTAGCTTATGGCATTTACAAGGCTTGAGATACAAAGTAAATTATAAATTTTAAAACCGAAGAAGTTTTACTTCCTCCTGAGCCGTGTTTTCCATTATAAATAGGATAAAAAATTCCATTCTGTTAATCACTTACCCTGGGAGTTAGTAATTCTGAGAGTTCTCATTATATCAGTCGTTGAAAACCGCTAAAATTTGCTGTCGGATATGGATTGGGTGCCCAAAACCTGCGCTTTTTGCTGAAAGTTAAGCACTTACTTTACCCCTCAAAATCATTACTCTTTCGAAAGGCAAAATAAGAAACAGGAAGCAAGAAGTAAAAGACTCTGTATGAAGAATCTGTGAAATCTTCCTTCTTGGCAGGGAGCTGCGCTTATTAGTAAAAAATAACTACCTTTGCAAATTCTATGGTCTTCAAGTGGGAGGGATAAAGCAGAGATGAGGGCTGTAAGAAGTGTTGGCCTTCCTTTGGCTCGAACAGAGGGGGAAGAATTTTCAGATGTAAAGCAGAATTATCATACAGAGATAACTTTGTATAGTTCAGTATCATAAATGTATCTACAGAAAAATGAAGTTTAAAGAGTACAAACAGTTAGACTTGACGAAAGTTGGAGAGGAAGTACTGGATTATTGGAAAACCAATAAAGTATTCGAAAAATCCATCTCAACCCGGGAAGGAAAACCGACTTTTACTTTTTATGAAGGGCCGCCATCAGCAAACGGTGCACCTGGGATTCACCACGTGATGGCACGGACTATTAAAGATATTTTTTGTAGATATAAAACGCTTAAGGGGTTTCAGGTAAAACGCAAGGGCGGATGGGATACTCATGGCCTTCCCGTAGAACTGAAGGTAGAGAAAGACTTGGGCATCACCAAGGATGATATCGGAAAGACAATCAGTGTAGAAGAGTACAATCAAAAGTGCCGGGAGGCGGTGATGAAGTTCAAATCCCAATGGGACGAACTGACCGAAAAAGTAGGCTATTGGGTAGACTTGGATAATCCTTATATCACTTTTGAAAAGGCATATATTGAGTCTCTTTGGGCTTTGTTGAAAGAGTTATACAACAAAGACCTCTTGTACAAGGGGTATACCGTACAACCTTATTCTCCGGCAGCAGGTACCGGTTTGAGTTCGCACGAATTGAATATGCCCGGTTGCTATAGAAGTGTGAAAGATACTTCGGTGGTTGGACAATTCAAGGTAGTGAAAAATGAGGCTTCGGAGAGGTTGTTTGACGAAGAGGAAGAGGAAGTATTTTTCCTGGCTTGGACCACTACTCCTTGGACCTTACCGTCCAACTGTGCGTTGGCCGTAGGAGAAAAAATCACCTATCTGAAAGTAAAAACCTATAACCCGTACACTTTTAAACCGATCAGTGTCATTTTGGCGAAAGATATTTTCGGAAGGTTCTTTTCCGAGAAAGATAAAGAGCTGAAATTGGAAAGCTATCAGGGAAAAGAGAAAGAAAAAATTCCTTATAAGGTAGTAGGGGAACACAAAGGGATAGACCTGGTGGGGATGGCCTATGAGCAACTAATGCCTTATGTACAACCGGAAGGAAAGGCTTTTGTCGTGATTCCCGGTGACTTTGTGAATACGGAAGAAGGTACCGGAATCGTACATACGGCTTCCGTCTTTGGTGCGGATGACTTCCGGGTTTGTCAACAAAACGGTATTTCTTCCGTCTTGGTAGAAGATGAGAATGGAAAGCCCTCTCCGTTGGTAGACAAACAAGGACGTTTCGTTAAAGAGGTGACTGACTTTGCCGGAAAGTATGTAAAACCGGAGTACGAAGATGCCGGTGTACAGGCAGACCCGAAGTTTAAACCTACGGATGTTCTGATCGCCATTAAACTGAAGGAAGAGAACCGGGCCTTTAGGGTTGAAAAATACGAACACAACTATCCGCATTGCTGGCGTACTGACAAGCCAGTATTGTACTATCCCTTGGATAGCTGGTTTATCCGTACAACTGCCGTGAAAGACCGAATGGTAGAGTTGAACAATACCATTAACTGGAAGCCTCAAGCTACCGGAACCGGTCGGTTTGGCAACTGGTTGGAAAACCTGGTGGATTGGAATTTGTCCCGTTCAAGATATTGGGGGACGCCTTTACCGATCTGGAGAACGGAAGATGGCAATGAGGAAAAATGCATAGGTTCTATTGCCGAATTGCAGGCAGAAGTGGAAAAGGCGGTGGAAGCAGGAGTAATGCCTGCCGATTCCAAATATACAAAAGGGGGAGTCTTGGTAGAAGAGTTTGACTTGCACCGCCCGTATGTAGATGAAATCATCTTGGTGAGTGCCAATGGAGAAGCGATGAAGCGGGAGGAGGACTTGATTGATGTATGGTTTGACAGCGGGGCCATGCCATATGCGCAATGGCATTACCCGTTTGAAAATGAGGAGATCTTCGAGCAAAGTTTTCCCGCTGATTTCATTTCGGAAGGGGTGGACCAAACCCGTGGCTGGTTCTTTACCTTGCACGCTTTGGGAGTCATGCTGAAAGACAGTGTGGCATTTAAGAATGTGGTTTCTACAGGGTTGTTGCTGGATAAAACAGGTAACAAAATGTCCAAACGTCTGGGCAATGTCATCGACCCGTTTGAAACCATCGGGAAGTACAGTGCTGATGTAGTGAGATGGTACATAGTGGAAAATGCTCCGCCTTGGGATAACTTAAAATTCAGCATCAACGGTGTGCAAGAAACACAAAGGAAGTTTTTTGGTACTTTATATAATACCTATTCTTTCTTTGCACTTTATGCTAATTTGGATGCATTTACGTATGCAGAGGAAGAGGTACCATTGGCTGAGCGTACGGAAAGCGATCGCTGGATTATCTCCAGGCTGAATTCTTTGATAAAAGAGGTGGATACTGCTTTGAATGAGTACGAACCGACTAAAGCTGCCCGGGCGATTCAAGGATTTACCATCGATGACTTGAGTAACTGGTATGTGCGCTTGAATAGAAAACGCTTTTGGAAAGGTGAATATAACCAAGACAAACGCGCTGCTTATCAAACGTTATACACCTGTCTCCGTACGATTGCCAAATTGATGAGTCCGGTGGCACCATTCTATGCAGAACGATTGTATCAGGATTTGAATGCTACGACTCAGCAAGACCATGAGGAGTCAGTACACTTGTGTTCTTTCCCGGCTTGTGATGAAGCTGCAATCAACATCGATTTGGAAGAGAAAATGAGCTTGGCTCAACGGATTTCTTCTCTCGTACATTCATTGCGTAGAAAGGACAAAATCAAGGTGCGTCAGCCTTTGTCCAAAATCATGATCCCGGATATCAATGCCAAGGTTACTACCCAGATCAAAGCCGTGGAAGAGATCATAAAGTCAGAGGTAAATATCAAGGAAGTGGAGTTTATCGATGACTCATCGGGAGTATTGGTGAAGAAAATTAAGCCTAATTTCAGAAAGTTAGGTCAACAGTATGGAAAGTTGATGAAAGGTATTTCCGCTGCGATTAACCAGTTTACCAAAGAAGATATCAGTCAACTGGAACGCGAAAATAGTTTTGCTTTACAGATAGGAGATGAAGCAATCAACCTGACACTGGAAGATGTGGAAATCTCTTCGGAGGATATTCCGGGGTGGTCTGTGGCCAGCGACAACGGTGTGACTGTCGCTTTGGACATCACCATCACCGATGCATTACGGGAAGAAGGGATCGCAAGGGAAATAGTGAACCGGGTACAAAATATCCGGAAAGATATGGGACTTGAGGTACAAGATAAAATCAAAATCAAAGTGAAAGACGAAGAAGCCTTGGTGACGGCAGCACTGAATGCTCACAAAGAGTATGTGTGTTTGGAAACACAAGCTTTGGCACTGGACTTTGTAAATGATTTGACCTCTCCAAGAGAGTTGGATCTGGATGATGTAAAAGTCGTATTGGAAGTAATTGTATAAATTATTGAAAGCGAAAGAATGAGGTTCTCTGATTCTTTCGCTTTAGAGCATGTTCGAAATTCGTAGTGGGAGATGCTCCTTCGGGAGACCGCCCCACGGCGGTAAAATAGGGTTCTCAAAATACTGTACTGAGGCTTCTGAAATGGGTGTTTTAACCCGAAGGGTGAAATTAAAACATGCTCTTATCTATTTTATAAAAAGAAAAGTCCGGTGAGTACTCACCGGACTTTTTTGATGCTATGGCTAAGCTCTTTAAGTGTATTTTATGAACTAGGCTAGTTGTCTTTTTGGGCGAGTTGACCTTGTTTCTTTCCTTTTTCTTCTGTTTTCACCAGGTCTCCGTTTTTTAAGAGTTTGGAAACCTGTAAATAAGGGCCACTCACCACTTCTTCTCCGTCTTCAACTCCTTCCAGAATTTCGATGTTTTCAAAATCACTAATGCCGGTTTTTACTTCGCGTAATTTTACAGTACCGTCTTTGGAATTATGAACAAACACCACTTCTACGATATCATCGTCTTTAGACGTTGCACTTGCATGGCTCGCGTTGGGTTTGTTTTGGGTGCTGTCTTTTTGCAAAAGGTCTTTGCGTGAACGGGTCGTGACAGCAGAAAGAGGTACTGAAAGAATATTGCTTTTTCTTTCGGTAATGATATCCACACTGGCCGTCATGCCCGGGCGGAAAGGCGATGCCTGAGGCTTTTTGTCTAACAAATGTTTGTAAGAGGTTTTTAACAATTGGATTTTGACCTCAAACTCCGTGACCGCTTCTGCGCTGATTCCCTGAGTCTGATTGGCGGAGTTGGCAATTGCCGTGACCAAGCCTTTAAACTTTTCACCGGTATACGAATAAGAGTCTACATCTATAATTGCCGTATCATACATACTGATCCGGATAATATCATTTTCATTGACATCCACACGTACTTCCATCTCATCTAAGTTGGCAATACTGAGCATTTCCGTTCCGGCCATTTGTTTGGTTCCGACCACACGCTCTCCTTTTTCTACATCCAGCCGGGTCACAATCCCGGCCATGGGTGCATAAATGCTGGTAAGGGCCAAGTTTTCACGCGCCTCCGTTACCGATGCTTCGGAGCTTATTACCGTATATTCCGAAGCTTTCACCCCTTGTTCTGCGGCTTCTAGATTGGCTTTGGCCACCAAGTAGCTGGCTTTACTGGTTTCAAAATCCTTTGCAGAAATTACTTTTTGCTCAAAGAGGTCTTTGTTCCGTGTATAATCGAGTTCTGTTTTGACAAACTCCGCTTTGACTTGGGCCAGTTGTGCTTTGGTTCGTGCCAGGTTTGCCTTTTGTGTATTCAAATTGGCTACTGTTTGGTCCAAGATGGATTTCAAATTATCGGGGCGAATTTTTAAAAGTAACTGGTTTGCATGTACCGAATCACCCTCTTCAATAAAAATTTCCCGGATCTCTCCGGATACTTCAGGGCTGATTTTCACTTCTTCCACAGGTTGGATTTTACCAGAGGCACTTACTTGCTCCACAATGGTAGCAGGTTTGGCCTTTGCCAGCTCTACCGTTTGGGCGGCTTGTTTACCAATCCAGCCTTGCTGTTTGCCAATTATCCCCACAATTACGATTACCCCAATGATAAGCATAAGGAAGATAAATAAGGGTTTATTGCTTTTCTTTTTTCGAGCCATAAATATTGCTTTGATTTGCCTGTGAATGAGTTTTTTTGAAAATATACGTGGAATTTGGGCAGAACAGAAAACGATCTTATATCAGTGGATAAAAACTTATTTATATGGAGGGTAGAGGAGGGCAACGAGGAAAAGCAGATGTATACAAAAAGATTGGTGCAAAAATTACTTCACTCCAGCAGAAAGGAGTGAAGTAATTTCAACCAGCCAATCGAAGCCAGTTAAACCTTTTCGATCACTAAGGCTGAGGCTCCGCCACCTCCGTTACAAATAGCGGCCAATCCTTTACTACCGGATTTGGCTTGGAGTACATTACTCAAAGTAGTGACAATACGGGCTCCGGATGCGCCTAAAGGATGACCTAAGGAGACGGCTCCCCCTAACACATTCATTTTTGCCGGGTCGATTTCCAATACTTTTCCAAAGGCCAAAGCTACTACCGCAAAAGCTTCATTGACTTCAAAGTAATCGATATCGTCCAACTTCAAACCTGCGCGTTGTACGGCTTTGGGTGCGGCCATTGTGGGAGCTACGGTAAACCATTCCGGTTCGCGGGCGGCATCGGCAAAGGCTAAAATTTTGGCGATGGGCTTGAGGTTAAGTTCTTTGACTTTTTCCGCACTAGCCAAAATGAGGGCAGAAGCTCCGTCATTAATGGTACTGGCATTGGCTGCGGTGACGGTTCCGTCTTTCGAAAAAACGGGTTTTAGTTGAGGGATCTTTTCAAATTTTACTTTTTTAAATTCTTCATCCTCTTCAATGACCAATGGGTCGCCTTTTCGTTGAGGCACCTCCACAGAGACAATTTCTTGTTTGAAAAGGCCTTTTTGGGTACTTTCAGCCGAGCGTTTATAGGAGTTAATGGCATATTCGTCCTGTTCCTCCCGGGTAATAGCATATTCTTTCGCGGTTTTGTCGGCACAAGTTCCCATGGCTGCATGGCTGTAGGCATCGGAAAGCCCGTCTTTTGCCAGTCCATCCACTAATTCTCCGTTTCCATAGCCGTATCCAAAGCGGGCTTTAGGCAGGTAAAAGGGAATGTTTGACATACTTTCCATGCCGCCGGCCACGACAAGGTCGTTGATACCCAACATGATGGACTGAGCTCCGAACATGATAGATTTCATTCCGGAAGCACAAACTTTATTCACCGTAGTACAAGGGACTTCATAGCCAATACCTGCGTGAATTGCCGCTTGCCGGGCAGGTGCTTGCCCCAAATTGGCAGACACTACATTTCCCATAAAGACTTCATTGATCCAGTTAGGGTCTACTTGCGCTTTGGTCAATGCGCCCTTGATCGCTATGGCTCCCAATTGGGTTGCCGGTAAGTTGGCAAATTGGCCCCCAAAACTTCCAATAGGCGTTCGCACTGCTGATACAATAAATACCTCTTTCATTTTATGTGTTGCTTTCAAATTGGTGAGAATAATAATGTATGAACCTGAGCTTTTGAAAAGCCTCAAAAAGTTCAAGTGAAAATTTATCAAGTATAATCAGAATAATCAAATGAATGAGGAAGTTATTATATATTGACTATTGGGTGGTAATCCTTGAAAAGAGGAGACTTTTTCACTGTTTTTGATAAGAAACCCTCCCTACTACGGCCAAAAGCCAAAAATTTTTTCGAATAGATTTTTTTTCACTGTATTTCAATTTAAGTTTAACCTTTCAAACAAAACTTTTTGACCTAGTACACTATGGATGCATTTATTGACATTTTAAAAATCACCTTACCTGCGGTGATTGTTCTTTATGCTGTTTACTTGATAGTAAAATCTTTCCTACAAAAACAATTTGAAATTACGCTGAATAATCTGAAAAGAGATTCTAATAAAGAAGTGCTCCCTTTGCGTTTACAGGCGTATGAGAGGATGGCAATTTTTTTGGAGCGTATTACTCCCAATAACTTAATTACCCGTCTGAATGATGGTTCGTATAATGTAAGTCAGTTTCAAAATATTCTTACCCATGAAATTCGCCAAGAGTATAACCATAACTTATCTCAACAGATTTATATGAGTGACGAAGCCTGGGAGCTGATCCGGAAAGCGAAAGAAGATATGATTTCCATTGTAAATAACTCGGCCCGAGAATGTAAACCCGAAGGACCTTCTGTGGAGTTGGCCAAAAAAATCTTTGAACTGGTATTGGAGCAAGAAAGGGATTCTCCAAGCGAGGCGTTAAATTATATCAAGAAAGAGATACGAGATATATTTTAGTTGTTGATACTCTTTAAGAGCATTACAGGGTTTAGCATACAGGGATGCCGATATGTTAAACCCTGTTTTTTTGATGATGACCTAATAGGGAAGACGGCAAACTGTTGGGCTGGTTGGAAGGTAGAAAAAAATCCCTGTTCAATGAAACAGGGATTGAAATAGCTATGAAGACTCGCTTGGAACGGATTAAAACCCTCTTTCCAAAATAATGTCTGCTTTATAAGTGCTGCTGACATTGCCAGCTTTGTCTTTAAAACGCACGTAAATGGACTTATATCCATCTTCCTCTCCATCGAGTCGCCAGTTGGGGATGCGTTCCTGGTAAAGTCGCCAGCGTCCTCCTTTAAAGCTTGAGTGATTGCTGATAATCATTTGTTGGGCATCACTGGCAAGTAATTTCAGTTCAACCATTTTGTCGAGGTGATGGGTTTTAGGAGCTCCATTGTCAATAACAACCATACAGTTGGAAGGAGGAGTCGTGTCTAAAACAATTTCGTCTGAAGCGGTTTCAGACTCATTTCCTACTTTATCTTTAAATTTTACATAGATAATTTGGGGCCCTTGGTCACCTGTTAACGTCCATGCCTTTTGCGTTTGGTAGATTTCCCAGGTAGCTTCTCCGAATTGTTTCTCTTGGCTTACCATCATTGAATCGGCATTTCTGGCCGAAATACTCAATTCCACCATTCTGTTTTGTTGAATGGTAAATTCCGCACCCTGGTCTATAACAACCTTTCCCATGACAGGCGCTTCGGTGTCGATGAGAATTTGGTCGGAAATGACATCTGTTTCATTTCCTGCCACATCTCTGAATTTGACATATACACCATGGTAGCCATCGTTCCCTTTTTCCAACTGCCAACCTTGTATGGCTTCCTGGTACAACCTCCATTTTTTGCCGATAAAAGTATTTTGGTTGCTGATCATAAAATACTTGGCATCAGTGGCTTGTAAAGATACATCTACAACATGAGAGGGATCGTTAGTGGCTTTTCCGGGCACTTCGATACTTACCAAGGGGTTTTGAGGAGGGGTTAAATCCAATAGGATGTTATCCGACACAACTTTTGATTCCTGGTAGTTTTCATCTCTGAATTTTATATAAACGGCTCTGTCTCCGTCCACCGCATCCAGGGCCCAGTTGAGTATTTTCTTTTGATAAGCCACCCATTTTGCACCGCTAAAATCTTGTTGGTTGCTAATGAGCATTTGGTAAGCATGGTCGCAATGGATGCTTAAATCCACACTTGTAGAGTTTGTATACTTATTTCCATCTGCGACAATAATTTCTGGGTTTTTGCACATAGATTGTGCATGTATCCAACCAGGAAACATTAAAAATAGAAGGCAAACAGGTAAAAATTGCTTCATTTGTGGTTCGAATCAGGTTCGTTATATCTTTTATACAGTTTATATCTATTAGTAAGAAAGTGAGTACAATCATATTATTGTCTGAAGAAAGACTACTGTTTCAGGGAATGTTAACAACAGCTAAAAGACCGAAGGAATAGATTGTACTATCTAAAAAATTAGGCGTTAGTAAGTTACGGTTTTCTCTTACTGGTAGAATCGTAATCGGAGCGGAATTTGTTAAGAGTACATTTAGGAGTGTCCAACAAGCAGTCAATTTTTTTATGATGAAAAGAATTATTTCCGTAGTAATATTTTTTCTAATCTCATTTTATGCGGCAGGCCAACAACCTGAAATCAACTCTACTTATACACTGGATATGTTGTCTCAGGAGCCTGTATCGCTCATTAGCCGCCCAGCACCCAGTGCCCCCAAAGAAGCAGGAGATACCACCTTTACCATATATGAAGGCAGTAGTGTAGCCTTGAAAACTTATTTTGTAAATGGGGAACAATACGATAATATTTTTAATCCGAATCCTACAGGTATTTATATCAATAACCAACATTACTCTTTTTACTGTAGTATGGAGCAAACTATCCGGCAAAATTTCAGTAATATTTTAGAGGTAAAGGAATTTTCCTATCTGGGGAAAACCTATCTTATGTTGATTAATTACCGGGAAGATTGTTTGGGAGAAGGTTGCCGGTATCGTTGTTATAATATTTTTGATATAAGTGATGCTAAACATATTTATCAAGTATCCTTTTCAAGTTTATTTGAGGGAGTTGCTTCTTTTGGTGAATTTAACATGGATGGCGTCTTGGATTTTGTAAGAGTGGTTCCCAAAGCTTCACCGACTCAGGAAGAGGGAAAAGAACATTACCTGCTCACTGTTTATACCATAAAAAAAGGCAATGTCCGGCAGTTGAAAAACGCTGAAGGCATGCCTTATTATCTATATGTTGAGGCTGATAAAAATGTAAAAAGTTTTAAGGTTTTACAGGCGGACTGGTTCTTCTCTATCAAAGATACCACGGGAAATGCAGCCGAAGCCACTCCTTATTTTGCTCCTTATATTTCGTTTGATCCAATGTATCGGTATTTATATAGCCCGGATGGGATTCGAATTGAAAAAAACAGATGGTCCGTACATGTAAAAGACCTGAAAGATTTGGAAGCTGCTCAAACTTATTGCCGAAGAATGCAGAAAAAAGGCTTTGAGGATGTGTATATCATGATCGACCAATACGGGGGGGAGATTACCTATCAGATTTTCATGGGAAATTTTATTAGTAAAGACATGGCCGTACACCATCAGGTAAAGTTGAGAAGTGTGGCCATTGAAGGTAAGTTAGCCGACTTACGGAATATGTATTAATAGGTGTTTAGAAGGAAGATGAAGATTTTTTAGTAAAAAAGCCTATTTTTCGATAGTGAAGAGTTCACAATCAAAATAGGCTTTTTTCGTTATCGTTTTGATCCAATTTTTTTAGGAACCTATTCTACTTTTTAAGTTATAACTTTTTGTATACCTGTTTTATCAAATAATCCATTTAAAATGAGACGATATCAATATCTCTTATGCCTAGCCATTTGCCTTACTTTTACACTACCGGTATTTGCTCAACAGGGAGAAGCTGAGTTGATGAATAGTGTAGAGTTTTTAATGCAAAATAACAGGTATGAAGAGGCAAGCGATAATTTAGATAAGGTAATTGCCAAAAATCCAAAAAACTTTAAGGCCCACTTCAAAAAGGCATCTTGTATGATTGGGCTGGGTAAATTTAAATCAGCCATTAAAGCACTGGAAAAATCAGTTGAAGCCAAACCGGATTTTTATCAAGCTTATGAGATGTTAGGAAATTTATACTCTCAATTTAGAAATGCCGAAAGGTCTGTAGTTAACTTTGAGAAGGCTTATGAGTTTGATGAAAACATTGAAAACCGTCTGTTATATAAGTTGGAAATCATAAACATCTTGTACTTAGTAAATCGCCATCGTTTTGCTTTTAAACATATTCAAGATGCCAAATCCATCATAGGGGAAGACAACTTTGATTTGAACTTCTTAGAGGCAGTGTATTACAATCAAGTTGATCAATATGAAAAAACCTTGGAGATCATGGAAAAATTGATCAAAGAGGTACCCACTACTCGCGGTAATGAAAAATACTTTTTTGAGTTAGGGTATGCATATCACAATTTGGGTAAATATGATAAGGCAAAAGAAGTATTGAAAAATGCTGACGGTGGCGAATATAAAACCAAACTTTTCCAGTTTACTCCTGAGTATTATTATAGCCTGGCGAATGCATATTTCCGGGTTTATGAGTTTGGAGAAAGCGAAAAAAATCTATTGGTTACGCTAAAACTGGATCCTTCGTTTTCCAAAGCCTATGATTTGCAAAAGAAACTGGCTGCTATAAAAGTGAAAAAGTCCAGTGTGATTGAAACCCAAAAGAAAGCTGTCGAGTCAGAGAAAAATGAAGAGGCCCTATATGGAAAATTGATAGAGCTGGCCAACTTACAATATCAAAACGGTGATTATGAAGAGGGGATAGCAACTTTAGACCGCTACTTGGAATTGGTGCCTAAGGATGTATCTATGATCTTCTTGAAAGCCGCATGCGAATATAAATTGCAACAACTAGGTGAGGCCACTGAGGACATCTCTAAACTCGTTCACAACCCCAAATTAGCTGCGGACCTGAAAGTACAATGTTTCTTTTTGTTAGGCTTGAGTTATAAAAATGCCGATCAATTGGATAAAGCTCAGGAAATGTTAAAAAATGCGTACAAAGGGCAGTTTAAATTTGCTTCGGTTTACGAATACAATTTGGTAGAGAAAATTAGAAATGCCCGCGAAGAACTGGAAAAGTAATAGGTTAATTGGAGATATAAACAGTCATTCATAAAAAAGCTCTGCATAAAGAAATGCAGAGCTTTTTTATGAATGTATTTTGCTCTGCTAATGGTCTTTATATACCCGGAACACTCTTTCCAGAATCCACATTTTTAATAAAGTAGGCAAAATTCTACCTAACTTTACACAGCCTTTATTGACCGCGCCGGGAATAATAATCGTTTTTCCTCTGAACATTTTCCGGATGGCGTATTCTGCTACATAATCGGGCATCTTGACGATGATTTTAGCTTTGGCCCCTTGTGAATTTATCCGTTTTAGCCCCTCCTCATTCGTAACCACTGGCCCCGGACAAAGTACACTTACTTGAATGTTATGGGATTTTAATTCCTCTCGTAAGGCCAAAGAAAAGCTGTAAATGAAATTCTTTGTACCTGCATAGACACTTTTGTAAGGAAGGGGCAAGGCCGCTTCTAAACTACTGGTATTTAAAATAAAGGCTTTAGAATGTTTTTTGAGCTCAGGAATAAAGTGATAGGTCATGCCTACCAGCGCTTGATTGTTGAGCTTAATCATTTTGTTGTAAAATGTTAAATCAAGGTTCTCAAATATCCCGCCGGTTCCAATTCCTGCATTATTGATGAGTATATTTATGGAAAGGCTTTCTTGTTTGCACCACTCGTATGTACTTTTCGGAGCATTTTCATCCGTTAAATCCACACCAAAATACCGTACATCCACGGAATATTTTTCCTGTAGTTCCTTACTCTGCTCTTTTAATTCAGGACCTGGCAACGCTACCAGGATAAGATTATGCTTTTTTTCGGCAAATACCCTGGCCATTTCTTTACCGATACCATGACTGGCACCGGTAATCAATGTGTATTTTTTAGTTTCGATGATCGTAGATGTTTTATTTGACTCGAATAAAAAACCGGGCAAATTTATTGACAAAAAACTTTCCCCCAAACTGCCCGGTTCACATTCTTGTAGAAAAGCAAGAAGATCATGTTAAAGCAATAGACTCTGTCTGTACTTACCGACCTAAAACTTTTTTCAGATCTGCAGGAGAGTAATTGATAGATTTTAAGGTTTTGTTGTCGGACTTACGGTAAACAAGGTAATGTCCGTCCGTTTGGGTGTAATAACAGTCCGTGTCTTTCTTTTCCTTGTAATATTGGACTGTTGCTTCCGCTTCTTCCTGCGTTTGACAGCTTTTACTCATATTGGACCGTTGTACTTCGTCAAATAATTCTTTGAATTTTTCACCTAGTCCAAATTCCAATACCGCTCCCGAAAGGACGTATTGAATATCACACAAAGCATCTGCAACTTCTGTAAGATCTTTTTGCCGAATGGCTTCTTGTAATTCTTTTAACTCTTCGGCAATTAAGGAGACCCTCAGTTCACAGCGCTCGGGCGAAGGGATGATGGGTTGTTCTTCTATAGGATGTTTGAAGGTTTTATGAAATTCTGCCACTTGGTTTAAGGCATCAATGGGTTCCATTATTATGATAACTGTTAAGGTTAAACTAAAATTAAGGCTGTGAAATTAGGACAAATTCCACTGATTAGAAAAATTCCTTTTTCAATAGAAGCTTCAACTCGGCATACCTCTCAAGAATGAGGCCTTAAGGAATGGGAAATTTATGAGTTCTTTTCGCATAACTCCATCAATACGCCTTGAGTCGACTTGGGATGTAAAAAGGCAATATCCAATCCCTCAGCACCTTTACGGGGAGTTCTATCAATAAGTTGCACTCCCCTTGATTCTACTTTTTTAAGTTTATCTTCAATATCCGATACGGCAAATGCGATATGATGAATGCCTTCTCCTTTTTTTGAAATAAATTTTGAGATGGGGCCCTCCGGGTCTGTAGATTCCAAAAGTTCAATTTTGGTTTGGCCCACTTGAAAAAAGGCTGTTCTTACTTTTTGCTCTTTTACTTCCTCTATGGCATAACAGGTAAGGCCAAAGACTTGCTCGTAAAATCGAATACTTTCTTCTAAATTGTTGACGGCAATGCCAAGGTGTTCTATATAATTTGGGATCATCACAATATTGTTTAAAAATGAATTTAAAAAATCGGTCTCGGCTCTAAATTTAAACAATAAAGAAGGAAGTAAACACTTGAGCTTCATTTCACTAAAATTGTCAATTTTATTTAGAAATATTTAATGAAAATTCTATTTTGCGACTTTGTTAAAAAATTGTGACTACACTTAAACACAGCTTATGCAGGAACTTAACGAAATTTTAAAAACCATTGATAGCTTAATCGGTGGATCACAATGGTTTGTGCTTCTCCTTTTAGGTACTGGATTGTTTTTTACTTTTTACCTTAAATTCCCCCAGATTCGTTACTTCCGCCATGCCTTACGAGTTGTCAGGGGAAAATACGATAAAGATGAGGATGTAGGGGATACCTCTCATTTTCAAGCTTTGGCCACTGCCCTTTCCGGAACAGTTGGTACCGGTAACATTGCCGGAGTGGCATTGGCCGTACATTTAGGTGGGCCCGCAGCCTTGTTTTGGATGATCATGACAGCTTTCTTAGGGATGACCACCAAATTTGTAGAGGTAACTCTTTCACATAAGTACCGGGAGCAGGCCAAAGATGGAAGTATTGCCGGAGGGCCCATGTACTATATGAAAAATGCTTTGAACCTGAAATGGTTGGCGGCCATCTTTGCCGTAGCTACCATCATCTCTTCCTTTGGTACGGGAAATATGCCTCAGATTAATAGTATCGCGAACTCTCTGGAAAGTACATTTGGCTTTGATAAAATGTTTACCGGAGCGGTATTGGCGATTATTCTGGGCTTTGTCATCATTGGGGGAATTAAACGGATTGCAAAGGTTACGGAAAAGTTAGTGCCTTTTATGGCGGTTGTTTACTTCATCGGAGCACTGGCAGTCATTTTATACAATATCGAAAACATCGTTCCTTCCATTATTTCAATCTTTGCGGATGTATTTTCAGGGACAGCCGCTACCGGAGGCTTTTTGGGGGCTTCTCTGGCTTTTGCGTTTAATCGAGGGGTAAACCGGGGCTTGTTCTCCAACGAGGCCGGTCAAGGTTCGGCCCCAATTGCCCACGCTGCGGCTCGTGCACATGAGCCCGTTTCCGAAGGTTTGGTAGCAATTCTCGAACCTTTTATCGATACCATTTTGATTTGTACGCTTACCGGGCTGGTACTATTGTCCTCGGGAGTTTGGCAAGAAAAAATTGAAAATAAATTCCAGGAAGCCGACATTGTTTTATTGGACGGGGCATATGATGATGCCAATCCGGAAGATAAAGTGAAGCTGGGAGATCATTTAAATCAAGAATCGCAATTACCTCTGTTCAATGGGGACCTTACCGTAACCGAGGGGCGTATTCAAGACGCTGTTACGGTTATTCATGCCCGGTCTGTGGCGGAAGATGTACATGTGCAAATCTCCAAGCAACCTTACACTGGTAAAGTGCATGTTGAAGACGGAATGTTGAAAACGGGTGATAAGGAAATCGTACTCTATGGCAAATCGCTTATGCACAGTGCGCCTTTGACTGCCGAAGCCTTCAAACGCAGCTTTTTAGGGGACTACGGACAGTATATTATTTCCATCGGTTTGTTACTTTTTGCCTTTTCCACAGCTATTTCCTGGTCGTATTATGGAGGAAGGGCAGTGACGTACCTCTTTGGCAGCGATGCCGTAAAATATTACCGGGTGGTTTATGTATTAGGATTTTTCTTGGCTGCTTTTACGGATACAACTATTATATGGACACTTTCCGGAGTAGCCATTGCCTTGATGACCATTCCTAACTTGGTGGGTATCCTGATGTTGAGTAAAGAAATGAAACAAACCAATCAAGAATATTGGGAGCAGTTCCGTTCGGAATGGCCGGATGAAAAAACTCCTGAGCCTGGTGCTAAGTTAAAAAGCAATGCATAATTCTTTCTCTTAAGCACTCTTTTGACTTTTATGACAGCCTGGTGGGGTATTTTCCATCAGGCTGCCATAAAATATAAGCAGTGAGAATAAGCCTGCTCATTCATCAGGGGTTTATCCGCGCTCCTTTCTATTTTTGCCTACCTTTCCTAAACAACCTCCTGTTTGCAGATGCAATTTTATTGCTTTCGAATGAATGTAAGCTGCATTCAATCTGTGATTTCTTTGTACTTTTGTTTGAGTCCTACTTTAATAAATGATTTACATGAGCAAAAACATCTATTTAACTCCCGGCCCGAGTGAACTGTATTTTACGGTTCAGGATCATCTGAAAACTGCTATACAAGAAGACGTGTGCTCGATTTCCCATCGCAGCCAGGCTTTTATGGATATTTACCAGAATACAGCAGCCCGTGTGAAAGAATTGTTAGGAGTGCCGGAAGAGTATTATCTGGTGTTTACCAATACGGCAACGGAAGTTTGGGAGCGGTTGATTCAAAATTGTGCCGAAAAGCAGACCTACCATTTGGTAAACGGTTCTTTTTCAAAACGCTTTTACGAGTTTTCCGGTCTTTTAGGACGAAAAGCGACAAAGTTAGATGTGCCTTTCGGAGAGGGGTTTGATATCGATCAAGTAGTAGTGCCGGAAGAAGCCGAAATGATTTGTGTCACACAAAATGAAACCAGTTCGGGGGCAGCCCTTCCCGTTGACGCTATTTATCAATTGAGAGAGAAGTATCCAGATCAGCTCATTGCGGTGGATGCAGTATCTTCGGTGCCATACCTGAATATCGATTATCGTAAAATTGATTCGCTCTTTTTTTCCGTACAAAAGGGAATGGGATTACCTGCCGGATTGGGGGTTTGGATTTTCAATCAACGCTGTGTAGAAAAAGCAAACAGCCTGGAGGCAAAAGGGCTGTCTATCGGAACCTACCATTCGATACCTTCCTTGTTGGAGAAAGCCGTGAAGCATCAAACTCCGGCAACCCCTAATGTTTTGGGAATTTACTTACTGGGCAAAGTATGTGAAGATATGTTGAGAAGAGGGGTGGAGCAAATCCGCCAGGAGGTGGAACACAAAGCGGCATTGACATATAACTTTTTTGAGGCCCATCCGAATTTTGAGTGTTTTGTTCAGAAAAAGGAGCACCAATCCCAAACCGTATTGGTTGCCAATCTGGTTAATTGTACTTTTCAACAAGTGAGCGAGTACCTTAAGCCTCACCTCTTACAAGTAGGGAGCGGTTATGGCAAGTGGAAAACCTCGCAAATCAGAATTGCGAACTTCCCGACACACTCCAAAGAAACCTTTTTTAAACTTTTGGATCTGTTGCAAGAATTCAAAGCGTAAATCCATAGAGAAAAACCAACGCCTTTCAAAGTTATACCTGACCGTTAACCTTTGGAAGGCGCTTCATCAAAATAGAGGTCAATGCCTAAGTGGCAAAAAAATTGTGTCAATCTATTAAAAAAATGTGAAATGCTGGTGAAAGAAGCAAGGCGTACAGAAGTTTTGGCGCTTGATGAAGGAAATCCTCTTTTCCCTTTTGGCCGCATTTAGCAGAAATTGAACAGGGGTTTCAGACGATTGCTTGGGGAATCTCCGGGCCTGTTTGTTGAAAATAACCATCGAAAGCACTGATACAATAGGGTCATTGCGAATTTGGTGAAAGATTTTTTTGAAGTTTACGAGACTTCTTTTAGTAGAATAGAGACAGGCTTCGTATGTTGCATACTTTTACAGCCGGTTTTTATATTGATAAAAAACTAAACTTGATAAATGAATAGAATGCACCGCCTCTTCCTAGTCCTTTTATTAATAGGTTTTGCTCATGCAAAAAGCTGGGGGCAAAATACCTTGACCGAAGTTCATGAGGACCTGCATTACCGCAATGGCCTGGAATTTTTTGAAAAGAAAAAATATGCGGCATCCCAGCATAGTTTTGAAAGGTACCTTGCCTTAGGATATACCGATGACCGGGCGATTCAAGCGGAATATTATGTGGGTTTATGTGCTTTGAAATTACGCAACCCTAACTTCGAGTCGTTGATTCTGGCCTTTGTGGAAAAGCACCCTACCCATCACCTGACGAGGGAAGCGTACATTGACTTGGGTAGCTATTATTTTGATAAAGGACAGTTTTTGCCGGCACAAGAGTATCTTGAGAAAGCCCGTATAGAAAACCTGGTAACGGAAAGGGACATTGAGGCGAGCTATAAATTGGCATATGCCTATTTTGAATTGGGCAAGAACCGGGAAGCCAAAAAAATCTTTAAAGTGATCAAAGGGGGGAGCCATCCTTATGCAGCCCACTCCAGCTATTACTACGGGTATTTATCCTACCTGGATGGAGAATACGAAGAGGCAATCCAAAATCTTGAAAGGGCTAGCCAGCATCCTGATCTTCGCAAAGATTCCTATGTTTTACTCCCTAGCATTTATTACAAACAGCGTAAGTTCGATAAAGTGTTGGCGTATGCCCAGGAAATCGAAGCAAGAGGGGAAGAAGTGCCCTTGGAGTTACAACTATTAGTTGGAGACGTCTATTACGAACAAGAAGATTATACACAGGCAGCAAAATATTTAGAGGAATATATGCAATCCAACCAGGCGGAAGTGGACCGGGGAGAGTATTACCGGGTAGGGTATGCTAATTTTAAAACCGGGAATAAACATGCCGCGGCAAAATACCTAAGCAATGCGGCAGACGGACAAGATACGTTGGCGCAAGTAGCCGCTTACCATCTGGGAATTTGCTATTTGAGTTTGGATGAAAAAGAAATGGCGGTAGCCGCTTTTGATAAGGTGCGCCGATTGGAACACGATGAACAAATCCAAGAATTGGGAGCCTATTATTTTGCCAAAGCAAGTTTTGATGTGGCAGACTTCCGGACGGCTGTGGAAGCAGGAAAATTTTATATCGATAATTTTCCTGACGGCACGCATACACAAGAAGTTTTTTCCATTGCCAGTGAGGCCTTCCTGCACTCGGGAGATTATGAAGAGGCCTTACGATATATTGCCAATGTGAAAAGTGACGACCCGCGCTTTCAGGCCGCCTATCAACAAATTGCCTTTAATAAAGCTGTTCAGGATTACAATGACGAAAATTACGGAGAAGCAGTGCGGACTTTGAAAATGTCTTTGCGGTATCCGATGAACCAAGAGGTAACTCATGCGACTAATTATTGGCTAGGGGAAATCTATTCTTTCGGAAATAAATACGACACGGCCCTGGTCTATTTTCAGCGGGTACCTACAAGCTCCTCATACAACCAAAAGGCACAGTACGGAAGAGGATATGCCCTTTACAACACCAAAAAATATGAGCAGGCATTGTACCAGTTTAGCAATTATATCCAGCATTCTTCGGATGCCGACAAGAATAAAAAGGTGGACGCTTTGATGCGGCTGGGAGATTGCTACTATGTCACCAAAAATTATGAAAATGCACTAAGAGTTTACCAAGTAGCGCTGGACAACGGAAGTGTGGATATGGATTATATCCATTTTCAAATGGGCATGACCTATAAACAATACGGAAGGTTTAACGATGCCAACCGTAGTTTTGACAAAGTCATCTATGAGCATAACCAATCCAAATACCGGGAAGAAGCTTATTACCAAAAAGCGATGGTGTTTTTTGAAAATGCCCGTAGAGCGGAAGCCGTCAGTTGGTTCTCCAAAATTCTGGCGGAATACCCCAACAGTGTCTTGGTACCCTATGTATATTCCAAAAGAGCATTGTCCTATAAGTTGCAGAATAATTTAGCGCAAGCGGCTAATGATTATAAAAAAATTATTGACCTGTATCCGCGGCATAAAGTAGCGGAAAGTGCTATCCAATCATTACAGGAAATCAACTCACAAGGATATGCCGTACAGGATTTGGCTTTGTATATTCAAAAGTTTACCCGGGCAAACCCGGAAAGCGATGTAACTCTGTTGGCAGCTTACGAAGCCGCAAAACGCCCGTTTGACAATGGCAATTACCGGGAAGCGGTGGTGTCATTAGGAAACTTTATCAAATCAACACAGCGGTCCAGATACACGGGAGATGCATATTATTATTTGGGATACAGTTATAACTTGTTGGATAATCAGAACCTGGCGTTGAAAAGTTATAAAGAAGTAGAGGGCTCTTTGAGAGTGAGGGCCGTCAGGGAAATCGCGGAATTGGAATTTCAAAATGAAAATTATTCCGAAGCCTTGCAATACTATCTGGAGTTGCAAAAACTGGCAGACAAAAAACGCTATACGGAGCAAGCACTGTCAGGCTTGGTTCGCTGTTATTTTGAGTTGAATGATTTTGAGGCGACCAATATTTATGCAAAACAAATTTTGGATGAAAAAATCAGTCGCTACCAAACCTTGGCCCTGTTGTATTTGGGAAAAGTGCAATTGGCACAAGGGGCTTATATTCAGGCAGTCAAGCAATTTCAGTTGACCACTACTTCGGCCGAAGACAAATATGCTGCGGAGGCACAATACTTGATCGGCATGGCCTTGCGCAAACAAGGAAATCTGGAAGAAAGTACCCAAGCGTTGATCGATGTGCGGAACAAATTTGATTCCTATCCGGAGTGGATTTATGAAGCATATTTGCTGATTGCCGAGAATTATATAGACTTAGGGAACAAGTTTCAAGCAAAAGCTACTTTAAATTCCATTGTAGAAAACAGTAAAGATCCAGTGTACCAAGAACGGGCAAAAAACCGTTTGGCCGAACTGGAAATCTAACAGGTCATACAAGAACCGGAAGCGGGGGAAGAAAGCCTGGAGTTCCTTTTAAATACATTACAAACTAACACATAACACAGAATGAAATTCCATCGAATTCTCTATAAATGCTTGGCCCTTTCAGTAGTGGCATTGTTGCCATTCGGAGCATTGGCACAACAAGATAAATTTGTGAAGGAAAGTACGGATCTGAAAGATGCCGAATTCCGGGTGGAGAAAGAATCCGTGTTAGAGTTGCCTGTTGCCGGACGGATATATTCGAAAATGGATAAAATCGAGCAATTAAAACCGGATACCCGGCAAACCTATGAATTGCAATTGGTGGATTACGAGTTGCCATTGTTGGAACCGCAAATTCATGCGGCCAAAATGGAGCGCCCCTATCCGGAAATCTTAACCGGTAATTATGTAAAAGGAGGGGTAGGTTCATACATTACCCCGTATTTTGAAGGAGTGCATAGTTCTTTGCGCAGTGAAAAAATAAATTACTCGGTGCATGCCAAGCATTTATCTTCCGTATGGGGTCCGGTGGATAAAGAATTCAGCGGTACCAGTCATAACCTTTTGGAAGGGAATGCGAAGTTTTTTACCCCTACGGGCGATGTCAGTACGTACCTGGGCTATGACCGGAGAATGGTTCATTTTTACGGGTACGATACCTTGGCCGATAACCTGGAAGCCAAAGACCTTAAACAACTGTATCATACAGTGAAAGGTGGGCTGGAGTTTGTTCAAAATACACAAAGTTATACACCGTTTCAATTCCGTTCCGGATTGGACTTTCATCATTTACAGGACCGTTTGGGGGCAAGAGAGAACAACCTCCAATTGCATTTCCGGTCCAAATACGAACTGAATGACGAAGCATTTATCAAGGCTGATTTGGAATTATTGTTTTCAAACCGGAAAGACGAAGGGGTAAACAATACCCGGAACTTGTTCTACTTGAGCCCTTCTTACAATATGGAGGTGGACAAATTAAAAGTACAGGCCGGAGTCCGGATTGTCTATAATTCGGATTCAACCATGGACGCGAAGTCTTTGTATTTCTACCCGGACATTCAGGCCACGTATCAGGTGGTGGAAGATGTATTGGAAGCATATGGTAAAATCACCGGTAATTTGCACCAACGCACACTACTGGATTTTGCCCGTGAAAATCCCTACTTGAACAGTCGTGTTCCTTTGGCTCATGCCAATGAAAAATTGAGGTTTGAGGCGGGAGTGAATGCCTCTCCTACCCGGAAGTTAGGTTTGAGAGCCGGGTTTTCCTTCAATGCCGTGGAAAATTTACACTTTTATGTGAATGACACATTGAACAGAGCCAAATTCAATATCCTGTACGATGAAGGCAATACGAATGTATTGAATTTCTTTGCAGAACTTTCAGCTGATTTCAACCCACTAAAAGGAGTGTTGAAGTATCAGTTTTACAATTATAATACAAAAGACCTGGCAGAGGCCTGGCATCGCCCTTCTTCCGAGTTTGATTTGATGATGCAGTATAACCATCAGGATTTCTTGACTATCAAGGCAAGCGCTTATGCTTTGAGTGGGATCAAGGCGATGGAAATAAATGCGGAACGAAGTACCACTACTTTGGATCCGATATTTGATTTGAACTTACAAGGAGAATACAAGGTATTTGAGAACCTGTCGGCATTTTTGGCGATTAATAATATCTTTTCCCAAAAATATCAGAGATATTTGTATTATAATTCCAAAGGAATCCATGCCCTTATCGGAGCCATGTATACATTCTAATCAGGGGAACAATATGGCCCCGGAGTAGATTCTTTTCGTATCTGAGAATTAGCACCAGTGAAACCATGATTGAAGAATATTTCAAAAGAGCGCTTGCGCAATATGAAAAAGTATTGATACCCGGCTTGGGGACTTTTACCAGTTATCCTACCGGAGCTAAATTTGACGAAGAAGATAAGATCATATCCCCTCCGGATGTGGCTATCGACTTTAGTCCGGATACCTTGGCCCTGGGGGCTAAATCATTAACCGATTTTATTGCGGAGTCTTCCGAAGATGCCGACTATACCAATATCGAATCCCATATTGCAGATTTTGTTTTTCAAGTAAAAGAAGCCTTGGATGCCGAAGGATATTATGAAGTGGAAGGCTTGGGTTTGTTGAAGAAAACCGTGGAAGGGGATATTCGCTTTGACAAAGATGAAGATGTGAACCTGAATGTGGAAAGCTATGGTTTACCCAAATTGACCGCAGAGCCGGTGTATGAAACACAGATAACGGCCAATACTTCCCAGGTGAAAAAAGCTCCTTCCGATTTGGTGCTTTTGCTGATCCTTATTCCTTTGTTGGTTATCACCGTCTTTGCCATTTATTTTATCATTAATCCGAGTGCTTATGATAAACTGGTGGATGTCTTTACGAAAGAAGAAGCGATAGAGTTGGCTTCCAATTCTACAAAAGGGGAAGCCGATAATAATCCTGGTAAAACGACTCCTGTAGGGCAGAAAGAGTCAGAGAGTAAACCAGTGAGCCCCACTTCGGAGAAAGAGAAAGGTGTCTCGCCTGCCGGGCAAGACACAAAGAACCCTCAAAAAAATACAAAACCTTCAACGCCTTCACCTTCGGGAAGTATTATTACTTCCAAAACGGGCCGGTATTATGTAATCATCGGAAGCTATAGCACGGTAAAGAATGCACAAGTTGCAGTGAAAGGAGCCAATGAGAAAGGATATTCCAACGCTAAAATTTTACAGTCGGGTACCAGTTATCGGGTTTCTATAGACGACCGGGCCGGCAAAGGCGATGGAAGTAAAGCGGCACAAGATGCAAAAAAAGATTACTCAGGAGCCTGGTTATTACACTATTAACCTTTAACTTTCTCTGCAATCCGGGCCGAATAACATAAAAGAGGGCGCAGTACAAAGCTGTGTAAACGGCAACATCAAAGAACAAGAAGTATTCTTTTTAGTTAAGATATTTTTTTGCAAGACACAGGGAGCGATTGAACAGATCAAGTACTGTTTTTGCTGTTTAGTTTATTTTTTATAATTATACCAACTGAAACATTTAAACCTAAACAAATATGACGTTACTGCTTTTCCAGGAGGTTTTGGACACTTTGAACGTAACAGAAGGACTCACTAGCCCCGAATTGGTCGAAGAAATTAGACTTTGGGAATTGATCCAAAAAGGAGGACTGACTATGCTTGTCTTATTTCTTCTGTTTTCATTTTCGGTATATGTATTCGTAGAGCGGATTAATATTCTTAGAAAAGCGAAACAAGAGCCAGGTACTCTTTTGAATAAAGTGAAAGAGGCGGTACTGGCCGGAGACGTCAACCGGGCTAAAGTAGCCTGTGACCAACATCAGACTCCGATGGCTAAAATGTTGATTTCCGGACTGAGCCATATCGGTTCTTCCTTGAAGAATATCGAGGCTGCCATTGAGAATGTAGGCAGGCTGGAAATCTACAAACTGGAAAAAAACATTTCCGTATTAGGGACAATTTCCGGAGCAGCACCGATGATCGGCTTTTTCGGAACGGTGATCGGAATGATCAAAGCGTTTATTGCAATTTCTCAAAACGAAGGATCGGTCAGCCCTAAATTACTTTCTTCGGGGATTTACGAGGCCATGATTACCACAGCCGGAGGACTCTTTGTCGGAATCCTCGCTTATGTGGCATACAATTACCTGGTACGGCAAGTTTCGGATGTGGTTCACAACATGGAGGTGACCACGATTGAATTTATCGACTTATTACAACGCCCTAACTAAATCAAGACAGCCTGTTGCTGGCAGGCACACGGTCTTTGCGGATAAGTTACTTGTCATAAAATTGTGAATTGCCCGTATTACGCACCGGCATATATTCCTTGTTAATTGATAACTGCACATTGAAATATGGCTTTAAGCTCAAAAAATAAAGTAGACCCCAGTTTCAACATGTCTTCGATGACAGATATGATCTTTTTGTTATTGGTCTTTTTTATGCTTACTTCCAACTTTGTGACCCCTTCGGGGTTACCTATCAAAGTGCCTACCAGTAAGGCTTCATCCAAAGTGATGCCTAAGGTAAATGTGGGCATTACCAAAGATCTTAAGTATTATGTGAATGAGGTGGAGGTACCGTATAATTTTCTGGAAGACGAACTGAAGTCCATTTTACCTGTGAAGGAAGAAGGGGTGGTTGTATTGCAGGTGGATAAAGATGTACCGGTTCAATACTTGGTGAATGTAGCGGGGATTGCTGCAAAATTAAAAGCAAAAGTATCCATTGCTACCCGGCCTGAGTAATACAAACGCATTACTCACTCCACACAAACCTCTTTTACACATTCTTTAAGTTAGAGCATTTATGGAGGAAGAAAATAAGAAAAAACGGCAGCGTACGGCTTTACTCATTACCTTATTGGTGGATGCGGCAGTCATTGCCGTACTTATATTTGTAGTTGCCTGGAGAGCGCCTGACCCTCCAATTCCGCAATATGGAATTGAAGTAAACTTCGGAACCATGGACTTTGGCTCCGGTGATATTCAAAACCAAACGACTCCCAATAATAATGAGAGCATGGATAAAGCCAAGCCGGATGTGGAAACTCCCCCTACGGAAGAGCCCACTGAAGATCCGGTGCAAGAGCCTCAACCCTCTCCGGATCCTGTAACAGAGGATCCGACTCCGGAAGAAACTCCTACGGAAGTGCCTCCGGTGGCAGACGAAAGTGAAGAGTCGGTAGAAACGGTAGAAGAAATGCCTGAACCCGATCCGGTGCCGGATAAACCGAAGGAAGAAAAACCGAAAGTAAATCAGGAAACCGTGTTGAAGCCGGTTCCCGGTTCGAAAGACAACAATACGGGTACGGCAAATGAAAACCAGGCAAATAACAATGGCAACCAAAATAAAACGGGCGATCAAGGAAAGAAAGAGGGAAACCTGAATGCGGATGCCTTGTTAGGTTCCACCGGAAGTGGGGGCGCAGCCTTGGACATGCCCGGTTGGAATTGGGACGAAATGCCAAACGTAGTGGACAACTCCAGAGAAACGGGGTATGTAGAGTTTGAAATTAAAATTGATGACGAAGGAGAAGTTATTTCGGTGAAAACACTGAAGCGATCGGTGACCTCGACCGTAGCCAATGTATATAAAAAAGAAGTGGAAAACCTTACTTTTTCACCGGTTACCGGAGATAATCCTCCTGCCTTTACGGTGGGAAGAATCCGCTTTACCATTACTTCCAGATAGTATATTGAGTCAAAACCAAAAGCAGGGAGATTTTCCTAGCGGACTGCTTAATAAAGAACCTGAATTGAACGGACGATTGCCATACCGCAATCGTCCGTTCCTTTTTAGCTAAAAGGGAAAATTAACCTGTACAAAGGCATACTTTCTATCAGCATTCCTTTGTAATATTGCCTTTCAAACCTTATAGCTATAGGGTTTGGTTGCTAGATACTTTATAAATAAAACGTAATACCTTGAACTTCCAGGAAACACTCAATTATATGTATGAGCGCCTGCCCATGTATCAACGGGTAGGAAATACGGCATTTAAAAAAGACTTGGGGAATATACAAATTCTTTGTGAACGTTTAGGCAATCCTCAAGAAGCTTTTCAGTCGGTCCATATTGCAGGCACCAATGGCAAAGGAAGTTCTTCGCATATGCTTGCAGCCATACTGCAATCGGCTGGGTATACCACCGGGCTGTATACTTCCCCTCACTTGCGGAGCTTTACGGAAAGAGTAAAGGTAGACGGGCAAGAGATAGAAGAGGAGTTTGTGATTCACTTCATTGAAGAACTTCGGGACATTATTGAGGAAATACAACCTTCGTTTTTTGAAATTACGGTGGCTTTGGCCTTTGCCTATTTTCAATCGAAAAAGGTTGAGGTGGCAGTGATCGAAGTAGGACTGGGAGGAAGGTTTGACTCTACCAACATCATTCAACCCCTGGCCTGTTTGATTACCAATATCAGTTTTGACCATGTGGACATGCTAGGCGATACCCTGGAGAAAATCGCTTTTGAAAAGGCCGGTATTATCAAACCGGGAGTTCCGGTAGTCGTGAGCCAAAGGCAAGCCGGGGTGGATCAGGTATTTCAACAAAAAAGTGAGGAGGTAAATGCCGCTTTGAGTTTTGCCTCGGATGCATTGCAGGTCGTTCCATCGGAAAAGGGTAAAATCACCGTTGTGCACAAAGAGCAACCCAATAGGGAATTTATGCCATCTCTTTTGGGAAAACATCAACACCTTAATATTTGCGGGGTCTTACAAATGATAGAGGTACTCAATACTCAAGGGCGGTTAAAGATCCCCGAAGGCGCTGTTAAAACAGGCATCGAATCCTCCCAACAGCTAACCGGGATCAAAGGCAGGTGGCAACAGTTAGGTGAAGCACCGTATATCTTTTGTGATATCGGCCACAATGAGGAGGGCCTGGCGACTGTGGTGGAGCAAATTTCCCGCTATCCCTATGATCAATTGCATATAGTATTGGGGATGGTCAAAGACAAAGAGGTAGGTAAACTGTTACAGCTCTTGCCCCAAAAAGCCCGTTATTATTTTTGTAAGCCACAAGTTCCCAGAGGCTTGGATGCGGGAATTTTGTATGAAAAAGCTTTGCACATAGGACTCCGAGGCGAACTGGCCAAAAGTGTTGCGGAAGCCATCAACAAGGCCAAAGCAGCGGCTAGTCCCCGTGATTTTATCTTTATCGGAGGAAGTACCTTCGTAGTCGCTGAGGTTGAAGGTTTATAGATTAGTTTTGAATACATTAAAACCCCTTCGATTTTGGAAGTGAGACGCTTCTCTTTGAAGGGGTTTCTCTTTCGGAAATAGAAAGAATTACTTTTTAAATAATGCTTTATAAATTGCATTCCGCGGCAGCTCTTTTACCTCACCCGGTTGTAAGTTGCCAAGAGAAAGGTTTTCTATCCGGGCACGGATCAGGCGAAGGGTAGGAAAGCCTGCTTTGGCTGTCATTTTCCGCACTTGCCTGTTTTTCCCTTCCATCAATTGCAACTTTAACCATGAGGTAGGGACTGTTTTCCGGTAACGGATAGGCGGATTACGGGGAGGAAGATTTTCCGGCTCTTCCATCGCAAAGGCTTGAGCAGGCAGTGTTTTGTAAGTCTTTTTGTTGACTTTTATCTCAAGCCCCTTTTTTAATTGATTCAGCGCCTCTTGGTGGATTGCTCCTTCTACTTGTGCCCAGTATTCCCGTTGGTGTTTGTGCTTGGGATGTAGCAAACGCTGATTGAGCTGTACATCATTGGTCAAAATAAGCAAGCCTTCGCTGTCTAAGTCCAACCTGCCCACAGGGTACACATCTTTTGGAAACGGGCCTAGGTCTTTCAATGTAGGCCGTCCTTGCTCATCCATAAACTGTGTCAACATGCCATAAGGCTTGTAAATAATATAATAGTTAAATAGATCTCCTCTCACAAGTGCAAAATTATTGTCAATGATTGCATTAAATTGTCCCAAAAATACAACAATCTTATCGAAGCTAGGTAGAGAGTGTAAATCTGCAATTCTTTCCTGCTTCTACTTTTAGCGTTTTATCAGGATTTTGATAAATTACTTGCCAACTTAAACCAATCGTTTTTATGAACACCGTTCACCTGAAGGCATTCGGCATTCTGTTATTAACCGTATTATCGTCTTGTTATAAAAATTACTCTTCTTTTCAGGGAAGTATTAATGATATTCCTTTACCTGATGAAAAGGAAGAAGAGGTGCAATTGTTTTTCGGAAACGAATTTCCCCAAAACAAGCCGTTTATAAAAATTGCTTATTTGGAAGTAAGGGGTAGTAAAAAAGAAGAGTACGATGATTTGTTAAGTAAGGTAAAAGCCAAAGCGCAGCAGATAGGGTATGATGCCGTAATCTACATTACCCCCCAAACCAAAGTAACGGAAAATAACTCGTGGATCCGTCAATTACTAAATGGAGAGCAAGAAAACGAAGTGCTCCCGGTAACTGCCTTAACCGGTGTAGGGGTCAAATACATTGAAAACCTGGAGCATTTGACCCGCATTCCTCAAAATCAGAAAATTTATTTGGATACTTCCATTATAAAACAACCCGGTAACCTTATAGCGGAAATTAGCTTTGACTATTGGGGGCAGTTTCGACAATCCGAATACCACCTGCGAAGGTATGCCCACTACTATTCCAATTATATCAGGCCGTTTTCACTGTTTTTCTTATTGAAGGATGAGAAACCCTGGAAGTATAAAACGGATAAATCCGGACGAATCAAAAAACGGAAACTAATTTCAACCTTGGGTGAGGAGTGGGTTTGCCGCTTCCATTATAATTCAGAGGGAAATATAGCGAAACTGTACTTGCAGGAAGCCTTGCGTTCCAAAAGATTTGCGATTGAATTAAACTATCAAAATGACCGGATTATAGAAGAAGTCGTCCGGAAAGACGGAAAGCCTTATATGAAAATTTTTGTGGAGTACGATGAGAGAGGACGTATTCGTACAACAAAACATTGGGTGCATCAGCAAGTTTACATTCCTTTGTTAGAGACCGAATACGAATACTACTCTTTGGATGATTTGAGAAAACGTGCGGAAGAACAAACAGGCATGTAAAAGGCCGCAACTGAGCGACCTTTTGAAATAGCAATTACGTGAAGAGTGATTCGTCCCTTTCCAATAATAAAATGGATTGTTGGGGGACAATAAAATATTTTTCTTCCTCATAAACGACTTCGTAAGCACCTTTTTGTAAGAAGATGGCCAAATCCCCCTCTCGGGCTTGTAACGGGATATATTTAACTTTTTCATCTACTTCTTTCCAAGGCTCTTCATAGTCGTCAGAAGGCATAGGAAGCGGGTAACCCGGACCTACCTTCATCACATAGCCCGATTGGATCTTTTCTTTTTCTTGTACACCTGGAGGTAAAAACAAACCGCTCTTCGTCTTCTCTTCCGGAGATTTGGGTTTGATCAGGATGCGGTCTCCGACTACAATTAAGTTTTTAAGTTTATTTCCTGTTGTCACAGCCATTCTGTTTTATACATATTAAATTAGTAGTTTCGGTTTACTATGGGTGCTATCGAGAGCATTCGGCAAAGTTAATATCCTTTTAAATGTTTCTCACTATATCCCCCTCCCGTACATAGGAATAACATAATTCTCGGACAAGAGGGCCTGTTTCGTTGTGGTAAATGGCTACTATTTGAAAATCAAAGATTTAAGCCTCTTCGACAGATTTAGTAAAAAAATGGATAAATTTGCTTTCTTATAATTTTTCGATTTTGAACTGCAATTTTCTGTATTAACCAACGAATTTCAAAAAGCCAATCAGGGAAATATAATGCTCATAGGGTTGTGCTATGAGAAGGGTAACCTGTGGTGTTGATAAAATCTTGAAAAGATGTCAAGAAGGAAATTAAAGAAATTTGCGCAGAATGAGGAGCGCAAAAATATTTTAGAGCCGGGTAAACCATTGTACCAGAACTTAAAGGGGAATTGGAATGAATTGATTTTTAAAAATTCCAATGAGATCGTACTGGAGCTAGCCTGTGGCCGGGGAGAATACTCTACCGGCTTGGCTGAAAAGTTTCCCGATAAGAATTTTATTGGGATCGACTTGAAAGGAGACCGCTTGTGGTATGGCAGTAATGTGGCATTGGAAAAGCAATTGGACAATGTGGCTTTTTTACGCTGCCAAATTCAACATTTGAATTACTTTTTTGAAAAACATGAGGTCGCTGAAATTTGGATTGTATTTCCGGACCCTCGTCCTAAAAAAGGCGATGCAAAGAGGCGGCTTACCCATCCGCGTTTTTTGAAGATCTATCATGAGATACTCAAACCGGGAGGATGGGTAAATTTCAAAACGGATAACAAACAGTTGTTTGAATATAGCGTTGAAACTTTAGAGACCTTGGAATTAACGTTAGAAGCGCTTACCCGTGATTTATACAATTCTCCCTTTTTGGAAGAACACTATGGCATCACTACCCGTTATGAGCGAAAGTTCAGTGCCCAAGGATTGACAATCAATTATTTAAAATTCAAATACAAAGAAGGTTTTTCGGCGGACCACTTACTCGATAAGTCCTTTGTGGAAATGTATTCGCCTTTTGAAGGGAAATTATCAAGAGAAATGGAGTGCTGATCAATGATAGCTAAAGTGGGCCTGGTTGAATATTTTTATTTGGTTTTCTAAAGAATGAAGTATAAAACTATTATTATCGATTTGCACTATCTGCCTTGTGTGGAATATTTTGTCCCCTTTTTATACACAGACAAGATACAAATTGAAGCAAATGATAATTTTCAGAAACAAAGCTATCGAAATCGCTGTTACATATTGACCGCAAATAGGGTGGAGCGACTGACAGTACCGGTATTGAAAGCTAACAAAGGCCTGCCTTACCGGGAAATTGAAATTGACGATAAGCAAAAGTGGCAAAACCAACATTGGAGGGCTCTTACCACGGCTTATGCCAAGGCGCCTTACTTTGAAATATATGCCGATATATTTCGGGAAGTGATTTATCAAGACCACCAATTTGTGTATGAGCTCAATCTGGACCTTCTGACAGGATGTCTGAAAGCTTTGGGTATCCCTACTAAGCTGAGCCAAACTGACAGCTATCATCAGGAATATACAGACGATGTGTTGGATTTAAGGGGGCAATTGCACCCTAAAAGGGAATGTGGTATTGTTCGTGCAGAGGAATATATACAAGTATTCCATCAGAGTTTTGTCAAGAACCTTAGCATTTTGGATGTGGTATTTTGTGAAGGGCCGAATGCGAGAAATATCTTAAAAAACACAACTCTGAAATATTTGTGAAAAACCGGAAACGGCCGAAAAGCTAGCTGAGGATATATGCGCGATAATTTTTGCATTCCTTTTATTTTTCGAGCCATTGGTGTAACTTTAGATGTAAAATTAAATATTCAATCTCCCATAGCTTATGGAAGCAAAATTCTCGAATAGGGTAAAAGAGGTAATATCACTTAGCAGAGAGGAGGCTCTGAGGTTAGGGCATGACTACATTGGAACGGAACATTTACTATTGGGAATGATCCGGGAAGGGGAGGGAATTGCTGTTGCTTTACTGAAAAAACTGGGAATCGAACTCGATGAACTTAGAGAAACTATAGAGCAAGCAACCAAAGGGACTGCCAGTCATAATGTTAAGAATCTTGCTAATATTCCTCTTACCCGGCAATCAGAAAAAGTTTTAAAAATAACTTATCTGGAAGCGAAAATTTTTAAAGCTCAACTCATAGGTACTGAGCACTTGTTGCTTTCTATCCTCCGGGATGAAGACAACCTGGCTACGCAAATTTTACACAAATTTGAAGTGACCTATGAAGTCATCAAAGAGCTTTTGGAATACCATACCGATAATCCGATTTCTGCTTCTTCAGATACGGACGAAGGTGATGATGAGCCATCCCGTATCTTTGGTGGGGGATCACGTGAGTCAAAAGGCAGCGAAAAATCAAAAACTCCGGTTTTGGATAATTTCGGTAGAGACCTTACCAAATATGCTGAAGAAGACAAGCTCGATCCCATCGTGGGAAGAGAGCGTGAAATTGAACGGGTCGCTCAAATCCTTAGCCGTAGAAAGAAGAACAACCCGATCTTGATCGGAGAGCCGGGCGTAGGTAAAACTGCCATCGCAGAAGGATTGGCACTTCGAATCGTACAAAAGAAAGTATCCCGCGTGTTGTTTGGCAAACGGGTTGTAACCTTGGATTTGGCTTCCTTGGTTGCAGGTACTAAATACAGAGGTCAGTTTGAAGAGCGGATGAAGGCCGTAATGAACGAGTTGGAAAAAGCACCGGAAGTCATCTTGTTTATCGACGAGATCCACACCATAGTTGGTGCCGGAGGAGCTTCCGGATCCTTGGACGCCTCTAACATGTTTAAACCTGCGTTAGCCCGGGGAGATATACAATGTATTGGTGCTACCACTCTGGATGAATACCGTCAATATATTGAAAAAGACGGGGCATTGGCCAGAAGGTTTCAAATGGTAATGGTAGATGCTACCACTCCTGAAGAAACGGTAGAAATTCTGAACAATATCAAAAGCCGGTACGAAGATCACCACCGGGTAAACTATACCGATGAAGCCATTGATGCCTGTGTGAAGTTATCAGATCGCTATATTAGTGACCGTTTCTTACCGGATAAGGCAATTGATGTATTGGATGAGGCAGGAGCCAGAGTTCATATTAACAATATCCATGTGCCGGATGATATCGTCAAACTGGAAGAACAGATTGAAAATATCAAGAAGGAAAAAAACAGGGTTGTCAAAAGCCAAAAATACGAGGAAGCTGCCCAACTACGTGACAAAGAGAAAAAACTCTTGGAGCAATTAGAACAGGCAAAGCTTCGCTGGGAAAGAGAAACTAACGAAAAAATATATCCGGTCAGTGAAGAAAGTGTGGCGGAAGTCATTGCCATGATGACCGGAATCCCTACCAGTAGAGTAGCTCAGAATGAAAGTAAGAAGTTATTGGGTATGTCCGGTGAATTACAAAAGAATGTCATTGGGCAAAATGAAGCTATTGTCAAACTGGTTAAAGCGATTCAAAGAACCCGTGTAGGATTGAAAGATCCCAAAAAACCAATCGGTTCCTTTATCTTTTTAGGCCCTACGGGAGTCGGTAAAACGGAATTAGCCAAAGTATTGGCCACTTATCTGTTTGACAAAGAAGATGCACTGGTGAGAATCGATATGAGTGAGTACATGGAAAAATTCTCTGTCTCTCGCTTGGTAGGAGCGCCTCCGGGGTATGTAGGGTATGAAGAAGGTGGACAACTGACCGAAAAAATCAGAAGAAAACCTTATAGTGTGGTATTGTTGGATGAAATCGAAAAAGCGCATCCGGATGTTTTCAACCTTTTATTACAAGTGCTGGATGATGGAATCTTGACAGACGGCTTGGGTAGAAGAGTGGATTTCAGAAACACTATCATCATCATGACATCCAACATTGGGGTAAGAGATCTGAAAGATTTTGGTGCGGGTATAGGATTTGCCACCAGCTCCAAAGCTCAAACTCAGGACGAAATTATGAAAGGTACTATTCAAAATGCCTTGAAGAAAGCTTTCTCTCCCGAGTTCTTGAATAGATTGGATGATGTAATTGTATTCAATTCTCTGGAAAGAGAACATATTCATAAAATCATTGATCTTTCTCTTGAAAAATTATACTCTAGAGTGAGAGCCCTGGGGTATGAACTGGAACTGACCGAAAAAGCCAAAGATTTTCTGTCGGAGAAAGGGTACGATCCGCAATATGGTGCACGTCCATTGAACCGGGCCATTCAGAAGTACCTGGAAGACCCCGTAGCTGAAGAATTATTGAAAAATGATATTAACGAAGGTGATATCATAGAAGCCAATCACGATGGGAAATCGGATGAGCTGGAGTTGAAGATCAAAAAAAAATCCTCGGCGGCAACAAAGATGAAGGATGAAAATTAAACGAAAGAAAGGGGGCTTTAAAAACCCCCTTTTTATTTTAGCTTTCAATATTCCTGGCTACAATAGTCTATCCCTTCTGCCTACAAATTCAAAAGAAGTATCCCATCAGTGAAGCTCTGCTTTAGTTTCCTATCTTTTTTTATTATTTCCCTATTCCTCCCTGATTCATATCTATTCTATTATAGAAAAATATACTGATAGAGAATAGGTGTTTTTTACTTAAAATGCTAATAACCAAATGATTTACTTTGAGTAGTGTTTGAATATATCCGAGAGGGTACATGTAAAAAATGATTGTTAACAATTATTCACCTCCTTGCAAAACTAATTAGCGCTAACTTTACTTTTCTAATAGAGTAATGGTGGAGAGTATTGCTAAATATATTACATACGTAATTTTAAGTATTATTTTATTAGCTAACAAGCGTATCCAACAAGCTATTTTTACTATAAAACAGAAATCCTATGCACTTGGATGAAAATATGACACAAAACGATGTACTTGCTACTTTTGCAAAGTTACCTGAAAAGTATAAGCTATTGCTTACCAGAACTGAAATTAGCGTG
Organism: Rapidithrix thailandica; assembly: GCF_039710355.1. Lineage (NCBI taxonomy): Bacteria > Pseudomonadati > Bacteroidota > Cytophagia > Cytophagales > Flammeovirgaceae > Rapidithrix > Rapidithrix thailandica. Next base: position 355,999 of record NZ_JBDKWZ010000007.1, on the reverse strand, counting down.
ATCATTCAGAAAATGAATGAGTATTTGGAAAAATCAGCAAACAATCATCTGAATGAAACTACTTTTATGAGTTTGGTTCAATATGTAAAACGGGAGTTTGACATCAAAGGTAAGGCGATGTCCAAAGAAGCAATAAAAGCTGTGATTGAAGCGAAAAACCTAGAAGATTGGCCCGATGAATTTTAGTAATGTAGAAATAATGGTTTAAAAGGGTTTATCTTTGAAAAGCGGAGATAAACCCTTTTTAAATTGTACCCCATCTAGAAATTATTTTACCCTTTTCAAACAGGTTATCCCGGTCATACACTTTGCCTCCCTTCATAATTTGCCGGATTGTTTAGTCGGCTTCTTCCAATTCATTAGTAAATTGCCGGGCATTTAAACCAATTCAAAAAATCATGAAGATTCATTACAACGCACCGGTCGTACTGACTTATACTTTTATTTGTGTGCTAGTGTTAGGTGCAAATTTGCTTTTGGGAGGAACACTAACCCCTTTTTTTTCAGCACCGGCTATATTTCACCCTCTTTATGTAGTTGACTATTTTCGCTTGTTTTCCCACGGTATGGGGCATGCTAACTGGGCACATCTACTGAGTAATTTTACTTTTATTTTATTGATCGGGCCGGTTTTGGAAGAAAAATACGGGTCCAAGCGCTTATTGCAGATGATTGGGGTTACTGTATTGGTGACAGGAGTTCTCAATGCGGTGTTGTTCGATACCAGTCTGATGGGGGCGAGTGGAATTGTTTTTATGTTAATATTGCTCGGTTCTATTGTAAATGCCCGTCAAGGCAGAATTCCTCTGACCTTTATATTGGTCGTATTGCTTTTTTTAGGCCAGGAAGTTTTGGATATATTTAAAAGTGATAATGTATCGCAGTTTGCGCATATCATAGGTGGGGTATGTGGAGCCGCCTTTGGCTTTGCTTTTAAAAAGGGAAGACGTTAAGATTTTCAGAAAAAAAACCTGAATAAAAAAGCCTTCCTGCTAGCAGGAAGGCTTCTATATATACCTCAGTTGATGAATTACATCATCCCTGGCATGCCACCGCCCATTCCTGGAGCCGGCATTGGAGCTGCACCTTCTTTTTCAGGCTCCTCCGCTACTACACATTCGGTAGTAAGCAATAATGAAGCGATAGAAGCTGCATTTTCAAGTGCCAAACGGGTCACTTTGGTAGGGTCGATTACACCAGAAGCAATCAAGTTTTCATATACTTCTGTTCTGGCATTGTAACCGAAGTCACCTTCACCTTCTTTTACTTTTTGTACAATAACCGAAGCCTCTTGACCTGCGTTTTCTACGATGGTTCTCAAAGGAGCTTCCAGTGCAGTACGGATGATGCTTACACCGGTCTCTTCGTCATCGTTTAGCGTATCTACTTTATCCAATACATCTAATGCGCGGATGAAAGCAATACCGCCACCCACAACAACACCTTCTTCTACAGCCGCTCTGGTTGCATGTAAGGCATCATCTACACGGTCTTTCTTTTCTTTCATTTCTACTTCCGTAGCAGCACCTACGTACAAGATTGCTACCCCGCCAGAAAGTTTAGCAAGTCTTTCTTGCAACTTCTCTCTGTCATAGTCAGAAGTAGTATTATCGATTTGTTGTTTAATTTGATTAACGCGTGCTGTGATCTCCTCTTCTTTACCACTGCCATTGACAATCGTTGTGTTGTCTTTGTCGATGATGATTTTTTCAGCAGTACCTAAGTTATCGATAGTCGCGTTTTCTAATTTGTAACCTCTTTCTTCTGAGATTACGGTACCACCGGTAAGCACCGCAATGTCTTCCAACATCGCTTTTCTTCGGTCACCAAAACCAGGCGCTTTTACCGCTGCGATTTTTAAGGCACCTCTGATTTTGTTCACGACCAAAGTAGCTAAAGCTTCTCCGTCTACATCTTCGGCAATGATCAACAAAGGTTTGCCTGTTTGAGCTACTTGCTCCAATACAGGTAACAAGTCTTTCATCGCAGAAACTTTCTTGTCATAGATCAAGATGTAAGGGCTCTCTAACTCCGCTTCCATTTTGTCGGTGTTTGTCACAAAGTAAGGAGACAAGTAACCTCTGTCAAACTGCATACCTTCTACAGTTTTCACTTCGGTTTCGGTTCCTTTTGCCTCTTCTACCGTGATCACCCCGTCTTTCCCTACTTTTTCCATTGCTTCGGCAATCATTTGACCGATTTCAGCATCGTTGTTTGCCGAAATCGTACCTACCTGGGCAATTTCTTTTGCATCACTAACTTGTTTTGAACTTGCTTTTAATTCCTCAACAATTGCTAATACCGCTTTGTCGATTCCTCTTTTCAAATCCATTGGGTTTGCTCCGGCAGTGACGTTTTTGATCCCTGCGGTGTAGATTGCCTGTGTTAAAACCGTAGCAGTAGTCGTTCCGTCTCCTGCTGAGTCTGCCGTTTTAGAAGCGACTTCTTTTACTAATTGCGCACCCATGTTTTCGGTGGCATCTTTCAATTCGATTTCTTTTGCAACAGAAACACCGTCTTTCGTTACAGAAGGAGCACCGAATTTTTTATCGATAATTACATTTCTTCCTTTTGGACCTAAGGTAACTTTTACCGCATTTGCCAAGGTGTCAACACCTTTCTTTAGCTTTTCTCTGGCTTCGCTCTCAAAAAATAAATCCTTTGCCATGTTGATTTGTGATTTATCGTTTTAAAAATTTGTTTAAAAGAGTTGAGATTAAAAAGTGGGATGAAACCGTAATTAAAGAATTGCAATAATATCAGTCTCTCTCATAATAAGATACTCAGTACCTTCCACAGTGATTTTCTCATTTCCTGCGAACTTGCCGTAAAGTACTTCGTCCCCAACTTTTACAGTCAAAGGCTCATCTTTTTTACCTGGGCCCACTGCTACGATTGTGCCACGTTGGGGCTTTTCTTTTGCAGTCTCAGGGATGATAATGCCTGAAGCTGTTTTTTCTTCTGCTGCCGCAGGCTCTACCAGAACTCGGTCAGCTAAGGGTTTGATGTTTACTTGTGACATTTTCTTACTCTGATTTTTTAGTTTTTTAGCAATTAAAAATTCGAGATCGTATTTACCCTTCGATCTAGCATTTCCTATGCCAGTAGTTTTATATGCCAATTTGTATGAATTATTGCTGACAGATTTGCACTTTTTCTGTCAACTTGCTGTTTTGGCAAGTGCTCTTATTCAGCGTTTCATCCTTTTCTTTGTGTGAAGGGCTTTGAAAATGAAGAATTAACTGATTGATTTTCAATTTAATTACTCTGGATGAACTCCGGAAGAATTCTAGGGATTTTCTTACCTTTGCCGTAAAGTTTTGCAGACGGATGACAGAGTTTTTACTCAAAATTGTCTTCAATGTTAAATAATTACTAGTTTTACATTTCAAATTGGAGATTAAACGCTTTTGCAATGAATACGCTTTTAGATTTCGAAAAACCTATAGTGGATTTGGAAGAGAAGTTGGCTGATATGAAAGCACTCGCTGAGCAAAATAATGTAGATGTCAGTAGTGCCATTAAAGATCTGGAAGATAAAATCCGCATGTTGAAGGAAAATACATATAAAAACCTGACAAGATGGCAGAAGGTGCAGCTTGCACGCCACCCGGATAGGCCTTATACATTGGATTATATTTACGATATAACCGATGACTTTATCGAATTACATGGCGACCGATATGTAAAAGATGATAAAGCTATGGTAGGGGGATTTGGCTCCATTAATGGAAAAAGCTTTATGCTGATAGGCCAACAAAAAGGGCGAAATACCAAACAGCGGCAAATGCGCAATTTTGGTATGGCCAATCCTTCCGGGTATAGAAAGGCATTGCGCTTGATGAAAATCGCAGAGAAGTTTAACAAGCCTATCATCACATTTATCGACACAATAGGGGCTTACCCAGGGTTAGAAGCGGAAGAAAGAGGGCAAGCCGAAGCCATTGCCAAAAACCTGAAAGAAATGGTGATGCTTAAGGTTCCGGTGATTTGTATTATTATCGGAGAAGGAGCATCGGGAGGAGCGATTGGCATTGGGCTGGGGGATAAAGTGTTTATGTTGGAAAACTCCTGGTACTCGGTGATTTCACCGGAGTCCTGTTCTTCCATCCTGTGGAGAAGTTGGGAATACAAAGAGCAAGCCGCAGAGGCTTTAAAGCTGACTGCTGAGGATATGCTTGAGTTTAAATTAATTGATGGAATCATAGAGGAACCCTTGGGAGGAGCACACAAAGATATTCCGTTTATCGCAGAGAAAATCAAGTCCGTAATTTTGGAAGAAACGGCAAAATTGGAACAAATGGGTGAACGGGAGCGAATCAACGACCGGATTGAGAAATTTTCTAAAATGGGGCATTTTGAGGAATAGTACCTTCGGAAATCTGTTTCTTTAAACCGGGTGGCTTGGAACAGAGCCCCACCATTTGTAAGAACTATATGTTTATGAAAAACAAGACATCTGATGATTTCCCGGATGTCTTGTTTTGTATGAAACAGGTTGATAAATACATGCCCGGAAAGGGTATGCTTTAACTTGTAGAAAAGAAAGTAAGTTGATTATGGCAGAGTCGTATAACTTTCATTTTAATCAGGGCTTGGAACATTGCAAGCTGGAAAAGTACGAAGAGGCAATTGGATGTTTTGACCGTTCACTCTTGATGGAACCCCAGCATTTACCTTCCCTGTACAACCGGGGACTGGCAAAATTTAAATTGGAGCACTATGCAATGGCCATTGCCGACTTTGACGCGGCTATCATTATCGCTCCAAACAATGCCGATATCTATTGTGATAGAGGTGTAGCCAAGCATATGGCAGGAAAAAGTGAAGAGGCTGTCATTGATTTTAATCAAGCAGTCGAGTTGGAACCTGAAAACCCCTTTCGCTATTCCAGCAGGGCTTTTGTCCGGGCGCATATGGGAGATGTGTTTGGAGCTTTGGAAGATTATAAAAAAGCGATTGAACTGGATCCGGAAGATGCAGTTGCTTACAATAATCTGGGGTTGCTTGAGCAACAGATCGGTTATCAACAGGAGGCTAAGCAGCATTTTGAAAAAGCAGATAAGTTGACCGATGATGAGAAAAAGAAATTCGAAAAACCGGATATTAAGGAAAGGCTAAAGAAAAGCCAACAAAAGAAAAATCAGAAAAAGGAAGCCCCGGAAGCTATTCAACTTACGGTTCCGCAAAAGGTGCAACCTGAGGTTTCCGAGCAAGCACCTGAGCCTATCTCCAAACCCAATACAAAAGACTATCTGAAAGTAATAAAATCAGTGTTTACCCATAAGGATACCTTTAAGGAGTTTTTGAAATTTTCTAAAAACCTCTTTAAAAAGAAATCTTAACTCGGAGAAGGGCAAAGACTTGGGCATGATAGCCTGTTAGTTCAGGTAGTAACCTTAGCCCATACAGTATAAAAAAATACCGAATAAACCCCAATCATTAGATTTATTCGGTATTTTTTGGCAAATTGAAATGCTAAATCAAATCTAATTATTCAAATGTACAAATTATGAAATTTCAACTTACCTTACTCTTGTCAATCCTCGGGTTGATAAGTGCATCTTGTTCGATGCAAGAAAACTCTAATACTAAGGAACAAGCAACTGAATTAACGAAAATACATATTAAAGGCACCGTTCAAAATTCCAATGATGGGAAAATCAAACTTTATCATAGAGATGAAGTGACAGGGGAAAAAATTGACTTGGCCGAAGTAGAGCCGGATAGTACTGGGCAATTTGCCACTCAATTTGAAGTGCCTGAAACTCATTTTGCCACACTAAGTTTTGGCCGAAATGGGATAGTGCTTTATATGGAGGCCGGAGATACCCTTCAATTTACAGTAGATGGTGCAGACTTTATCAACACCTTAAGTTTTGAAGGAGATAAGTCTGCTGAAAATAACTACCTGGTTAAAAAAACTCAAGCCCTCATCGCTTTTCATAAAAATGAACAACAATCATTATTTTCATTGCCTGTGAATGAATTTCAACCCCAAGCAGACTCTATAGAAAATGCTTGGAAGAATGTATTTGAACAAGCAAAAACGAAGCAGAAATTTACCGGAAGTTTTACAAATCATGAAGCGATTGAACTGAGTAGTTATTGGGTGGCGTTTAAGGCCAGGTACCCAATGTATTATAACTATTATGCAGGGCAAGGAAATCCTGACTTTGAAGAGCAAGTTTTATCGGAAGATTATTATACGTTTTTCCAAGCTTTGCCTTTAAACAACCCCCAAGCGCTAGCTTCTGCAGAATTTAAAAAGGCCTTGGATAGCTATGTCGGGTATAAGTTCGAACAACAACTTAGTGAGGATGAAAAATCAAACTTAAAATGGGAAGATCAAGTAACACAAACGTACGCTTTTGTAAAAAAGGAACAGCTAGATTCTTCCGTAATGGCATTTGTATTGGCCAAAAACTTGTCGAACCGGATCAATTATTTCGGAACGGAATCCGTTGAAGAAGATCTTAACGATTTCAAAAACGTATTTGGACAATCTGCGTATTTGCCATCGGTAAACTCGGTATATGAAAAGTGGTTAAAGTTAGCCAAAGGGCAAGTCGCCCCCGGGTTTGCTTACAAAGACATTGACGGAAATGAAATTGCTTTGAGTGATTTTAAAGGGAAGGTAGTTTATGTAGATGTATGGGCGACATGGTGTGGACCTTGCCGTGGCGAAATCCCACATGCAAAAAAGCTTAAGGAGCACTACAAAGGGAATGAAGACGTGATCTTTTTATATGTTTCGGTAGATACGGATATTCAAGCCTGGGAGAAAATGTTAGCAAATGATAAAGACTTTGCTGATGCGGTACATGTAGTTTCTGAGTCCGGTTGGGATACGAAAGTAACCAAAGATTATATGATCAAAGGAATCCCAAGATATATTTTGGTTGACCGGAATGGTAATATTGGCAATGCCCAAGCTCCACGACCTTCTTCAGGAGAAGAGATTATTGCAGCCATTGACGATTTGTTAGCACAAGAATCGGTTTCAATGAATTAGTGGATAAGCTTTGTTTTGCTACAAAAAAGCCCGTCTCTTTAAAGAAACGGGCTTTTTTATTAGGTTGTATTAGCTCTAGCTTTTTTAGAGTATGTTTAAAATTCGTTGTGGGGATGCTCCTTCGAAAGGCTGGCCATTCAAAGTACTGCATTGAGGTTCCTAAAATAGGAGTTTTTAACCCGAAGGATGAAATTTAAACAGGCTCTTAAATATTTTTGAAAATATTTACTATCGCTATTATCTATTGGATACAAAAAAAGAGATCATTCATGATAAGAAGAGTGATCTCTGAGATAGGGCATTTTCTCGAATGCCGGTTGTATTAATTGTATTGTTGGATAACTTTCTTAGGCGCTTCTTTTTTAGCATAGGTTGGGCACGTTTTGTAAGCACAAGACGATAATCCGATTAAGAAAGCTGCAACAACTAGTAATGTCTTAATTTTCATCGTATTAAATTTTTATTGAAACCATTAAAGTAAAGATTGTTAGATTATTTATCTCAAAACTAGCAGTTCTTTGAGAGATATACTCTTAACAAAACTTAAATTTAATTTTATTAAGAATTAATTGACTTATAGTAAGTGTTGTTAATGATTGGTTCCTTCATTTTCTCATTGCACCAGCAAGTTGCACCCTCGAAGGTCCGAATTATCAAACCTTCCGATGACTTTGAATTGCCCCTGACTACCGACTAGTTCTCCCAAATCTTTAGTTTCAAGGAAGCAACAACTATCAATATTGGCCAGGTCGATGATATTAATTCCTCCGTTTTTGTGTTTCAGGCCAATATCAAAAGGATCGTTAACGTCCCTTAGCAAGATTTTGGTCCAAGCCGGGCCTTCAAATATTTCTTCCCCTTTTGAATAAAATTGTGAAAGTAGCTCGGTCATACCATATTCCGAATGAATTTGCTTTACAGCCCACCGGCTTTTCAAAAACTGATGTACCTCCGTGCGGGTCATTTCTTTTCTTCGCCCTTTCATTCCACCGGTTTCCATCACAACAACTCCCTCTAAGTCAATTGGAAATTCCTCTGCTAACTCTAAAAGCGCAAAAGTAACACCAAAGAGAAGTACCTTTTTGCCTGCTTTTTGTAAATTCTTTATTTTGTCAATTAATTCCTTCTTATTGTGCAAATAGAAACCGGAATCTTTCTGGGTTTTACTTAGGAAGTGTTCGATCATATAAATCAGCGAGGAACCTGTTCTTTCCAGATAAGAGGGGAGGAGGGCTAATAAAGTGAACTCGGAAAGGTTGCCATAAAATGCTTCGAAAATATGCGTTGAAATTTGACGGTAAAATTCCATGTCTGCTACCAAATGCCGGCTGGTCACCGAGCCGGTAGTCCCACTGCTGGTAAAGGTAGATACAGGGGCAAAGGTCCCGCTTTTGATCGTTTGTGTTTTAAAAAACTCAATTGGCAAAAATGGGATCCTTTCAACTGCGCTTACTTTTGTCGGATCTACCGACAAATACTCCAGGTAACTGCGGTACACGGGGTTTTCTTGGGCCTGATAACGGAAGGCTTGCAAAGCGGCTTTTTCAAAGTCCCTGGCTTGAAGCTGGACTAACTGTTGTTTAAATGTATCTTTAAAATGCATGATAATTCCAACTTTGCTCTGTGTTGAACGGTCTTTCTACTAAGAGGTGAAGGTGCAAACTTACCTTACACAAAGAATGCTTCAAAATAAATAGAAAATGTATTTCGGGGATATACCCTTTCAATAGTTCGATGCGCCTGATTCTGGAATAGCAAACTTTGAAGTGGTTTCAACTTATCGTTTTTGACCGAAGATGGAATCAAAATCGGCTCATCAAGGCACTTTTTGAAGAGAATAGCCAAAGCTATTGTTGAAAAAAGCAACACGGAGGAGGCGTTTTTGAAACATTTTTCAGGAAAAAGAAAAAGTTTAATTCACTTCTTTATAAAGAAATAAGGAAACTCTTTAGCAACAAGATAATTTTATTAATTTAGTTGAATATTGTAAGTATTACCTAGCTTTCTTTCCTACTATGAAACAAGTTCTCATAAAATATTTCCCTTTTGCGCTTATCATTCTTTTGCTAGGCAGTTGTATTGTGGATCCGGATTTTGCAGACGAGCCGGTGATTGGCTATGAGAGCATCGATAACAAACCTTTGTATCCGGGCACGCCTACCGGAGGGGATTCGGTTATTTTTGTCGTTTCTTATAAAGACGGTGACGGAGATTTGGGTTTGAATGAACAGCACAAAGAAGAATTTAAAGGCCAAACAGTTACGGTAAATGGCGAAGAGTTCAGTCTGGAGCTTAACTTCCACATTATTGTTAAAAAGAAAAATGCTAATGGGCAATATGAAAGAATTGCTTTTAAAGATGATGCGCCGTTTGGTGGTGCCTTTGCCCCTTTAAAAGATAAAGATGATATAGATATTAAATCTCCCTTGGAAGGTGAAATTCGGTATGTGGGCTTGATTGACCTGATATTGGCTACAGACAATGAAATTCAAGTAGGGGATGAACTCATATTTGATATATTCATTATTGACAGGGCACGGCATGTAAGCAATGTCATCACTACCGATCCGGTGATCGTAGGCCAATTTGATTGATTCACTCCCAAGAAATAGGATAAGAGGCTTGTACCGGTAATAAAATTAAAAGGCAGGGAAAGTAAACGTATGGCTTTCCCTGCCTTTTGTCGTATATTCGCACCATTATCAACTTATCTTCAACACGTTTGTAAGAAAATAGCTGTATCCAAATGAAAACGCATCAAAACCTTAAAGGCGCTTCCTCTTCAACCACAAGCCTAACCCCTATGGTTTTTATGTATTATTATTACTATTAATTTCTAAATCTAATTTGCCTTTAGGGTAAGCAAAGAAATTAATCAGGTTCTGATTCATTCGGATATTTTCAGGAAATGTCCCTTTTACCGGACTCCTGCCTTACAAACCATTTCTTATTGTTAGCATCAAAAAAACAGAGTGATATAGTCATGAAAGATTTTGTAGAAGAATTATCCTGGCGGGGTATGATTCACGACATCATGCCGGGTACCCAGGAGCAACTCCAAAAAGAACTGACCGCAGCGTATGTCGGTATTGATCCTACCGCTGACTCCTTGCATATTGGTCACCTGGTATCGGTAATGATGTTGAAGCACTTGCAAGAAGCCGGTCATAAACCGATGGCTTTGGTAGGTGGTGCTACCGGCATGATTGGTGATCCTTCCGGAAAATCGCAAGAACGGAACTTATTGGATGAAGAAGCATTGCGTCATAATCAGGAGTGCATCAAAAAACAATTGGCGAAGTTTCTGGATTTTGAATCGGATGCGCCAAATGCGGCTGAGTTGGTTAATAATTACGATTGGATGAAGGAGTTTTCCTTTTTGGACTTTATCCGGGACGTAGGGAAGTATATTACGGTCAACTACATGATGGCGAAAGACTCGGTGAAAAAACGCTTGTCTTCCGAATCAAAGGAAGGCATGTCTTTTACGGAGTTTACATACCAATTGGTCCAAGGCTACGATTTCTTTCATTTGAACCAAACCAAAAATTGCAAATTGCAAATGGGGGGATCGGATCAGTGGGGAAACATTGTGACCGGAACGGAATTGATCCGGAAAAAATCAGGGGGAGAAGCTTTTGCTTTGACTTGTCCTTTGATCACCAAGGCAGACGGAACCAAGTTTGGTAAAACGGAAAGCGGAAATGTATGGTTGGATCCGGAGAAAACATCTCCTTACAAGTTCTACCAATTCTGGATCAACCAATCGGATGAGGATACGAAAAAGTACATCAAGATTTTTACTTTGCTTTCAAAAGAGAAAATTGATGCCTTGATCGAAGAGCATGACAAAGCGCCTCACGAGCGACTTTTACAAAAAACGTTGGCGGAAGATATCACGGTAAGAGTACACAGCCGGGAAGACCTGGACATGGCTATTAAAGCTTCTAAAATTTTATTTGGAAAGTCTGTGACCGAAGAGTTGAAAGCCATTAACGAAAATACTTTATTGTCGGTGTTTGAGGGGGTTCCTCAAGTGGAAATCAGCAAAGAAAACCTGAAGAGTACGGAGACAGTGACGGATTTGCTGTCTACCGTGACGGATGGAAAAGTATTTGCATCCAAGGGAGAAGCCAAAAGGTTGATCAAAGGTGGAGGAGTGAGTATCAATAAAGAGAAGCTAAATGATCCGGACCAACCTGTAGCGTTTGAATTACTTCAAGGAAAATACTTGCTTGCACAAAAGGGAAAGAAAAACTATTACCTGATCAAGGTAGTATAGTTTTACATAGAAGTGGTTTACACGTATAGTTTTTGACCGAAGATGGAATCAAAATCGGCTCATCAAGGCACTTTTTGAAGAGAATAGCCAAAGGCTATTGTTGAAAAAAGTAACACGGAAGAGGCGTTTTTAAAACATTTTTCAGGAAAAAGAAAAAGTTTAACTCACTTCATAGTTAATTATGATGACTATGAGGCTGTCCGAAGAGGGCAGCCTTTTCTTTTATGTGGCAGATGAAAAGGCAATTGGGTTCCGGGCTTTTCGGACTGCTTCATTTTTTGTATTGAATTTTTGGAATACAATTGAAGTTTCCTCTTGTGGTTTTATGGCCTGGCTTGGTAAGGCCGGGAAGTTTTTTGGTGTACTGTTAATTTCTGAGTAATTTTCCTGATACATCTCATATCTAAACCAAACAACATTCCATGGTATTAAACTATATCTGGGCCGGCTTTTTTCTGATTGCCTTTGTCTTTGCTCTGTTTCAATTGATTGTTACCGGAGATCACGAAATTTTTTCCAAATTAGTCAATTCGACATTTGAAATGTCAAAAACCGGCTTTGAAATCGCCCTGTTTCTGACCGGGATCCTTTCATTATGGATGGGCCTGTTGAAAGTAGGAGAAAAAGCCGGGGCCATAGACCAATTAGCCAAGTTGGTTAGCCCGTTTTTTACCCGTATTTTTCCCGGAATCCCTAAAAATCACCCGGCCATGGGCTCGATGATTATGAACTTTTCAGCAAATATGCTGGGAATTGACAATGCGGCTACGCCTATGGGTTTGCGGGCCATGGAGCAGATGCAATCTTTAAACCCTAAGAAAGACACAGCCTCCAATGCCCAAATTATGTTTTTGGTATTGAATACTTCCGGGTTGACCTTGATTCCCTTTTCCATCATGGTGTACCGTGCCGAGATGGGGGCTGCCAACCCTTCCGATATTTTTATTCCCATATTGTTGGCAACAGGTATTTCCACCATTTCAGGGCTAATCATTGTTTCCATTTATCAGAAAATTAATTTACTTGACAGAGTTGTTATGCTTTACTTGGGCTGTCTGGTAGCTTTGATTGCCGGAGCTATTTTTGTCTTTAGCCAAATGGAGCAATCACAGGTGGAAAAGGTTTCCTTGGTATTGAGTAATGTGATTTTGTTCAGTGTGATCGTCCTGTTTATCGGGATGGCAATGTACAGAAAAGTCAATGCCTATGAGGCTTTTATCGAGGGGGCAAAGGGCGGTTTTGAGATTGCCGTGAAGATTATTCCGTATTTGGTGGCGATATTGGTGGCGATTGGTGTATTCCGGGCTTCCGGAGCCATGGAGGCCTTATTGGGATTTATCGCCTCCGGTTTTCATTATATTGGTTGGGATGCGGAATTTGTGAAAGCATTGCCTACCGGCTTGATGCGCCCGTTGAGCGGGAGTGGCGCACGGGGACTTATGCTGGAAGCCATGGATACTTATGGTGCGGACTCTCTGGCCGGGCGAATGGTGAGTGTAATGCAAGGTGCTACCGATACAACTTTGTATGTAGTAGCCGTGTACTTTGGCTCGGTCAATATTCGTAAAACCCGTTATGCAATTACATGCGGACTCTTTGCCGATTTTGTAGGGGTGATTGCTGCTGTTTTTATTAGTTATTTATTTTTTGGTTGATAAGTTTAAAAAGTAATTCGGGTGGATGTTTATCCATTAAATCATTAATAAAGAAAGGCAAAAGGACAGGGCTATCAGCCCTGTCACAATTTTCATCAATTTAGCTCGCCTGGCTGCTTCCTCCTCTTCTTCGGAAGTATCTGAGGTAGGATGCTCCAATAGCAGGTAAGTTCCCTTTTGATTTTCATCCCGGACAACTTTTCCTACAAATTGGGTTCCGTCCCATGCTTCTGTTTGGGTAGCCATTAATTCGGTCAAGTCCCATGCGGATTCTTCCGGTACTGGAGGTTTGAAGCTTAAAAGCCATTTGACAGTCAGCGCAAAAAAGCCAAAGACCAATACGATGGCGACTATACCGGTAACTTCCGGGTGCCCCGTTATTTGCGCAAAGCTGATACTGACTAAAGACATAACCAGGAAAAACGCTAAACCGGTAATAGTTTTCATGGATTTTGAGGTTAGGTGAATAATTTCCTTGTCTTTCCTACTCTTTTAAAAGCCTCTTTTTTCTTTACATTCGGCTTTCTTCCAAATAGATATTACAAAGAAAAGCTCTCACTCCGTACCCTATTTACGGGCATAAAACTACCTGTGAAAAATCTTGAATTTTTAGATGATTTATGTTCGTTTGCCTTTGGCATATATTCTTGTAGTTGGGCTTAATGTATTGTTATTCAGTATTTTAGTGTTTTAATAGGGGCGTTTTGGGAAGTGTGGGTATATCGGTGTTACATTTTCTTTTCTGAGAATATTTTGTAAATTTCAAATACAACCTAATTTCCAATCAATGAAAACAACACAAACCATAACACTGAGTGACGCACAGAAAAAATTTTTAAGTCAATTAGCCAATCCCTCCCGGTTTAAGCTTTTCTTATTGAGCCAGGTACCTATGGCATTTTTGGCCGGAGTCGGCCTGAAAGAACTAAATGGTGAACAGGCCCGGATCTCGGTGCCTTACCGTTGGCTTAACAAAAACCCTTTTCGTAGTATGTACTTTGCCGTCATGAGTATGGCTGCCGAAATCTCCACCGGAACATTGGCTTTGTTGGCAGCACATGGGCACCGGCCCAAAGTAGCCGGAATTGTGACAGGTATGGAGGCTTCCTTTACTAAAAAAGCCACAAAGCTGACTACTTTTGTATGTCAGGATGGAGAATTGTTGAGAGAGGCAGTGGAAAAATGCATGCAAACCCAAGAACCTGTTAAAGTCAGGGCAAAAACCATTGGGACCATGAAGGATGGTACCGAAGTCGCTACATTTTACTTTGAATGGTCTTTTAAACAGAAAGAAAAACGATAATCAGATGATAGCACTCTGACTTCACTGAAGCTTATTACTTATTGTGTAGTGTTAACAGATTCATATTTATGTCAAAGAAGAGAGCAGAGGTAGCGTGTATGTCTTACGGGCAGTATACGAATTGGGACAAAGAGTCCAAAGACTTACCTGAGTTGGTAGAAATTACCGATACCATTGAGGCCCGTTTGGGTGTGGAGTTTGGTTATATCCTTGAAATCCGTAAAGGAAAAGGAAAGACCCTTCAATTCCGGATTGAGCACCCGCCTTTTAAAGACGATGAAGGTAAGGTACGACCACCTTTTGAGGGGGAATATTTTATTAATTCCAATCCGCATCAGTTTTATTTGGGCGATTGTATTTGGGCACCTGTGGAAGATAAAACGGGAATTTGGCGTATGATTACGTACCTGGATGGGCAAATAGTGGCGGATAGGTCTTTTAAGTTAATAGCCCCTGTTCAAGAAAACCTGGAAGAGGATATTCAATAAAGATACCCGCTTCTCATAAGAAGAAATTCAGTCTTAAAAATCCGTTTGTATAAATTTACTTTTAAACCATGTCGACTATGAAACTAACCGTTTATCTTTCCGGAGAAATCCACACGGATTGGCGAAAAGAAATCGAATATGTGTCCCGGCAAAAGAGCCTGGATATCCGGTATCTTTCACCCGTGACCGACCATGATGCCAGCGACAATGTAGGGGTGGAGATTTTGGGAGAAGAGGAAAAGGACTTCTGGAAGGATCACAAAGCCGCTAAAATCAATGCCATGCGGATCAAAAAAGGTATTGAAGTGGCTGATATTGTGATTGTCAAGTTCGGTGATAAATACCGGCAATGGAATGCGGCATTTGATGTAGGATATGCCGTAGCCAAGGGAAAATCCGTGATTGTCATCCATCCGGCGGATTTTACCCATGCCCTGAAGGAAGTAGATGCTCAGGCTATGGCTGTAACACATACTACCGAACAAGCGATCCAAATATTGGAATACCTGACAAAATGATGAGCCATAGTAGCACAGGCTTTAGTACGAATACATCAAAGAAAACCCCCAGGCTATATTAAATAGCTTTGGGGGTAAAAGATGGCTAATAGAAACTTTTTTATATACGGTTATGCCACTTGCTTCTGACAGTATTAACTTTCCTGAATGCCTAAGTTTTGCAAAGCTCTTTTATACAACAGTTCCGCATATTTTTCATCTTCAATGACATAGCGAGCGCCTATGTACTTTACCGGTTTTTGATTGCTATCCAGTACGGGGGTTATTACTGCATCCACCCAATAGATAGAGTTATCTTTGGCTCTGTTTTTCAATACGGTTCTGAAAGATTTCCCATTTTTAATGGTTTCCCACATTTTTGCAAAAACTTCTTTAGGCATATCCGGGTGCCTGAATATTTTATGTGGTTTTCCGATTAGTTCGTCCCGCGAGTATTTCGATACCTCACAAAGTTTGTCATTCACAAATGTAATGGTGCCATAAATGTCGGACTCGGAAAGAATAGTGCTCATTTCAAATGCTTGAGTCCGGGCAATTAATTCTGCTTTTGATTTTTGAATACTGGTAATATCCGAAGAGATCAGGATGATTTTTTTAACTTCGCCATTGGTATCAAGTACCGGGGTATAATGTTCTTTGAGCCAAAACGTTTGATGTGGTAAAACCACTTCGGATTCTATTTCAACATGTTGTCCCTGGTTTAGGTTTTCCCATAATCGGGTATAGGCTTGCGGATCACTTTTGGCTAAAGCATTGAAGCGGCGACTGTTTTCTCCTCGTATTTCATCAAGGCTGATTCGAAAGAGTTTTTCAAAGTTTTTATTGATGAATAAAATTTCTCCATCAGGGGCAAATTCCGCTTTATAACTTGCATGATTGATAGCTTCCAATATCCCTTTGAGCTCCCTTTCTTTTTGTGTAAGTTCTACCTGAGCTTCTTTCATCTCCAACATGCTCTCTTTCAGTACCTCTTGTTGTGCACGTAATTCCAGTTCTTGTTCTTTCTGCTTTTCCACTTTTTTTTCCAACTCTTCCTTCAATTGTAGCAGTTCATTTTGGTTGCGCATCATCTCCTCCTGGGTAGCTTCCAGCTCTTCCGCATTTTGCCGCATTTCTTCTTCTTGTGCCCGGAGTTGTTCGGTCTGCATCTGGCTTTCTTTGAGCAGTGTTTCTGTCCGTTCTTTACTTTGTACCGAGTTGAATGTAGCAGCAATATTTTCACAGACTTTTTCCAAAAATTCAATATGGAAGTTATTGAATTCATAGAAAGAGGCCAGTTCTAAGACTCCAAAGATCTTTTCATCAATTTTGATCGGGACAAACAAAAGAGACCCCGGAGTGGCTTCTCCTAACCCTGAAGTAATATTGATATAATCGCTAGGAATATCCGTCAGGTGGGTGGTAATTCCTTCCAAATATACTTGGCCCACCAAGCCTTCCCCGGCATAGATTTTTTGCTCGAAATGCTTTTTACGTTGATAGGCATAACAGGCCAGCATTTCCAGGTAGGTTTGATCTTGTTGGTAGGCATCTGCCTGAGCGATAAAAATACAGCCTTGGTTGGCATTTAAGTATTTGACCAAAAAAGCCAATAAGCGGTCTGCAACTTCTGTGATACTGGCGTAATCTTTTCTGAGTAGTTCACTTAATTCCGCAACGCCTTCCGTAATCCAGTTGCGTTGTTTTTTTTGTTCTTCAATACTGGCAAACTGGTATTGCATTTCCTTGAGTGCATTTCCCAGTTCATTTTGGCATATGTCTTCTGTAGCGAGTGAATCGAAGTTTCCGTCCTGGATATTTTGGATCAGTTGAGAGGCTTCTTGAATTTGCTTTTTAAGAAGGCGGTTTTCATTTTCAACCTGGCGTATGCGCTCTTTGTTTACGACTCCGTATTTCAACATGTTTGTTCAAAAATCAATGTATCACAAAATTCTATCTAATGTTTAAAAAGTAGTTTTCGGAGCAATTTGTTTTATAATTGTTAATTATGTCTTTTAAATACAATGCGAAATTTGATCAATTTAGTATATCCAAAGAAAGTTAATCGTACACAGTATTACATTCTGGTTTTCGACCAGCGAGAAAAAGTAACTACCCGGAAACATTAAAATACTTCATGTATGATGGGGATGTCCGGATTTTGTTTGCCTTAAACAAGGTATTGTTGTATGATGTAATATGTGTGTGTTTTTTTACGGTTTATTCGTAATTTACTGCTACCTGTAAAATTACTTCTGTTGATGTGAAATCCTGTTTCATGAATGTAATGTAGGTATTTGCGCCTGTTTATGGGAAAAATCCGAGTATCAAGCCCATGAGGTGAGTTTATAAAAAAATAAGAGATTTTCCGGAGAGTCACCTTCCCTTCCTATATCTTTGATACCATAGTAAGCCAGAGAAAAACAGTTTAGGATTATAACGATATGAGTAGAATTATTTTAATGAAATATGTTGGGTGGGTATTGCTGTTAACCGGTATACAACCGAGCCTGATGGGGCAGGAGGTAATTCAAGCTGTAACTATAGCCGATTCCAAATACCACTCTCAACATTATGCAGAGGCAGGTATGTTTTATGTGAGGGTTTTTGAACAGGAAAAATATGAAAATCCGCTTTTTTATATAAAGGCAGCACAATGTTATGCCTTGGATCAAAATCTGGACAGTGCCTTTTACTGTTTGCATAAAGGAGGAAAAGCAGGCTTCAGGGATTTGGACTATTTGCACCAGAATGAGGACTTTGAGGCATTGAAAGAGCATCGAAAGTGGAAGAAAGTACTCAAACTCGTGGAAGACAACCGTACGGCCTATCACGATCCTGAAAAAGCGAAGGTCATTACTTCGGACATCCAGCGGTTTTGGAAGTGCTTTGATAAAATTGATGAGCGAAATAGCCGGGATATTTTTGAAAAAGAATACCTGAACCCCGGCTCTTTGGGCTTGAAAGAGTTTTTCCGGACCAGAGTGTTAAGTTTACAAGGCTTTTTGTTTAAAGTAAAAAGTCGTAAAACCTATTTTTCGGACATACGGGAGGCTACCAAGAG
Source organism: Rapidithrix thailandica (assembly GCF_039710355.1). Classification (NCBI taxonomy): domain Bacteria; kingdom Pseudomonadati; phylum Bacteroidota; class Cytophagia; order Cytophagales; family Flammeovirgaceae; genus Rapidithrix; species Rapidithrix thailandica. The sequence goes on along the minus strand of NZ_JBDKWZ010000007.1, from coordinate 337,695 downwards.
TATAAAAAAAATTGATCCGGAAATCAAGCGTAGTTTTCAACGCCTGCATAAGCTTTATCCGGAAGCGGTATTTCCGGATATCTATTTGGTGATCGGGAGTATGACGGCCCGGAGTACGCCTACCTCTGTAGGACTATTGGTGGGAGTAGAGTTATATAGTAAAACGGATAGCACTTCTACGGAAGAACTGAATGCCCGGGAGAAAGCCATTTCCCGTACAGTGGATAAGTTGCCGGCTTTGATTGCGCATGATTTGGTGCATTATCAGCAATCATATGAAGAAGCTCCGACCTTACTGGCTGCCTGTATCAGGGAAGGGGTGGCCGAGTTTATCAGTGTGTTGATTACCGGACAAAATGCCCACGATGAACTCTATCAATACGGCAAAGCCCACGAAAAGGAAATCTGGGACACCTTCTATCGGGAAATGTATGGAAAAAGCTATCAAAAGTGGTTGTTCAATGAAAGTACTGTTGAGGATAAACCTGTAAATCTGGGATTTTGGATTGGATATAAAATATGCGAGAGCTACTATGCAAAAGCTCCTGATAAACAGAAGGCGATTCAAGAAATGCTTCATATTCGCGACTTCCAAGCATTTTTTGATCAAAGTGGCTATGGACACTGGGCAATGAACAGTCAGGCAGAGTAGAGATTTTCTCTGCGCATTTTGATTATTTCAAAATAAAAGTATCTTGAATGAAAATTATTCAGCACCTAAAAGTACAACTATGGAAAGCTTAGCACTATTGGAGAACCTCGCCAGTCCACTTAGCCTATTGGTATTGTATGTTGTGATTTTTTTATTGGCAAAGTGGATTAAAAATTTTTTACTCCCCTATAAACTTGACGAAGAACTTACCGAAAAAGACAACCTGGCCCAAGGTGTGAGTCTGGGAGGGTACTTCATCGGGGTTACGGCGATCTTTGTAGGCGTTGTGGATGGCCCCTCTTATGGCTGGGTATACGATTTGGTAATAACAGCGGCTTATTCATTAGCAGGCATTGTTGTGTTGAATTTCTCCCGCTTGATAAATGATAAATTCGTTTTACGGCATTTTTCAACAACCAAGGAAATCGTTGAAGATAAAAATGTAGGTACGGGTGTGGTAGAATGTGCTTCATACATAGCTTCCGGCTTGGTGATTGCCGGTGCCGTCCATGGAGAAGGTGGCAGTTGGGTGACAGCCCTCGTTTTTTACCTGATCGGGCAAGTTGCCTTAATTCTGTTTAGCTTTTTATATGATTTGGTGACTCCTTATAAGGTTCATGAAGAAATAGAGAAGGACAATGTAGCGGCCGGGTTAGGTTTTGCCGGAGGGCTGATTGCTATTGGAATTATCGTTATGAGGGCCGTCTCCGGTGATTTTGAAAGTTGGGCAGTGAATTTACAAGAGTTAGTATTGGATATCATTTTAGTATTTGTATTCCTGGTTGTGGTACGTTTGGTATTTGACAAATGGATTTTACTAAAAGCCGATTTGAATAAAGAAATCACCCAAGACCGCAATCTGGCTGCCGGTATTTTGGAATTTACCGTAGCCGTTAGTTTTTCCACCGTATTGTTTTTTACCATTTGAGAAAAGAATAAAGCGCAGTGCAACTGCTTTAAGATCAGAGTATATCAATGTGTTTTCTTTACTTTTTAGACAGAAATATGTATTTTCAATATGACTGTCATTCAATACTGATATACTCATGAGTAACTATGCTTTTGTTGAGCGGAACGATGTAGAATACCCCCACACAGCTTTGAAAGAGGTGAGTTTTGAAAATAAATGGCTGTTGATTCGCCCGGACGGTTACATCAAAGTTAAAGGAAGTCACGGGCAGGGGTATGCCTGGGACGGTTGTTCTCCGAAGTATTATTGTTGGGATATTTTACTAGGGACTCCGGATGGCGTGGTAGATTGCGAAACCGGAAAACCAGTCACATATTATGCTTCGTTGGTGCACGATGCCTTGTACCAATTTCGGGAGGGGTATAAAGATAAAATTACTCAGAAAAAGGTGGATGAGTTATTTTTTACCGAATTAAACAAAGCCAACTTTAAACTGGGCTTGTTGTATTACCTTATGGCCCGTCTGTTCGGAGGATTGTACTGGAACGATTATATGAAAAGGAATAAAAAGTTGAAATACATCTATCCGCTGTTGGCGGGGTTTCTTGTCTGGAAAATTTGTAGAAAAGTCACATCTGTATTCTGCCGGTAGTTGTATTCATTGGGTATATTCTCAATAATATGATGAAGAATAATTGATACAATGAATTTTTGAAAGGAAGAGTATGCCCCAACCCCCCTCATTCCTTCAACCTCCTCATTCCTTCAATCCCTCAACCCCTCACTCCTTCCATCCTTGATAAACCAAGTGAATGCTGTACTTTTGCAGAAACCTAAAGTCAGACACGTTGAAAATATTAGTGATAGGAGGGGGAGCAGCAGGCTTTTTTGCTGCCATTAACTGTGCCGAAGCATATCCTCAACATCAAGTAGATCTTTTTGAAAAATCAGGAAAAGTACTTTCCAAAGTCCGTATTTCAGGAGGAGGACGCTGCAATGTGACCCATCATTGCTTTCAAATCTCTACCATGGCCAAAAATTACCCCCGGGGAGAGAAGTTTTTGAAAAAAGCCTTCCACCGGTTTTTTACAAAAGATACCCTTGATTGGTTTGAAAAAAGAAGAGTGAAGTTAAAAGCCGAAGAGGATGGCAGGATGTTTCCGGTGACTGATACTTCCCAAACGATTGTGGATTGCCTTGGTGGAGCGGCCCGTAAAGCGGGTGTACAGGTTGTGTTAGGCATGGCTGTGAGCAAGTTAATACCTTTGGACAATGGCAAGTTTCAAGTGGAGGTTGCAAAGAAGGAAGAAAGGCTCATATATGACAAGGTCATAGTGGCTACGGGAGGTTCTCCCAAATTAGAAGGCTTACAATGGTTGAAGACATTGGGACATCAGATTGAGTCTCCGGTACCGTCTTTATTTACATTCAATATTCCCGATAAAAAACTCACACAACTGTTGGGCATTGCCGTACCGGAAGCTACCGTAAGTATTTCAACTACTCGCTTGAGTGAAACGGGTCCTTTATTGATCACCCATTGGGGGTTAAGTGGCCCGGCCGTGCTAAAACTTTCTGCTTGGGGAGCCCGTGAATTGTATGAGCAACAGTATCAGTTTGCCGCCCGGGTGAGTTGGTTGAGCGGTGTTCATGAAGAAAGTTTACGGGCAGAATGCCAAACCATCAAAGAAGAATACCGGGCCCGTAAAGTCAGTAACCATAACCCTTTTCATTTACCGAAAAGGCTATGGGCTTACCTCCTTGAGAAAAGTGCTATCCCCCAAGAAAAAAAATGGGGAGAACTATCCAAAAAAGAACTTAATCGCCTGATAAACCACTTGATTAACGATACTTACCCCGTAAAGGGCAAAACTACTTTCAAAGAGGAATTTGTCACTTGTGGAGGTGTAAGTTTGAAGGACATCGATGTGAAAACTATGGAAAGTAAGGCTTGCCCGGGCTTGTATTTTGCCGGGGAAGTCTTGAATATCGATGGCATCACCGGAGGGTTTAATTTTCAGGCGGCATGGACTACAGGTTATATAGCCGGGCTTAATGCCGGAAAATAAAGCCATAGCCCATGGAAATGTTTTATGCTTTCACATGTTGTCCGAATTCGTGTGCCCATTTCTTTTCCCGGGTAAAAATGAGATCTACCACTAAGTCCGGATAGGTAGTATGAAGCGATCGATACAAATCTTCCCGAATTTGATCTTGGCGGGACGAGTTTTCCAGGTCCGTCTGCTGTTGGGTGATAATATGAATGTTCAAATAATAAGCTCTGCCTACTTTTGCCATCCGTAGGTATAGTTGATCGGCTGTAATAAAGTGCAGGTGCTTCCTTACCTGCTCCTTAATTTGGTGACTGACTTTTTTGACGGGAGCGGCAAAGAGCAGTTCCCGGCTGTTTTCACGAATGATTTGCCAGGGAATATGCAAAGTAGAGAGGATTAATAAAATCACAATAACCGGGTCTACAAAAGCAAGGTACTCTGCCAATTGATTTTGAAATAAATAAACAAAAATAAAAGCTACGGCTACCCCACTACTAATCAACCCGTCAATGATCCAGTTGTTATAGTCTACTTGCACCATTGAGGAGTCGGATTGTTTGTACATTTTCCGCAAATAAAGGGCTGTGCCAAAGCAACCTGTAGCAGCGATTAGGGCATAATAGATCGCTAATCCCGTTTCGATGGGCCTTCCCCCGCCAATGATGGCAGAGGTAGCAGAATACAAGGCAAACAAGGAAATAAAAGCAATTAATAAACCTTTGGATAAGTTTAAGAGAGGTTCGAAAGAAGCGTATCCGAATTGAAAATGTTCATCGTCAGGCAGGTTCAATAACTTGGCCACCCTCAGGGTAAATAGACCCATAGTAAAACTTACTAATGAAAACAAACCATCTATTAAAATCGCTTCGGAGTCGGTAAGGTAGGCAAAGATGATTCCTAATAAGGCCATAAAAAGAGTGCCTCCGATAGAGACCTTTATGGCCTTTTGTTCTATTTGTTGTTTCGTCATGGTTGTATATAATTGAAACTTAGGTTCAAACTGGATAAAGTGCAAAAGTATCGCATTAGGATTGTTTTGTAGAGACTCAGTTCATGTTAATTTGATTCGGCGATGATATATGTAAAAGTTTTTTTCTTGTTGTAGATCCCTTGTTGACTTAATCTTTTTCTTTCTTTGAAAGACTACCCATTAATTCTTATATTTATTATAGACTAACCTTTTTATTCCTGCTAGAGTCCTCGCATTTTATGAAAGTCGTACCTGAGATAGCGGAGTTACAACGAAGTTTCTTTAATGAAGGTAGTGATATTTTTGCGCTTTATGACCGGAACCTTCACTTGTTGGACATGAACAATGCCGGATTGAAACTTTTCCGTTTTGCCAGGGAGGATATCCTGGGGAAAAGTATTATTGAATTGTCACCGGATGTAGTGGAGTCGGGGAGGTATCAACAGTATCAGGAGGTGATCCGCACGGGAAAACCATTTGTGATAGATGATCTTGTGCCTCATCCTAGTTTGGGAAGTATGCACTTGTTTCTCAAAGCATTTAAGGTAGGAGAAGGCTTGGGGTTAGTGGCTACGGATATTACGCATATGCAAGAAGCCGTGGAAGAGTTGAATACCTTTATGTACAAGGCTTCCCACGATCTTCGAGGGCCTCTTTCTACTTTGATCGGCTTGATCAATCTGATGGAGCCGGAAATAAAAGAACCCGGCCTTGTTCATTATTTTCAAATGGTGTCTTATCAGGCGGAGCGCCTGGATAAAATCATTCATGAACTAATTGAACTTACCCAGATCCGGCAAGTACAAAGCCGGGCTTCTTTAATAGATTTTCCGGTAGTGTTGGAAGAAGTATTGTATTCACTTCAAAAGGTGGAGGGCTTTCAATACATTGCATTCCGGAGAGATATAGAGCTGAAAAGTCATTTTTATACAGACCGTTCATTGCTGGTTTTAGTCTTACAAAATCTTATAGAAAATGCAGTCAAGTACCGTAAAGACAATATCGATTATCCCTTTATTAAAATAATTGCCAAAGAAGAGGGGCATCTGTTGGTTATTCAGATTGAAGACAATGGGATTGGTATTCCGGAAGAGTTCCAAAATGATGTGTTTAAAATGTTTTTCAGAGCTACCGATCGCTCCAAAGGTTCCGGTTTGGGTTTATATACGGTGAAACAAACGATCAAAAAATTGGATGGTAGTATTAGCCTGTATAGCAACCCGCATCAGGGAAGTAAGTTTACCATTTTTCTACCTAATATGTTAACCTCGGTTATGGAATAATACAAAAAGGAGTTTGAATAAAACTAGCTGATAACCCCCGGAGCATATTTACTTGGGGCGTTATCAGCCATGCATATGGAATTTTCTTTTTGGGCTTATTCTACCACTTCTATTACTTCCTCCACTTCTTCCGTGGCATCCGTGGCTACTTCCTCCACGGCATCCGCTACCTTCGACACTGCCTCCATTTCTTCTACAGCATCCACCGGATCCACTATTTCCTCCGGTTGGGAAGAAGGCAAGGATTGAAGAATCGTTTTCAGGCTGTTTTCCTCTTTAGTTGTGAAATTCAATTCAAATTTTCCTTTGATGATGTTTTCTTCTTGAAACGCATAAAATGAAATATCTTCAAGGTTTTTCAACTTTTTAGAAGTTTGTTGATCAATCGTTCTACGGAACATTGGGTCCTCAGCTAGTTTTTTGAAATTTAAAAAGGCCGATACCGGATATTTTGATAACTCTTTCATTTGGTCAGATGAAGAAGTTTGTTCCCCCGAGTCCTCTAAAAAAGCAGGGTTGCTGCTGATAAAAAGACTTGCTTCATTTTGTTGTAAAAGCACAGGGAAGTTCAAGCCCTGTAATTGATAATTTTTAGGTTGGCTTTTTTTCAAGAGCCCAATGTCTGCCAAAGTGTTAAGAAAGTTGGTTAAAGGTGTGCCTGTACCTATTTCCAACAAGAGGTTGGGTTGACGTATCTTTTGTGTTTCTTTGACTTCAATTTTATTGAAATCATCATCATATTCATAACTTACCACTTCCTTGGTTTCTTCCGTACTTTGCAGACAGGCCAATGTCATATTGCCGTTTAAAGCTGAAAAAAAAGTTTCCTGTTCTAAGCCTGTGGCTTTGTTCAACTGCTGAAAATAGGTAGAGTCATACATCTGGGCCATCTCCAGAAGAGCTTCTTTCCGGTAATGAAAATTAAAGAAGCTTACCAATTGTGTATCATCCAAGCGGTTCCATATATCGAGGTTTGGTGAAAGGTCAGTTTTGGCTTTCAATAGTGGTTTTGCTTCCTTGAAGTGTTGTTCAAAATCTAACTTTAGTTGGCCCTCTTCAAAGTGAAACAATAGATTCAAGTAAGCCAAATCGTGTTTTTTTGAATCTATTTGTGTAAGAGTATCAAAGTCAGCCGACTTGGCAAACAGCAAAGCATCCGCCTCCCTTTGTTGTAGTTGAGCAAATTGTGGAAGGTGCATCAATGACTTCTCTACAGAAAGGGTCAACACCTCGTTTGTGCTGTTCTCCAATGAAGCGTGATTCTTTTTCTCCGTACCATTGATGAGTAGCACCTCTTCATTCCATGCTATGGCAAGGGGTACTTTTTCAAAAACAAGCAGTTTGTAATTTTCTTTTAAATAAAGATCATGCGGCACTGTAATTTTTTCTGTGAGGCTTTTCGACAGTTTTTCAACATTACTTACTTTTAATAATATTCCCCATTCCTGAGCCTGTACCCGGGTGTAAATATAACTGTCGGCAAGAAGGTTCAATCCACTATTCATAGGATCGGACAAAGCTTTAAGGATATCTTTCGCGGCCTGTTGGGTTTCCTTTTCTTTAATTAAAGGCAATAGCTTTTGGAGTTTAAGATCCGAAGTGTTTTCAAACAGCATTTTGGCCGCCAAATCCTGAGAGCGAAGAGCCATTACAGCGGATGCATCTTCAGGGAGATAGGTGTTGATTGGGCGCTCTTCTTTACAGCTTGAGAAAAACGTAACAAGTAGTATACACAGGCTTGAAAAATATGTAACGGGTGATCGCTTCATCTTGATTAATGGTTGGTAATGGAAAGTTAAAGTTGCATCAAAGCAATTCAGCCCACAATGGGTATTGCGGGCTGAATCGTATTTTCTATAAATGAAATAAGAAATTCATCAATTGGGTGAGTATTTTTAAGCTGTTTTGCTTATCGTTTTGCAATACAAGTTCGAAATTTGACGTCAACTTATTACCTTCAACTTTCACTCCAACCAAATTCATATTATCGGCTTCTTCCTTGAGTTTATTAATGACCGTTAATTCTTTCGAATTTGCTTTTTCTATTTTCTCAAGGTTTGTAAGGAGTCTGGGAATATCCAAGTAGAGGCTTTGAGCATTTTCCGTCATCAGTTCAGCTCTTTCTTTTTCCAGACGGTATTTCTTTTTCAACCCTTTCTTTAATACCTTTTTGTCTAACAAAGAGGTATTGTTTGTCAGGAGTATGATATCGTCCTGAATAGCCAAATAGAAAGCTATAGGCAATTCTTTCGCTCTGATTTCATAATACAAGCCGTCTTCCGTTGGTTGAAGAATTTTGGTCCGCAATAAAGCTCTTAAGATGATCTCAAAGTTTTCTTTATTGCCAATACCCATAAGCGCGGTAAACTCCGGAATAGCTTCCTTTTTGGTTTTCTTGATTTCTGTGTAGTTAAAGTCCTCATCATACTCATAGGAGGTGTATTCTCTTTCCACTTCCATCATAGCACTTATTGACAACACCAAGTCCCCTTTCATCAGGTTGTATAGTGCTTGTTCATCCAAGAGAAGTCCTAAGATTTCCATACTGGAATGAGCCATAGGGCCATACTCAGGGATGCTTTCTAAGAAAGGCTTGTATATGGTCCATGTCATGTTCACCAGCTTTTCTATATCGATGGCCATAGAGTAAAAGCCAATGAGATTATTTTTATCGATATACTTTAAGTATTCGGGATTGGGTCGTTTATCGTACATCCCTTCGGAAAGTTTAGCCAACTTTTCACTCAGGTATTGTTGTGTCTCAAGGGTGATTTTCCCGTTTTCAAAATTACCGTACATATGAAGGTAGTTGCCCCCCAACAAGGCATTGAGGCTTTCAAAAAGTTTTACTTGATCTATATTTCTCAGCTCTCTTACCTCTTTTAACCCTTGAATCAAATTTAATTGGAATACCTTCCAGTTACCCCATAAGCCTAAGTCAGGAGCTTTATCAATAAAGTTATTGAAATTAGCAGATTCTTTCATTAAGCTTTTCTTTGTCTCGGAAGCCTTCAAATGCTCAAGCCATTGTTTGGACAGCCAAGTGTCTCTTTCTTCTCTTAAAGCGTCAATTTTTTGATCATACTCCGGATCATCGTAGTCTACTTGGCTATAGATAGATTTCTTTTTTAGTGGAACCCCCCCGACAAACAAGGCATATTGCTCATCCCATCTGATTCCCAACGTTTTCGTAGAAAAGTAGCTTGTCTTTTCTTCTTGTGTCGGTGTGATACCATTAAGGAATGTTTGCGAAACAAAATTGTCAAAGTGGGCTTTGTCCGAAATACCAAACAAGAAATTCATGTAGAGCATGCTGTCGTTTGCCTGCATAAAATAGTAATATCCATCTTCCGCGTTGAGTCCGATGGACTGAGGGTCTGAGTAGATAGCTGAAAGCAATGCTTGATTATCGCTTTTGCTGAGTTCTTGCTCAATTTGCTGGATAAACTCCATTTCCATCAGCGACTCCATATCAGCCTTTTGCCGGACTTGCTCTGCGTTAATCGAAAATACTATTAACGCATCTTCGGGAATCTTTTGTGATAAATTTTGACCGTAACCTAAAGAGTAGGAGAATAATAATACTGTCAGTAAAATACTGGCTTTACGCATCAGTTCGAATTTGTACATTATTTTAATTATTGGTTTAGAATGATAGTGTTTTGAATTGTTTTTTGTTCGGATGCTATTTGGTACAGAGAATAGCGGAGCATACTGGCTTTTCCGGTTTTCGATACTTTTGCATCTTGGTTAGACTTACTTTTTATAGATTTAGGAAACCGGTAAATGGCAGTAAATATTGCCTCCTTTAATACATCTTTGTACTTTCCGGGTAATTTTTCAAATTCGGGTTTAGGGTTCAGGGGGAAATTCCGTTCGAAGCGTTGATTTTGAAAGACAAAATGATTTTTCTGAATGTCTGTTTTTTGGGGTGTTTGAATCAACGAGTTTAAGGTTTGATAAATCCCTTCGTCCAGTGCTTTCACATTTGCGAAATTACAAGTGATTTCAAATATATAATTCTCCGTATCCACTTGAGTTTTTGCATTGGAAATGCCCTGCATTTGATTGAGAATCCCTGCGGCTTTTTGTATTTCCGAACGGATACTGCGTTCGTTGGGTACTTTATGCCCGTCTATACTGTCTAAGGCCAATAGGGCCTTCATTTTGCTTTTGCTTTCGCTCAGGTTGAGTGTGAGGGTGTAGACACCACTACCATTTTCATTTAAATTGACTTCTTCTACAATTTGAAAACAACTTGAGCACAAAAAAAGTATACTTACAAAAAAGCAAGCTTTGCTGATAAAACTGTACATAATACAAGAATTCAGTGTGGACAAATACACAAGTAAATTAACCTATGAATATAATTAGACGCGCAATTATACTAATGGTTTTCATTTCTTGCATTTTTTCCTCATGTGGTAAAAAAAAGCAAAGTAAGAGAGAAAACTTGGAAAAGAACAAATCTGAGAGGATAGATATTTCTAAAAAGGCTTCGGAAGTACAAATAAGCCGTATGGGCAAGGCTTTACAAGGGGCTACCGTAGAAGCAAGATTAAATGCACTTTCGCAATTATTTGGGGAAGGGGATTTTTTAGTGCCCTATTCTGTATTCTTGCTGACAGGGGTTTCACCTTTTGCAAAACCGGAAGAGCCTCAGGATGTGGCCATTCAAAGATCTGTAATAGGAAAACTAGCGCGTATCTATAAATCCGGGGAGGGGTTTGTGATCCGGTTTCAAAAGCCTCACGAAGTTGTGACGGTACTTTTGCCGATTTTTAGAAAGAACGGGAATAAACGGGAAGTACAAGGCTCACTGGATTTGGAAATAGAAAATTTTTCCAAGATAGAACTCTTCCCTTCTGACAAAGGGGTAAAAGTGAAATTTGAAGGGATTAAAGTAGGCAAAGGTTGGTTGAAATTACCCTTGCCTTCTCTGGTGATCAAAGGAGATTGGGGCCATTTGATGGGGTTTAAATTTTACTTGGCCAGATGATAACTCTTATCCGTTGGTGAAGCCCGGTTTTGTAATTATTCACTTCTTTTTTGTAAAATAATGTAGGCTCTTCAAATCAAAGCGGATAGGCACTTGTTCCCCAAGGCTAAGGTTGATATTTGTACTGTTAACCCGCAATGAAAAGTCTTTACTCAGTTGTATTTGCACCTGAGTATATGCGCCCAAGTATTCCAAGCGCTTCACAATACCCGTCAGCAAAGCATCTCCCTCCGGGCAGATTTCGATTTCCTCTGCCCGTAAAAATGCCTCCTGGCCGTTTTGCGGAAGTACATCGACTGCTTGAGGTAATAATGCTGACAATGCGTTGATGGAAAATACATTGCTATTGGGAAAAAAGCGGGCTACGTATGGAGTGGCCGGATATTGATAAAGGGTTTGTGGGGTGGCTACTTGTACCAACTCCCCCTTTTTCATAATAATAATTTTATCAGAAAGCGACAGAGCATCCATCACATCATGGGTTACAAACACAGCTGCCGTACCCGTTTGGTGTACCAGGTCAGCGATCTGGTGTTTTAACCGGTTTTTCAACAAGGCGTCCAGATTGCTGAAGGGTTCGTCCATTAGAAGTAACTGCGGAGAGTTGGCCATTGCCCGGGCCAAGGCAATGCGTTGTTGCTCTCCTCCCGAAAGCTCCCGGGGGTATTTCTTCTCCGCGCCCAGAAGTCCGCACATGTCCAAGAGTTCCTGAATGCGCTCTTCCTGATACCACTTTTGATAACGTCTGAGAAAGTAAGAGATATTTTGGAAAACCGTTTGGTTGGGAAACAGGTCAAAATCCTGAAAAACCATTTCAATGCCGGGATGTCCCGGAAGCAGGTTTTGAGAAGGACCGGTCACTTTTTTGCCTTGGAAAAGCACTTGCCCTTCGTCCGCATCTTCTTTGCCATCAATAAGTTTCAGCAAGCTGGTCTTGCCACATCCGCTTTCACCCACCAAAGAGACAAATTCGCCTTTTTGCAAAGTAAAAGACACTGCGTTTACAGCTTTGCTGTCTTGATTAGGATATTTTTTTGTAACTTGTTGTACTTCCAGTAAGCTCATGGGGTTCTGTTTGCTGCAAAAATAGAATTATTCTTAATTATTCATGATATATACCCCATGAGTATCCATGTGGCAGAAGAACCAATGCATAAAATTGATACGGAAGGGCGCTTCGCCTACGATCAAGTTTATGTGTCGCTTCAACAAGGCGATGAACCCGATACACTATTCTCTTTGCTATGGACATTTACTTTAAAATTATCCCACCTATGGAAACTAAATATTTGGCTTACAGGCGATTTCATACGCAAGATGAAACCGAGGATGTAGTGGCAATTTTAAAAAAACATAAAATCCCCTATCAAATCAGTGATGAATCGCCAACTTTTGACATTACCTTTTTGCCGGATAACAGGCTTCAAAAAGAATATCAAATCAAACTCAAAAAAGAAGATTTTGAAAAGGTAAACGAGCTTTTAAAAAACGAAGCCCATATCAATTTGGAGGAAGTGCCAAAAGATTATTATTTGTTTCAGTTTTCGGATGATGAATTATGGGGGCTATTGCATAAACCTGACGAATGGAGTGCGTATGATTATCAAATCGCCTGGAAAGTATTACAAAGCCGGGGACACACTATCAGTGAAGAATTATTGGAACAGTTCAAACAGGAAAGGGTAAAAACCTTGGCACAACCCACTCGCGGACAAAGAAGCTGGATTGTAGCAGGGTATATTTTTAGCGTGTTAGGCGGAGTGGTCGGTTTGTTTATCGGTTGGCATTTAATGGTGTTCAAAAGAACATTACCAGATGGCAGACGGGTGTATGGTTACTCTGAGAAAAACCGGAAACATGGACGCACAATCTTTATTCTTTCGCTAATTATCGGATCTCTTTGGTTTTTAGCGGCAGTCGGCAACTCTTTCTTTTAAATTTGAGGAATAGTACACAGTGAAATACCTTGTGAATGCCTATGAATAGTAATGTATATTTATTGAAGTGAATTAACCTTTTTCTTTTTCCTGAAAAATGTTTCAAAAACGCCTCCTCTGTGTTACTTTTTTCAACAATAGCTTTGGCCATAGTGCCTTGATGAACCGATTTTGATTCCATGTTCGGTCAAAAACTATACGTGTAAACCTCTTCATTCCTAAAATAAGTACGATGTTTAAAAAACTAAAAGAATTGTTGTGGAAACAGCCTGGAAAAATTCCAACCCAATCAACAAGGGAGCCTGAGTGGTATTCCAATGAAAAAATCAATGCTTTGATGGAAACGGAACCGGGAATTGAAGCCGTAAAGGTGCCGGCACTAAACCCCGAAATGAAATATGTCATTTTGCAAAAATGGTATATCAAAGAGGGACAAAAGGTCGCTCAAGGAGAAGTCATTGCCGATCTGGAAACCGACAAAGCTGTCTTTGAAATAACAACGGAAACAGAAGGCTATATTTATGCTTTAGCGCCATCCGGAAAGCGAATCCATGTTGAAACCTTACTGGCAATTATTTCACAAAAACCATTGGATAGGAAAAAGTGGGCATGAATAGTTGAGATAGCTACTTAACTGTAAGAATATTTAAGGGGTCGCCAAAAAATAACCCTTCTGATGGCCTTTCCCAAAGGCCCTGGGGATTTAGGCAATAGACAATTCTGCTTCCTAAGAAAAATATCTCTAAATTTGCCCCGGCCAAAAGAAGAGCGAATCCATGGTGTCGTTTGGATACCTTTGGTAAAGCGACCCTTACTTTTGTGATTCGTATGCTCTCGTTGAACAGTTTGAGAAAATTCCTTTCGGCTAATTTGAACCATAGCGGGTAGATGTTAAAGAAAGCTATTAAATAGATCTATGTTTTTTTTGAAAGTATTGTCGCGGTTGCCATTACCAATTTTATACATTATTGGAGACTTCCTGTTTTTTATAGCGTATTATGTATTGAAATACCGTAGAGATGTGGTGGCTAAAAATTTAAAAGATTCCTTTCCGGAAAAGTCGCCCAAAGAGCTGGCACAAATAGAAAAAGAGTATTACAGGTACCTGTCAGATTTTCTCATCGAGATGATCAAGGAAATCACCTTTAGCAAAAAAGAGCTGCAAAAACGCTTTGTATGGAAACCTTGTGACGATTTAAAGCGGGTGATGGATGCCGGGGATTCGGTGATCTTGTTGGCTGCTCATTATATAAATTGGGAGTGGGGATTACTTTCCTTGAGTGTCAACCTGCCCTTTCCTTTAACCGTGATTTATCAAAAGCTGAGTAATAAAACCTTTGATAAGTTGGTGCTGGATATGCGAACCCGCTTCGGAGGGGAAGCCGTAGAAAAAGATACCTCCATGATGTCTATGTTACGATCTGCCAGAAAGCAGCGGGCTATTGTGATTAATGCGGACCAGTTACCCCAAAGAAGTGCGAAATCGGAACGGTACTGGAAAGATTTTTTACACCGGGAAACGGCCTTTTTTACCGGAGCCGACCGGATGGCCAAAATTTTAAAAACCCCTGTTTTTTTCTTGAATATCAAACGAACCCAAAGGGGGTATTACGAGATGCGTTCGGAGTTGTTAGCCGAACCTCCGTATACCAAAACCACTACGGTAATCATGGATAAATATGTGGAAGCTACCGAGCGGCAAATTTTAAGAGATCCCTCTCCTTGGTTATGGTCGCATAAGCGTTGGAAATATACCCGGGAGGAAGTAGAACCCGTGGATAATAACTGATAAATTTATGTACCGGAAAGAAATAGGGCAATTACCTCTTTATAGTTTCGAAAACCTCTCGGCCTTTCAAGGACTGAAACATTATGTCTCTACCCGGAAGGGTGGTTTTAGCAATGAGGGTACCTTCGGAAGTTTGAACCTGAGTTATAATTCCGGAGATGATCGTGAAACGGTAACTGCCAACCGGAAGAAGTTAACCCATGCTCTCGGAATCCCTTTAAGCCGCTTGATTGTTCCTAGACAAATGCATACGGATACGATTGCTTTGGTCAATGAAGAAGTATTACAGACATATGTACCGAACCATAGCTTGGAGGCTACGGACGGCTTGCTTACCAATCTTCCGGGGATCTGCTTGTCTGTGTTTTCAGCAGATTGTGTTCCCGTCTTGTTTTACGATCCGGTCAAGAGGGTGGTAGCCGCTGTACATGCCGGGTGGCGGGGTACAGTGCAGTTGATTGCCCAAAAAATGATCGGTCAAATGCAGTTGCATTTTGGTTGCCAGGCATCGGATATCCGGGTAGGTATAGGGCCCTCCATCTGTCAAGGGGTATATCAGGTAGGGCCGGAAGTCATTGAAGAAGTGAGAAATGCCTTGGGTACATGGGAGGGTTTGGTCAATCGAGTGGATCAAGAGGGTAAGGGATATTTGAATTTGTGGGAAGCGAATCGTTTACAACTGTTACAAGCCGGGGTGTTGCCAGAGCATATTGAAGTAGCTGAGATTTGTACATTTACACAATACCAAACATTTTTTTCTGCCCGGAAGCTGGGCATTCGAAGCGGGCGGTTTGCTGCCGGAGTTATGTTGGTAAATGAGTAAGTAGCGTAATATCCTGAATGCCCCAAGCCTGGTGGATGGAAAACCTCAGTATTTGCACTTGACAGAATATTCAAAAAAGCCTTCCGGAGCCCATGTTCCGGAAGGCTTTTTTGAATATATGATTCTTTTTATCTCTTTCATTGAAACACAATAGAATCCCTGCCTTCCGGTGTGTAGAGTGTGGCAGAGTATTATTGAGGACTCGGTAATTCATGAGGAAACAAAGGTCGCTTTCATCAAAAGATTTGCAAGAATTTCAACTGAAAAACCGGTATAAAAAAAGCCGCAGGTGAAAAGGTTTCCTGCGGCCCATAGTGTACTTATTTTAGGAATAATGGATTAATTCATTCGTAATTTTTTCAAATTTCCAAATAAAAGGAAGGTAGAGACTATTGCCACTGCGCCTAAGCCCAAGCCGGGATAAATATTTCCATAGACAAAGTTACCGATAGAGAAAAGGGAAGAATAGATGGCGGCACAACCTAAGAATACCAGCAAAATTTGCAAAGGCATTTCCCAGGCTTTTCCTTTTTCACTTCCTTCAATATCCAAACCTTCTGCTTTGGCCTCTTCAATGACTCTTTTCCAACCAGGTCCGCCAGGGTGACACACCTTGTAGAATTTACGCAATACCTCTTTATCCTCCGGTTTGGTGAGTAAGGCTGTTAATATCCAAGAAACCGTTACTACGGCTACAGTGATCAACAACTTCACGGTAAAACCATCCAAGACTGCGGTGGCCATTTCTTCATCTTCAATGCCTAATACCAACAAGAACGCCACTACGGTAGCGACAATCATGGCGACAATTTCGGTAAGAGCGTTGATTCTCCACCAGAACCATCTTAATAGGTAGATAGCTCCGGAGCCCGCACCGGATAATAATAGGATATTAAATGCCTGGGTGGCATTGTCCAGAATGGTGAGGGAAAGAGTACCGGCAAATACCATCAGAACGACAGTCGTGATCCGGCCCATGTTCACCAATTCTTTTTCGGAACTCTTTTGATTGATAAACCTTCTGTAAAAATCATTGACAAAATACGAAGATCCCCAGTTGAGGTGAGTACCGATGGTGGACATATAAGCGGCAATGATAGAGGCTACTACCAAACCTAACCATCCGGAACCTAACTTGGAGAGCATTACCGGGTAAGCAATATCATCTTTTAAGTATTCTTCTGCAATGTTAGGGAATTCAGCTTTGATGGAATCCAGGTCGGGATAGATAATCATTGAAGCCAAGGCTACGATGATCCACGGCCATGGTCTTAATGCATAGTGAGCAAAGTTAAAGAGTAAAGTGGCTCCGATCGCGTTCTTTTCATCCTTGGCCGAAAGCATCCTTTGAGCAATATATCCTCCCCCGCCAGGTTCGGCACCAGGGTACCATACAGACCACCATTGAACGGCTACAGGAATAATCAATAAAGGGATATATACGGAAGGGTTCCCGAAATCCGGGATAACATCCAGGCTGGCTTTTACCTTTTCATGTTCCAAGAGTGCCGTTAAACTTCCGATTTCCGGTTGGCTTATGGCTACATAGGCTGCGTACACCGCACCGAACATCGCAATGCCGTACTGAAAGAAATCGGCCCAGATCACACCTTTGATTCCTCCCAGCGCTGCATAGATCACGACCACAATAGAAGCGCCTACTACAACTACCCAAGGGGGAAGTCCCAACATCACGCCACCTATTTTAATAGCTGCCAGGGTCACGGTTCCCATAATCAGGCAGTTAAAAAAGATACCCAAATAAATCGCCCGGAAGCCTCTGAGGAAAGAAGCGAGTTTTCCTCCGTAGCGAAGTTCGTAAAATTCCAGGTCTGTCATAACATTCGACCTTCTCCACAAACGGGCATAAATAAATACGGTCACCATACCGGTGATCAGAAAGGCCCACCAGGCCCAGTTTTTGGCGACCCCGTTTTCCCGTACCATACCTGTTACCAGGTTAGGTGTGTCGGCTGAGAACGTACAAGCTACCATCGAAATACCCAATAGCCACCAAGGCATGCCCCGGCCTCCTAAAAAATATTCGGAGGTATCTTTTCCTGCGGTTTTGGATGCAATCCATCCAATACTCAGCACAATCACGAAGAAGATACCAATGATCGTCCAGTCGATTGCTTCTAAAATCATAATTACTATTTTATTGTAAGCTTTAGGAATGTGAAATTTTGAGCCTGAAGATATAACATAAATCCTAATATAGGGCAACGGGAGAAGGGTAAAATCAAAGAAGGCTTTGTAAGTATTTGATAGACAAGATTTTAATTTTTAAATTTATTAAAATTAAATTAATTCCTTGTTAAATTTTCAATATTCTTCAGGTTTTGTTGCGATGTTTATAATGCAAACCCAAAGGAATTGCAAGGGTCCTAGGGGTAAACCTGCAATCATATTGCAGGTTTTTGCAGGGTTTGCAGTGTTACGTCCTTTTTCTACTTGGAAGAAGCTTGGCAAATGACCCTGATGAAGCCGGCATTCAGTCTCCGAAATTCACCGGGATTGCCCCATGGTTACTTCTACATGGTGAGTGACGCCCCCGAGGGGAGGGTTCATTTTTTTGACGGTCACTTCTGCTTTGTGAATTTTGGGCAGTTCGTGCAACACTCCCTTTAGAATACGACTGGCTAACGTTTCCAATAACATGGTGGGTGTGCTCATTACTTTACTGATAATACGGTGGATCTCCTCATAATTTACCGTATAGTCCAAGTGGTTGTCTTCTTCAAAGACGGTAATATCTCCTACGGCCGCCCATACGGTCATATCCACTTCAAAGCGGTTGCCCATTTTCCGCTCTTCTTCATAAAAGCCGTGGTAGGCATAAAACTCTAATCCTTTTAAAGCTATCTTAATCATGTCTTTCTCAGGTTATGCAGCAGTACACAAGGCTTGCCCTTGATGCTTGCAAAGCTAAAAAAAAGCCTGCATACACTCGGTATACAGGCTTTTTATCTCTGAAAATGTTTGAATTATTTGCTGTTGAAGGCATCCAAATAGGCAATAGCCTGATTGAATACATTTTCTTTAGTATAGCCAAACTTCTCGTCCAGTACGGTATAAGGTGCCGAATAGCCGAAGTGATCCAAACCAATCACTTTACCGAAAGGCCCTACCAAACCTTGAAGGGTAACCGGTAATCCTGCCGTTAAGCCAAGAATCGGTAAGTTGCCAGGTAATACCTGCTCTTGGTACTCACGGCTTTGTGCTCTGAAAAGTCCTTCGGAAATAGCTGAAACCACGCGTACTTTTAAGCCTTTTTCTTCCGTAAGTTTTTGAGCGCCATCAATCAGAGTAGCTACTTCGGAACCATTAGCTACCAAAATGATATCCGCTTGTCCTTCTGTATCCTGTACAATATAGGCTCCTTTTTCCGCACCTTTGGCTTCTTCAAAGCGAGAGGCGGAGGCCGGGAGATCATTGATATTTTGTCTGGAAAGAATCAAACCGGTTGGTGTCTTCACATTATCCAAGGCCATTTTCCAGGCAATGGTAGTTTCTTGAGCATCAGCCGGACGCAAAGCTAAGAAACTGTTTTGTCCGGAGTGATTTTTCAAATGCTCCAACAGACGGATTTGTGCTTCTTGTTCCACGGGTTGGTGGGTAGGTCCATCCTCTCCAACGCGGAAAGCATCGTGTGTCCAGATGTATTTTACAGGAAGTTCCATCAAGGCAGCCAGTCGGATGGCAGGCTTCATATAGTCTGAGAAGGCAAAGAAAGTACCACAGACAGGAATGACTCCTCCATGCAAGGCCATTCCGTTACAAATGGCAGCCATGGTTAATTCAGATACACCGGATTGTAAGAAGGCTCCGGAGAAATCCCCTTTGGCAAAGGCTTTTGATTTTTTCAGGAAGCCATCGGTTTTGTCACTGTTACACAAGTCGGCAGAAGTGACAATCATATTTTCAACATTTTCCGCAAAGAAACCTAATACGGTAGCAGATGCGGCACGGGTAGCTATACCGGCCTTTTGCTCGATTTGGCTGTAGTCCAACTCAGGAGCCTCTCCGGAGAAGAATTTTGTCAATTTAGCGGCCAAAGCAGGGTTTTCTTTTTCCCACTGAGCTTGCTCCTCTTTACGTTGTGCAGCCGCTTTGGCTTTTTCCGCCAATACAGTTTCGTAATAGCTGGCTACATCTTCAAATACTTTGAAGGGGTCTTCCACATCTCCCCCCAAGTTTTTGATGGTTTCTGGGATTGAA
This sequence comes from Rapidithrix thailandica, assembly GCF_039710355.1. Classification (NCBI taxonomy): domain Bacteria; kingdom Pseudomonadati; phylum Bacteroidota; class Cytophagia; order Cytophagales; family Flammeovirgaceae; genus Rapidithrix; species Rapidithrix thailandica. The sequence goes on along the minus strand of NZ_JBDKWZ010000007.1, from coordinate 318,057 downwards.
GCTCCTGCCTTGCTCAAAGGCTGGCCGTGTGTAGATACCTTGCGCTCGAAAGATTCGCCGGATTCGGTGATGGCACCTTTACCCATGGTGGTTTTTCCGATGATCAACGTAGGTTTTTCCGTTTCGGCAATGGCTTCTTTCAGCGCAGCCCGGATTTCATGTTGGTCATTACCATTGATAGTAATGGTTTTCCACCCCCATGCCTCGTATTTTTTAGCAGTATCTTCTGTTGTGACTTCGTCTGTTTCCGTAGAAAGCTGAATGTCATTGGAGTCATAGAACATGACCAGGTTGCTCAGTCCTAAGAACCCGGCAATCCGTCCGGCTCCCTGAGAAATTTCCTCTTGGATTCCACCGTCAGAGATGAACGCGTAGGTTTTGTGAGCGGTCCATTCGCCAAAGCGTTCGGCCAAAAAGCGCTCGACAATTGCTGCTCCAACGGCAAAAGTATGACCTTGTCCCAAGGGTCCTGAAGTATTTTCCACCCCTCTGGCTTGGTCTATTTCAGGGTGTCCGGGAGTAGGGCTGCCCCACTGACGGAAGTTTTTCAAATCCTCTATGCTGTAATTGCCCGTAAGGAACAGCTGAGAGTACAACATAGGGGACATATGCCCGGGGTCAAGGAAAAATCGGTCGCGGAACGCCCATTTTGGATCTTTAGGGTCAAATTTCAGAAATTCTGTAAACAGAATATTGATGAAATCCGCACCACCCATCGCGCCTCCGGGATGTCCGGATTTGGCTTTTTCAACCATTGCTGCTGACAATATCCGGATGTTATCCGCAGCCCGTTCTACCACCTGTAAATCCTTCTCCGTAATAACAGAATCTTGCATTTTTTCTATGTTATGAAATAAAATCGCTGAGATGAATGAAGTTTGAATTCATTTTGAGGTGCAAATTAACAAAGTTCTTCCTACATAATTGTCATAATTATCCGATTTTTAGCTTTTTAGGTAGGAGCGCTTATGCTTTTTTGAGGTGGTTGTTGCTTGGTTATTAGGTGCTTGCCTTGCATTGTTATTTTCACTAAACTACCTGAATGCACTGATTGTTTGAGAACAGAACAATCGGCTTTGTATAAGGGCAAAGGTTGAAAACCGAGTTTCTGTCAAGCGTTCTTTACCCGTATTTCTTTTGGTGTGATGCATACGAGGTAAGCTCCTATTTTTTCTCTAAATTCGTCAAATAAACTTTCAGCTGTAGCCAAGAGTTGCAGATCCTCAGAAGGAGGGGTTTGTTGCAACACAAAAATCGAGAGCCCTTTAATTTGATGCGCAAATAAATATTCGGCAAAGTTGATATCAAATGTCATGAAGATTCCGTGCAATGATGCACAAATTTCCGCTATCTGATGGTCACTTGCTCCATAATGCCGCTCCCGTATGGCATACACCTCATAGTTTTTCCTGCGGAGTAATTCTATTGTCCGTTGATCAATATTTTCATCTACGATGATCATGAGGTACGGATCAATAATTCATTGGAAATGATTTCGGCACAATAGTTATAAGTGGCTTTGAGGTGTTCTTCGGTGATGTTGGGGTAGAGGGTTGAGATTTCTTCCGGGCTTAAACCGTCGGCCAGCTTTCGCAAAATCAACTCCACAGTTAGCCGGGTTCCTTTATAAATAGGTTTGCCCAACATAATTTTGGGATCGCGGATGATAAGGTCTTCTTGTTCCATGGCTGTATATGCTTCATCTCCATTTCTCCAAACCAATAGAGGTTTGACAAAATCTGTATCTGTAGAAATCGAAGTGAATTAACCTTTTTCTTTTTTCTAAAAAATGTTTCGAAAACGCCTCCTCTGTATTACTTTTTTCAACAATAGCATTGACTATTCTCTTTGAAAAGTGCCTTGATGAGCCGATTTTGATTTCATGTTCGGTCAAAAACTATACGTGTAAACCACTTCATTAAGATAATAAATTGATTGATAAAGAAGTGAATTAACCTTTTTCTTTTTTCTAAAAAATGTCTCCTCTGTGTTACTTTTTTCTAACAATAGCTTTGGCTATTCTCTTCAAAAAATGCCTTGATGAGCCGGTTTTGATTCCGTTTTCGGTCAAAAACTATACGTGTAAACCTCTTCAAAGGAAAAACTTGGAGTACTCTACCCCTCGTTAATTTTTCTTGCGGGGTGGAGCGATAAACAAACTTACACTGGCAAACATTCCGGCGGGTAGGTGAGAGTCAATGAGAATATTGCCCCGTTGAGCATGAGGTTGGCGGATATCAAAAGAAAAGCTTTTACGAAAGCCTGCCTGCACACTCAACCAAAGCATGGGTAAAATAGCCTGTTGTAAAGAGAGGCTGGTTTCCCATTGTAATAATTGTAAGGTGATAGGATTGGTACTGCCTTCTGCCAACTGAATTTCGGGTAAGTAATAGCGGTTCCCGGTCAGTTCGGAGGTCAACAATGCCAGGGTAGAAGAAGAAAAATTTCTGCGAAGGCTAGCTTTTTTAGGCAATAGTAACTCCACTCCCCACCTCTCATTGAAGGTATGATTGTACAAAAACAGAGGGTAGATGGAAAACCGGTTAAATTTTTTGCTTGCGTAAAGTCCAAAACCCATTTCGCGGGAATCACTCAAGCGCTTGCCTAATAGTAATGAGGCATTGAAAGTATAATATTCGCTCTCCTCGGGCAGCCAACCTTCAAAAAGCCCACTGGCACTGGCAGCCCCCCGAAACGCTAAGTAATGAGTTTCGGATAAGGAATGTACGGCTATCATGTTCATGCCAAGAGTTTTCAGGTGGCGGTCGTGTAGGTTTTGATGGGGCAGGTATGATAAATCCGAAGGTTTGTCAAACGTAAACTCTTCCCAACTGTAGCGAAAGCCCAGAAGCACTTTGTTTCTTTTCGTATTTAAGGCAGGGATGTACATTTTGAATTTGTTGTACGAATGCGAATTCACCTGACTTACCCCGTTACCTATCTGTGAGTTGGGTGAAATGGAACGCAACTGAAAACCGGGCGTACTTTTCCGTTCAAAAGAAATACCTCGGGAAGGACCGGAGTGGCAGACACCTGGTAAGGCCCAACGTTTTTTCATTTTCTTTTGGCAGAAGCCTTTGTTTAACACACAACAGAGCACCAAAATAGGCAACAAGAAATAAGATTTGTACTTAGAAACCAATGCTTGAAACTTTTGCATAAATTACTTCCCGGCTATTCCGAAAGATCTTGAATTTACTATATTAATAAAATTTGCTGTGATTTTAGTGGTTCATTAAGAGGTATTTGCACTCAATAGCTGGCTTGGTTGTAAGTGTGTTTGAACACATATTGATCCTCTTGTCTAACAGCAATCAGAACAAGAGGATTCTGTTCAATGTTATATAACATAAATTGAACCAGTATGTTAAAATTTTTCTTTTGGAGAGGCGTTTATGAAAATTTTAATAATTTGACGGGCTTTACTTCTACCTTGTCCCATACCTGTTGTTTTACGTATGGATCGTCTTTTAACCAATTTTCCAAGGTTTCTCGATCCGGAAAATTCAAATAAAGGGTAGAGCCGATCATTTTTCCCTGATCATCTAAAATAGCCCCTCCGTGAATCAAGTTTCCGGCTTCTTTCGCTTCCATAGCCCTTTGTAAATGGGCTTCGCGGGCGTTCAATCTTCTTTCCGGTGCTTGGGCATCCGTGCCATCGTAAGCAACAAGTAAAAATTCCATATGCTTTTTTCTTACAAATTGATAAAAAAATATTAATCAGGCAAACATAAGGAAAGTTGCCGTATGCATTATGAATTTTGGCCAAACAATGAGACCTCCGGCCAATGGGAAGCGGTGAATCGTAGTATACTATTCAAAACGACTTATAGCGGCATTGGATTTTTTTCTCTTTTTTGTCAACTATTATATACATATTGATGAACGGTTCCCTACTTATAATTAACATGCTCTTCATATGAATCAAACCGGAAAAGAGTAGACGAGTAGGTAACTTTACCCAAAAATAACCCTACTAAAAATGCAAAGAATCTTATCCTTGTTTATTCCCTTTTTACTTGGGATATTGTTAATGAATTGTAGCCCTTCCAAAGGACAGAAAGAAAATGAAGTCATCCAAGCAGAAGCCCCGGAGACTATGCGGATCGCCTTTGGCTCTTGTAGTGATGAAGACGAACGGCAACCTCTCTGGTCAGTCATTAATCAACACCATCCGGATGTGTGGATTTGGCTTGGCGATAATATTTATGGGGATACGGAAGACATGACGGTACTCAAGCAGAAATATACGCTGCAAAAATCCCATACGGAATATCAATACCTGATCAACCATGCACAGGTATTGGGCATATGGGACGATCACGATTATGGCGTCAATGATGGAGGAAAGGAGTATCCTATGAAGAAGGAAAGTAAACAGGCGATGTTGGAGTTTTTGGATGTCCCCCAAGAGAACCCGGTGTGGCAGAGAGAAGGTGCATATCAAAGTAAAGTATTGGGCGAAGGTGGGCAAAAGGTAAAGGTGATTTTGTTGGATTCCCGGTATTTCAGAGATGCATTAGCGCCTTCTTCCGACCCGGAGCAACGCTATGTCATCAATGAAGAGGGCGATATTTTAGGGGAGGCGCAATGGCAGTGGTTGGAGCAAGAACTTACCGGAAGCGATGCTGCCATTCACCTGATTGGTAACGGTATCCAAATTATTCCTGAAGAACAAGGTTTTGAAAAATGGGCAAATTTTCCCAAAGCCCGTAAACGGTTATTTGATTTGTTGGCCAAGGTAAAAGCGCAAAATGTCATTTTACTCAGTGGTGACCGGCATATGGCAGAAATTTCCAAAATGGAAGTGCCAGGCCTTGCGCAACCGGTTTATGAAATTACCTCCAGTGGTTTAACTCATACTTGGTCTGAAAAAAGAGATGAACCCAACCGCTACCGTGTGGGAGAGATGGTGGTTGAAAAGAATTTCGCATTATTGAAAATTGAATGGAGTGATGCGGGGCTCAGCGTTCAGACGGAAATCCGTGGAGAAAATGACAGCCTCTACCTCTCTCAAAAGATTATTTAAAAAAAGAGAGATAAATACCGGCCTTTTACAACGAAGTGAATTAACCTTTTTCTTTTTCCTAAAAAATGTTTCAAAAACCATAAGTGTAAACCACTTCAATATAAAACCAGGCCTGCTAAATTGATCTAACAGGCCTGGTTCATTGATATTAATAGAGAATTTCCCTATTAATATTTGTCCTTGTACTTGTTGTAAAGCGCAATGGCATTTGGCAGTTGCGCATTCAAGTTTTTGATACGTGTGTCATGCGAAGGGTGAGTCGATAAAAACTCAGGAGGGGCTTGTCCTCCGGCAGCTGCTTTCATCCTTTCCCAGAATTTAGGCGCATCCCGTGGATCATACCCTGCCATAGAAGAAAAAATCAACCCGATTTTATCCGCTTCGGACTCGTGTTGACGAGAAAAAGAAAGCATCCCCACTTGTGCTCCCACACCAAAAGCCGTTTGAAACGCTTGTTGGTAAACGGGTTTGGATTTCATCGTAGCCAATGAAACGCCTACTTCCAGCCCTTGGGCTATCAGTCCTTGGGACATTCGCTCAGAACCGTGTTCGGCAATCGCGTGTGCTACCTCATGCCCCATCACGATGGCAACCCCTTCTTCCGTTTTGCAGATCGGGAGAATTCCGGTATAAAATACAACCTTACCTCCTGGCATACACCAAGCGTTGGCAATGTCATCGTCTACCAAGTTGAATTCCCAAGCAAAGCCTTCCAGGTTAGACGAAAGGCCTTGTTCTGCCATATACGTTTCCACTGCTTTTTGAATGCGCCTTCCCACCCGCTTGATCATTTCTGCTTGCTTTGAGTTGGAGCTGACTTTATTTTCTTTTAAGAAACTGTCATATTGTGAATAGCTCATTGCCAGCATTTGTGAAGAAGGAATCAACCGTAATTGTTTCCGTCCTGTCACCGGAACGGTGGAGCAGCTAAAGATAAAGAAAGCCGTGAGAATGGTTACAAGAATATTTTTAAGCATAGTTATAGATTTTTTTATGAATTATGACCAAATTGAAAATCGCTTAAGCAAAGATATTTTATCGTATTAACAAATTAAATCTTCTTTTTTATGAAACCGGCAATGGAAAATTGAAGGCTGAGCAATTTTTAGTTAATATCTGATAACTCTTTTGTTTTTCTTCCCTTCATATCCATATTTCGAGTTACAACAACCCCTGTATGCCTTATCAACATCCTTGATGAAAAAGTATCAACCACGAGACCAGTACGGTAAATTGATTTTACAGGGTTGATGAAAACTCTAATGCAGAGTCAAATTTAAAAAATGAATACACATGGAGTATAGACAATCAACCGAAAGTGATAGACCGTTAGTAACCGGAAATGATCCATAAGTTGTTCACTTTTCTGATTTAATAAAACAAACCGAAAATACATAGGGGAAATACAGTCCAAAATTACCAAGCCTTACCTATAAGATCAAAATAATAATCTGAATAAACTAAACTAATCAAATACTTCATTATGGAAAATTTAGACGCATACACCAGTAAAGCCATAGAGCTTTTAATGACCTATGGTCCTAAATTGATTTTGGCCATTATCGTTTTACTCATCGGTTTGTGGGTGATCAACAAAGTAGTGAACTTGAGTAGCAAGATGATGGAGAAAAGAGGTATAGACCCCTCTTTACTACACTTTTTGAAAAGCCTTGCCAATATTCTATTAAAAGCCTTATTGTTGATCAGTGTGGCCAGTATGATCGGTATTGAAACCACCTCTTTTGTTGCCATGCTGGGTGCTGCGGGCTTGGCAGTAGGATTGGCTTTACAAGGTACTTTGGCCAATTTTGCCGGAGGTGTACTGATTCTTTTTTTCAAACCTTACAAAGTAGGGGACTTGATTCAAGCACAAGGACATTTAGGCCACGTCAAAGAAATTCAGGTTTTTGTTACCATTTTGCTGACTCCTGAGAATAAGACCGTGATTATTCCCAATGGGGCGATTTCCAACGGTGATATTACGAATTATACCACCCAAGGGCTTATCCGGGTAGATTTGGTGATGGGCATTTCTTATGCCGCAAACATCAAAGCCGCCCGTACCGCTTTGATGGAAGTGATGACCCAACATCCCAAAGTACTGGAAACACCCGCTCCCTTTGTCGGGGTCAAAGAATTGGGAAATAGCTCTGTTAATTTGGCCGTAAGGCCTTATTGTAATCCGGAGGATTATTGGGCAGTATATTTTGATATTTACGAACAAGGCAAAGAAGCTTTGGATGCGGCAGGGATCACCATCCCGTTCCCACAATTGGATTTGTATATCAAAGAAAAGCCATAGTGGCATAAGGCTTTCTTTCTCTGAAAGAAGTCGATGGATCCTATCAAAAGCACATATGGCCATTCAAACAAAATCATTTAGGGGGAAATGATGAAATTCTTTACTTTGTAAATGAATACAAATAATTATGAGAAAAATGCTAAAAAACACATTCGCTATTTTATGTATCCTTAGTGGACTGGTCAGCACTACCTATGCCCAAAACAATCAGATTGAATTTACCGAATTTGATTTGAAAAACGGGCTGCACGTTATCCTGCATCAGGATAATTCCACCCCGATTGTTGCCGTGGCGGTATCCTATCATGTAGGTTCTAAAAACGAAGATCCGGAGCGTACGGGTTTTGCCCATTTCTTCGAGCATTTGTTATTCGAAGGGTCGAAAAATATTAAACGAGGAGAGTTTGATAAATACATTACCAATGCCGGAGGAGCAAATAATGCCAATACCTGGCTGGACCGCACATACTATTATGAGTTGCTTCCGTCCAACCAATTGGAATTAGGCTTGTGGCTGGAATCAGAACGGATGTTACATGCCAATGTAGATCAGGTTGGAGTCGATACACAACGCGAGGTAGTAAAAGAGGAAAAGCGTCAGCGGATTGACAATCAACCTTATGGTTCTATTTTGATCGAAGTGCAAAAAAGAGCGTTTAAAAAACATCCCTACCGTTGGCCCACCATTGGTTCGATGGAGCACTTAAATGCCGCCAAGTTAGAGGAGTTCATGAAATTTTATGAGACATTTTATGTGCCCGAAAATGCGACTCTTTCCATTGCCGGAGACATCGATATTAAGCAGGCAAAGAAATTGGTAAAAAAATACTTTAACGGTATTCCTATGGGAGGGCATGAAATCCCAAGACCTACAGTGGTGGAACCGGAGCAAACCGAAGAAATCCGGGACCTTGTGTATGACAATATTCAATTGCCGGCAGTCGTACAAGCTTACCATATGCCTGCACAAGGCACCGAAGACTATTATGCCATCCATATGCTGACCACAATCTTGTCGCAAGGAGCCAGCTCCCGTTTGCAAAAGGCCCTGGTAGACGAACAACAAAAAGCCCTGGCCGTACAAGCCATTCCCTTGGCTGCCGAAGATCCCGGATTGTTTATTACGTTTGGCTTAGCCAATATGGGAATCACCCCGGAAGACTTGGAAGCCGCTATCGATAAAGAAGTGGATCGGATGAAAAAGGAATTGATAAGCGAAAGAGAGTTCCAAAAAATCCGCAATCAAATGGAAAATGACTTTATCAGTCAAAACTCAACCATAGCCGGAATTGCCGAAAGTTTGGCCGATTACCATATGTACTTTGGCGATGCCAACTTGATCAATACGGAGATCGAACGCTACATGAATGTCACCCGGGAAGATATTCAACGAGTTGCTCAAAAGTACTTGAAGAAAGACAATCGCGTAGTTTTATATTATTTGCCTAAGTCAGCTCAAAAAGAAAACTAACCCGGGCAGGTAAGATCCGGTATATCTAGGAGCATCGGGTGTCGGTACCGGGAAGAAGCGTATCGTATTCGCTTCTCTGTTATTTAGATTCGAAGTATAGTTATTTTAAGAAAAAACAAACATCTGAAATGAAGTATCTATTGATATATGTAAGCTTTTGTTTGGCTTTTACGGCTGAGGTAGTTGCCCAAAAGGTAGACCGGACACAAGCCCCGGAGCCAGGGCCCGCTCCGGAAATCAAAATCGGAAAGGCTGAACGTTTTGAATTGGAAAACGGCCTGAAAGTAATAGTGGTGGAGAATCACAAGTTACCCAGAGTTTCTTTTAATTTGAGTCTGGATCTTGACCCGGTATATGAAGGAAAGAATGCGGGGTATGTCGATTTAGCCGGGCAGTTGTTGATGCACGGAACACAAAACCGTAGCAAAAGCGAATTAGACGAAGAAGTAGATTTTATCGGAGCTTCTTTGGGCTCCTCTTCTACAGGCGTATACGGTTCGGCATTGACCAAACACACCGATAAACTTCTGGAATTGATGAGCGATGTACTGTTCAACCCTTCGTTTCCGGAAGCCGAATTGGACAAACTCAAAAAGCAGACAATATCCGGTATTCAGGCTGGTAAAGACGATCCTAATTCAATTGCTTCGAATGTACGTTCTGCCCTCGTATATGGCAAAGACCATCCTTATGGAGAAAATGCCACTGAAAAGACAGTGGAGAATGTAACCGTAGAAGCTTGTAAAAAATACTATACGACCTATTTCAAACCGGATGCCGCCTATTTGGTGGTGGTAGGAGATATTAACCGTTCGAAAGCCGAAGAGTTGGCCCGGAAATATTTTAGCAAATGGCCGGAAGGGGAGGTGCCCTCTCATCAATACGCTACCCCGAAAGCTCCTGCCGAAAGAATTGTAGCTTTAGTGGACCGGCCTACCTCAGTACAATCAGTGATCAATGTAACCTTTCCGGTAACTTTGAAAGTCGGAGATCCGGATGTGGTAAAAACTTCCGTATTGAATCAAATTTTAGGGGGAGGGTTTTCTTCCCGCTTGATGCAAAACCTGCGGGAAGATAAAGCATTTACTTATGGAGCCCGCTCTTCCCTTTCATCTGACCGGCTGATCGGTAGCTTTAATGCTTATGCCAGTGTGCGTAACCAAGTGACAGACAGTGCGGTCAATGAATTTTTGTATGAAATTGAGAAAATCGTAGAAGAGACCGTTACAGACAAAGAGCTTAAGGCTGCCAAAGCGTATTTGACCGGTAGTTTTGCCCGCTCTTTGGAAAGCCCGTCTACCATTGCCCGTTTTGCTTTGAATACCGCTTTGTACAAATTACCCGAAGATTATTATGCCACCTACTTGCAGCGATTGAATGCTGTTACGGTGGAAGACCTGAAAAGTGTAGCGAAAAAATACATTAGCCCGGAGCAAGCTTATGTCTTAATTGTCGGGAAGGCCGATGATTATGCGGATAAAGTAGCCCGTTTTGGCAAGGTTAACTATTTTGACATTTACGGTGATGCATATGAACCGGGAGTAAAAACGGAGTTGCCGGAGGGGTTGACTGCCCAACAGGTGATTAATTCCTACATTAAAGCGATCGGAGGCGAAGAGAATCTTAACAAAGTAGAAGATGTATATATTAAAATGAAAGCTTCCATGCAAGGCCGGGAGTTAGACATTGAAAATATTCGTAAAGCACCCAACAAGTCTTTTTCAACCATTTCTATGAACGGGATGGCAGTGTTTAAACAAGTGTATAACGGTTCGGATCTGGTAATGACGCAAATGGGGCAACCTATTGAGGTAGAAGAAGGGGATAAGAAAGATATTGTGTTCCAATCCATGATTTTCCCGGAGCTACATATGAATGAAATGGGAGTGAACTTGGAGTTAAAGGGTATTGAACAAATAGAAGATAAAGCGGCTTATGCCCTGGAAATGGAAATGCCTTCCGGGAAAAAATCCACTTTGTATTTTGACATTGCTTCCGGGCTAAAAGTACGGACCAGTATGGTGGTGGAAACGCCTCAAGGAGAAATAGCACAAGTAACGGATTTTGCCGATTACAAAGAATATAATGGAGTGAAATTTCCTCAGACCATTATTATGCCAATGGGCCCTATGAAGTTAGAAGCTAAAGCAGCCAGTATTCAAGTGAATAGTGGTATTTCAGATGATACTTTCAAGGTGCAGTAAATTGAACTTTGATGGTTAGTAGTTACTCCCGGAAAGTATCTTCCGGGAGTTTTCTTTTTTTAGGACACCTGAAATATGTATTTTTTTTGACCTTATTTGGGTATTGATTGTCTGTATTATATAGCACTTTAATTTATCAATCCTATGAAATACAGACTTTTATTCTTCGTACTGCTTCTTGCAATGAGTGGCTGTGTCTCTAACAAAGGGAAATATGTAGCCAAGGTGGATAACGATAGCCGGTTTATCTTAGATTATGATAGTAGACTTGCTCAACAAGCAATGAAAAAACACCGCTTTGAGTATGGCGCTTCTACGGTGGGAGCCGCTGCGGTAGAAGGAGCGGTTGAAGGGCTGGTTAGTGGAATTATCATTAGTACGGTTCCTTGTAAGGCTTGTGGCAGAAGGAAGTGTTGTTGTGATAATCCGCATATGAATGACGCGGATGTTCATACTGAAAAAATATACAGAACCCTTGTCTTGAAAAACACCGAAAAAGATACTGTCTATTTTGATTTGTTGACGGAGCAAAAAATAGATGAATCATTAAGTTGCAGTGTAAAAAAAGTTTATTTGCCTCCTCAAGAACGGATTACCTTATTATTGCCGTACTCTACGAAATACGAATTACAATACGGAAAGGAAGCGGAGGGAAAAAAGGAAAACTCCGAAATGCTTCTTACCACTATCACAAATAAAGTGTTTTTTAGAAATGGTCGCATTTTTCGAAAGTAATTGACGGTATTAATTACAAGTGAACAGGCCTTGTGGGTTTTTATAAGCCGCAAGGCCTTTTTCTTATTTCCTTCTTTATATTTTCGGCATTCTTTTTATACTTGTGTATTACTAAAACCGAATAAGTCGAACACATTATTCATGAGCCACTCCAATAACCTAGTACGTTATCTTAAAAGTTGTTACCAGGCAGATAATCGCGAATTGTCTCTGACCAATTTTTTTCAACAAAAAGTAGAACATCATTACCTCTTACAGGAAACCGAATTGTTTTCCGGAGAACTCTCCACACTGCCTGCAGATGAAGAATGGGCCGAAAGCGTTACCAAAACCTTATCGGTTTATTCCAAGGAAAAAGAACTGTACACCTGTGCGCTTTTTGTGATAGGCAAAGCGATGATCGGAGGCAAAGAGCAAAAAATTATCGCCCCTTTGTTGCTCAGCCCTACGACCATTGTGGAAGGAGAAATGCCTACGTTACAGCTTCCTGCACAAAATACTCAACTCAATACATTTTTGTTTAAGCTGCTTGAGGCACAAGACGATGACGATACGTCTTACACAGCCATCAATGAGCTTTCGACCATAGTCAACAGTAGTCATCTGGATTTCGAACAATGTGCCGCCATCAAAAACTTCTTTGATGAAAGGTTTGAGGGGATCGATACACAGGACTTACTCTTATATCCTCAATTATATGATAAAAAGAAAATCGACCGGAAGTTTAAAAAGCTGAAAGAGGGGTTTGCCATTCTTCCGGCAGCGGGTTTGGCCGTTCTCAAAAAATCCACGGCTACGTTAGGAGTGTTGAATGAGTTAAGTGAATTGGAAGCGTCTTCGGATTATTCCGCTCCCTTACGCGTATTTTTAGGTGCGGATGAGTCTGCCCCCTCAGTAAAAGAAGAAAGCAAACAAATTCTGGTACCTACCACCTTGAATGCGGCCCAACAGTCCGTCTTTCAATCGGTGAATGCCCATCATGCAACGCTGTTAGTAGGTCCTCCGGGTACCGGCAAGTCCTTTACCATCGCAGCTCTGACGGTGGACTATCTGGCTCGTGGCAAATCGGTGTTGATCGTGTCTTCCAATAACCAAGCGGTAGATGTAATTGCGGATAAAATTGAGAAGGACTTTGAATTAAAAGATGTTTGTATCCGGGGGGGCGGAATGCGCAATTACAAAACGACTCTAAGGCATCTATTGGGTAATATCATCAATGGAGTGGGAGTGAAGAATATTAAAAAAGAGGAAATAACGGCCTTAGAGAAAAAGCTGGAGCAATATTTAAAAAATATAGATAAACAGGAAAGGCTGTTTGCCAAACAAGAAAAACGCGAACTGGAGCGAGGTGGTCTTTTGGCACAAAGCTCTCTTAGCCTTTTACAAAAAATTAAGAAATGGTGGACGGGCGTCAGGCTCAACTTTAATTTGGAAGAGCCTTATTGGGAAATCTATCAAGGGATTTTGCGAGAGGTAAGACATAAAAACGAAACCATAAAAGAGTTGGTTGACAAGCAGTATCATTATAATCTATACCAAACCTTAGAACACCACCGGCAAGAACTGGTTAATTTTTATAATGCCATCCGTGCCCGGACAGGAAACCGGAAGGAAAGCTTGTTCGATGAAATCAATTTTGACCGTTTGAAAAAGACCTTGCCGGTATGGCTGGTCAGTATCGGAGAGATTAACAGCGTATTGCCCCTACGCAAAGAGTTGTTTGATTTGGTGATTATCGATGAGGCCAGTCAATGCGACTTGGCCAGTACGCTTCCGGTAATGCAACGGGGAAGGAAAGTCGTAGTGTCGGGTGACCCCAAACAATTGCGGCATGTATCCTTCCTTTCCCGGGAACGGCAACGCTACTTGGGCGAACAGGTCGACCTGACCGAATCCCAGGTGGAACAATATGCCTACCGGGACCGGAGTGTATTGGACGTTTTTAGCGATCAAGTGCAAAGTCAAAATCAAATTGCTTTTTTAAATGAACATTTCCGGAGTCTCCCGGGAATCATTAGTTTTAGCAACCGGGAGTTTTATGCCGATAAATTACGCATCATGACCTCCGACCCGAAACTTGCGCAGGTCCAGAGTTTATTTCATTTGCAAGTGGATGGCGAACGGGTCAAGCAAGGGTACAATACAGGTGAAGCGGAGTTTATTCTCAAGAAGGTAGAGGAGATGATGGAGGAGGAAAAGAATCTTGAAGTGTCTCTTTGCCAAAGTATAGGAATCTTATCTCCTTACCGGAATCAGGTGGACTATTTGAGGCAACAGGTTAGTAATCGCTTTGATTTAGAAAGTATGGAGCGGCATAATTTGCTGGTAGGAACGGCCCATTCTTTTCAAGGAGAGGAACGGGATGTGATGTTTTTGTCATTTGCCATTGATTCCGAAACACATCCTTCCGCTTTACAACATATCAACCGTACAGATGTGTTTAATGTTAGCATTACCCGGGCACGTTCCAATCAATACGTGGTTACATCGTTAAGTAAAAATCAGTTACCCACCACCTCTATGTTGGGTAAGTACCTTTCCTATATTGACAATCATTCGGAAAGTACCGACAAGCCCAATAGCTACCCGGTGACCTGGGATGAATTTTTGGAAGAGGTGCGACAAACGCTTACCGCTTGGGGAGTGGAAGAACTGCATGTCAAGTACCCCGTTGCCGGTTTGGAAATTGACTTGGTCATGGTTTATCAAGGGAAAACCTACTGTATTGATTTGATCGGTTATCCCGGAGAGTTTGAAGCTGCTTTTTCCCTGGAACATTATAAATTGTTTGTGCAACAACAAGCCGGATTCGGCGTCTTTCCTCTGCCATATAGCTTGTGGAAATTGCAAAGAGAAACAACCGAGCAGGCCTTGAAAAAATATTTGGGTATAGGAGAGATTGCCGGGATACAAAAGCCTTTGCCAGGTAAAAAAGAAAAGGCGATTTCAACGGGTATCTCTTGATTATTTTTGCGTAAAATGACCAAGAGAAATTCTATGAAAAAACAGAGGCTGCCCGAAAAATCCGGGCAGCCTTATAATGAAGTGAATTAACCTTTTACTTTTTCCTGAAGAATGTTTCAAAAAGGCCTCCTCTGTGTTACTTTTTTCACCAATAGCTTTGGCTATTCTCTTCAAAAAGTGCCTTGATGAGCCGGTTTTGATTCCATTTTCGGTCAAAAACTATACGTTTAAACCACTTCAATGTAAAAAAACTATGTATTTGCTTTCCAAGAGCCACTGTCTAGTATGTCTCCTTTTTCATCGAATTCTTTCCAGGAGCCATTCCCTTCAACATCCCATTGAATGTCATCCCTGGGCATTCCATCTTCGGAATATTGTTGTTTACCGGAGCCGTCCGATTGGACTTCCAAATCAAACTTTACCCATCCATCATCATACAAAAAGCGAATACTGCCATTATAATCGAGTAATTCAACAGTAATGGAGATGTTTTCACCTTCCAAAATAAAGGCCTTTCTGCCGTCTTTGGTTTGCCGGGCTTCAAAGAGTTTTACATAAGACCCATCATCTTCTTGAACAAAGGCTTCGAACAAATACTCATCGCCTTGTTTGGAAACTTGGCAGACGGTGACTTCACCGAACTTATTTGTCCACTTATACACTAAATACTCCCCTTCCCCCGGAGTGACAGGCGTAGTGGATTTTTCGGCATCCCCCGGAATGTCAAGATAAACAGTAAAGTAACTACTGTACTCGTATTTATAATCATTGATTCTGGTAACAAGCGTTTTTGCATACGTATTATAAGAGTCCTTTAAACCTTGGGGTAAAACGATTTCTTCCAGGCTTTTCAAAAAAACAAATTTTACATCTTCCAAACGTTCAGGCCATGATCCCTTGCCGGTTTCTTTGCCATCATAAGGGTTGAAGTCTTGCCAAGAGCCCTTGCCTTCTGCATCCCACTGAATAATGTAGAAAAGCTTGCCATCAAAAGAATTTGCCGTTTTGCCTGAAGCATCGGCATAAAAGTTCCATTCCTGTTTAGCGCCCGCAGGTCTTGTATGAGAAACATAAGTGCTTTCTTTTTCTCTTTTTTCCCAAAGGAAGGTAGCCCTTACCTGTTTTTCTTCCAAATCAAACTGTTTGAGTTGGAATTTTTTACCTGCTTTAGGTTGGCGGGCTTCGATAAACAACTGGTAAGGGGCATTATCTTTTTTCCTGATGAACACTTCCATCAAGTATTCATCTCCTTGTTGAGAGAGCTGTAAGGCAATGGACTTGTTATCTTCTTCCCATTTGTACACTATGTATTTTCCTTCCGAAGATGCAATGGGAGTATTGGATTTTTCCGCACCCTCCGGAATATCAAAGTAAGTAGTGAAATAAGCCCTGATCGCATTGGCTTCGTTGATGTCACTTATCGCTTGTTCTGCATGAATATTATCATAATCCTGTAACCCTTGAGGAGCAGTGAATTCTTCAAACTCATTTAATAGAGCAAATTTTACTTCCTCGAGTGAGGGTTCCGGTTGTGGAGCCTCATCATCGTCCTTCGAACAAGACGTGAAGAATAAAGAAGTAAGAAGTGTTGTAAGAATTACTAATTGAAATTTTTTCATGAATTTTCTATTTGTTAAGTGTGTGTAACTGATGAAATATAAGCCCTGCTTTCTCAGAAAACAGGGCTTATATTCATAACTAACTATTTATCGCTTATGCTTTTGACCAAGAGCCACTGTCTAGTATGTCTCCTTTTTCATCGAATTCTTTCCAAGTACCATTGCCTTCTGCATCACATTGGACAAAATATTCCCGTATCCCTTCTCTCGTGAAAAGTAGATTTCCCGACCCGTCTGCATGAACTTCATGTTCAAGTGAACCCTGATCATCTTCAAAAAGAAAGGAGGTACTGCCATCTTCTTTTTCTTCCCAAGTAGAGGTATAATCCACTTTGCCAAATTGAAATTCTATAACTTTTAATTTTTTTCCGTCTTTCGACTGCCGAGCTTCAAACTTTTTTTGAAAAGCCTCTCCCTCTTTCACAAAGACTTCCAATACATATTCCCCCTCTTGTTGTGACACTTGACAGGCAATCGTCTCATCCTCTTTGTTCCATTGATAAACCAAATATTCCCCTTCCGCCGGTACGACCGGTGTATTGGAGATCTCGGCATCTTCCGGTATGTCAAAGTAAGCCGTGATATAATCTCTGAAATTATAGAAGATTTCTTGATGAAATTTAGCCAGCCTTTGTGCATGTTCATCCTCTGAATCCAATACCCCTTGAGGTAAGGCAATTTCTTCAAAGCCGTCTATCAGAGCAAGTTTCACTTCTTCCAAAGGCTTTGGCCAAGAGCCGCTGTCCACTTTTTTTCCCTCTTCATCATATTCTTCCCAGAAGCCTTTCCCTTCTGCATCCCATTGAATGATGCTTTCCAACTTATTATTTTTAAACAATTGTTGTTTGCCAGAGCCATTTGCATGGAGAACCTGCTCAAACTTTTGATGATCTTTAAGGTAGACAATGTAAACCTCCCCGTTTTCAGCTCGCTCCCATTTGATAATAATATCAGTTGAGACTTCCTTTACCTGGACCTTTTTTCCATCTTTTGATTGATGAGCCTCAAGATATTTTTGAAAGTTTCCCCCTTCATCGGTTTTGATAAAAGCCTCCAATAAATATTCATCATTCTTCTTTGAAAGTTGATAGGCAAGGGTTCCATCCTCTGTAACCCACTGGTATACCAGATATTCTCCTTCGGCCGGGACAATCGGTGTATTCGACTTCACTGCATTAGCTGGGGGAGTAAAGTAATGAATGTAGTGGTTTTTATGGAAAAGTTGAATGAACTCATGGCGCTCAACCACTTGTTTTGCATGTTTATCCTCTGAATCCAATACCCCTTGAGGTAAGGCGATTTCTTCAAAGCCGTCTATCAGAGCAAATTTTACTTCCTCGAGTGAGGGTTCCGGTTGTGGAGCCTCATCATCGTCCTTGGAACAAGAGGTGAATAATAAGGATGTAAAGAGTGTTGTAAGAATTACTAATTGAAATTTTTTCATGGATTTTTTATTTGTTAAGTCATGTGTAACTGATTGAATCTGTTTATCGCCTCTTAGAGACAGAAGTTATATTCTGAGGATAATTGTTTGCCGTCAGGGTTGAAATTTATTTTTTTGACCAGGAGCCACTATCGTTTACAGTTGTTCCATCCTCCTCAAATTCTGTCCAAGTACCATTGCCTTGGGCGTCCCATTGGATGATGTTGCTTGGCTTATTATTTTTAAATAATGTTTGTTTACCAGAACCGTCCGGGTGAAGAACCTGCTCAAACTTTACTTCTTCATACT
This sequence comes from Rapidithrix thailandica, assembly GCF_039710355.1. Classification (NCBI taxonomy): domain Bacteria; kingdom Pseudomonadati; phylum Bacteroidota; class Cytophagia; order Cytophagales; family Flammeovirgaceae; genus Rapidithrix; species Rapidithrix thailandica. The sequence continues at coordinate 300,001 of NZ_JBDKWZ010000007.1, read as the reverse complement.
CAAAGGCAAAGTGGATGCTACCGTTCTTTTCTTCCCAAGTAGTAGTTCCTTCTTCTAAGTCTGCAACAGATTCTAAGAGATTGATTTGTAGTTTTTTACTGTCTTTGGCTTGATAAGCTTCAAAGAGCTTTAAATGAGCATCATTTTCTCCTTGAATAAATACTTCTAATAAATAGTTATTTTCTTGTTGAGAGACTTGGCAAAAGATGGTTTCCTGCTTATCATTCTTCCATTGGTATACCAAGTACTCGCCTTCTCCCGGAGTAATTGGTGTATTGGAGGTTTCCGCATCCTCAGGAATGGTAAGGTAAGTCGTGTAATAGCTTCTGTATTTCTTGGTGTAATCTATCCTGCGAAGGGCTATTCTGGCGTGTCCATCCTCCTCTTCGTTCAATAACCCTTGAGGTAAGATGATTTTCTCAAAGCCGTTTATCAGAGCAAATTTTACTTCTTCGAGTGAGGGTTCCGGTTGTGGAGCCTCATCATCGTCCTTCGAACAAGAAGTGAATAATAAAGAAGTAAGAAGTGTTGTAAGAATTACTAATTGAAATTTTTTCATGGATTTTTTATGAAGTACGTTGTAGTGAAAAAAATACCCGTTGGTAACTCGCTACCAACGGGAAATAGTTTGAATCACTGTTTTGTTTCCTTATACTGTCCAAGAGTCGCTTTCTACAACTTTTCCTTCAGAATAGTACTTCCAAGAGCCATTGCCTTGTGCATCCCATTCAACGAAGTAGTAAAGTTCACCTTCTATATAATACTGGACTTTCCCTGAAGCATCCGCATTGACTTCCAATTCATAAACTAAGGCATCATTACCAAAGTCGAATTTGAAATAAATACTACCATTATCTCTGTGTTCCCAAATATAGTTAGCAGTTACATCATCTAATTTGCCATTATCATCCAAATCATAAAAGTCAAAAACTTTCATGGAACCCTTTTTTCCATCTGTTGATTGACGTGCCTCAATATATTTTACTAAAGTTGATGAGCCCTCTCCATCGTTGATAAATGCTTCAAATACATATTCGTTTCCCTGTTGAGAGACTTGGTAAGCAATGGTCAAACCGTCATAACTCCATTTGTACACCAAGTATTCTCCACTGGTTACTCTCCCTCCGGCTGCATTAATAGGGGTATTGGATTTTTCTGCACCCTCTGGAATAGTAAAGAAATTCATATACGATTTAAATGAATTGGCTTGCTGAATATAGCCTAATACTTGTTGAGCATTCGGATCTTCAGATTTTTGTAAATTTTGGGGAGCAGTAATTTCCTCAAAATCCTCCTTCAAAGCAAACTTTACATCTTCCAGTTTGGCTGGTTGGGGATCGTCATCGTCTTTTGAACAAGAAGTAAGTAAAAGTGGTGTGATAAATAGCGCGTAAACAAAAAATTTAAGCTTTTGCATTAAGGTTAAGTTTAAATTGAACATAGTTACCAGATGTAATACACGCAAAAGCGATCGGTTAGATGTAACCGGACTTGGGTAATTAACACTTATTAACAAATTGTGTTATGCTTAACAATTTCAAAGAGGGTGCTAATAAAGTGGTTTATAAGGGGTTAGAGGTGTATAGGGCGAATCCGGTATTTTTTGCCTGCAAATATGTTAACAATCTTTTAGAAACTTGAAAGCTAGAGATAGTGAGGATAGGTTTGCAGTATTGTATCAGTTATAGAAACGTAAGGGTTGGTAAATCGTAAAGGTGCCTTCACAAATTGCCGGACTTATTCCCCTTTCCCCATCTTTTGCTATCTTTCCGCTTTGATGTAAAAACTATAAACGAATCAACTAAAAATGAAATTAACATCTTACACCTGGCTGTTGTTGACAGCGCTTTTTATGGCTTGCCAGGCGGACAAGAAGTCCGGGCAGGCAGATTCCCCGACTGCTGAGGAAGCTGACTTTATGCAGTATGTCGATCCTTTTATCGGTACGGACGGGATTGTGCATACCTTTCCCGGGGCCACCTATCCTTACGGAATGATCCAACTGAGCCCGGACGGGGACACCAAAGGGTGGAACTGGTGCTCCGGCTACCATTATTCCGATGAAAATATCAAAGGTTTCAGTCATACACACCTGAGCGGCACCGGTTGGTCCGATTTAGGGGATATCTTATTGATGCCAACCGTTGGAGAATTGAAACTGAATTCCGGCCCGAAAAATGATCCGGATGCAGGGTACCGTTCACGTATTTCTCATGATGACGAATCGGCTACCGCAGGTTATTATCAAGTAAAACTGCTGGATTATGATATCAATGCAGAGTTGACCACTACCCCAAGAGTCGGTTTTCACCGCTATACTTTTCCCGAATCGAAAGAGGCCCATGTCATCATCGATCCTACCAGTATCATTTTCGGAAAAACACAAGAAACACATGCCAAAATCACCGATGAACAAACCATTGAAGGCTATTGCCATAGCTCGGGATGGGGCGGAAATCGCTTTGTGTATTTTACGGCCCGTTTTTCAAAGCCTTTCCAAAAAGCAGGAGTCAGTCTGAAAGATGCGGTATTGGAAAATGAAAAAGAAGCCAAAGGGGCCGATGCCAAAGCATTTGCCAGTTTTGAAACTCAAGCCGGAGAAAGCATCGAAGTAAAAGTAGCCATTTCAGCCGTAAGCCTGGAAGGTGCCCGTAAAAACTTTGCAGCCGAAGGTAGCAATAAGAATTTTGACCAAGTGAAACAAGAAGCCGCACAAGCCTGGAGAACCGAACTGGCCAAAGTACAAGTGAAAGGAGGCTCGGAAGAACAAAAGAAAATTTTTTATACGGGAATGTACCATGCCATGATCGACCCCAACCTTTCGATGGATGTGGATGGGCAATATGTGGCGATTGATAAAACTCTGAAAGCGGAGGGCTTTAATAACTACAGTACGTTTTCCGTGTGGGATACTCACCGGGCCGTGCATCCGCTGCTTACCTTGATTGACCATCAGCGTACGGCTGACTTCGTCAACTCACTGGTCAGTCGCCATGCCGAAGGAGGACAGTTGCCCATATGGGAACTGTGTGGTTTTGACAATCGCTGTATGGTCGGTTATCCTTCCGTGTCCGTCATTGCCGATGCGATTATGAAAGAGGTACCGGGTATTGATGTGGAAAAAGCCTATGCCGCGATGCGGGCCATTGCCTTTCACCCGAAACCTACGGACCTGGGCGATCCGGGAGGGTTGGAAGAATATCTGGAATTAGGTTATGTATCGGCAGATGTACCACAGTCGGTGTCAAAGACTATGGAATTTTCGTATTACGACTGGTGCATTGGCAAAGTAGCCGAAAAGCTGGGCAAAGCCGAGGATGCAAAGTTGTTTTTTGAGAGGTCGAAAAACTTTATGAAACATTACCATCCCGAGCGCCAATTATACTGGCCGAAAGACCGGAACGGTAATTGGGTGGAAGGCATTTCCCTGACCGACTGGGAAGACCTGAAAGGACATTATGTATCGGGAAATATTTGGGCGTATAGTTATTACTACCCGCATGCTACCAACATGGCGATCGAGTTGATGGGAGGAAAAGAGGCTTTCGCTCAAAACCTGGACAAACTGTTTGCCGAACCTATGAATATGGAAGGCGAGCAACATGTGGATATTTCCGGCTTCATTGGGCACTATGGACACGGAGACGAGCCTGGCCATCAAATTACCTATTTGTACAATTACGTAGGCCAACCATGGAAAACCCAAGAGAGAGTAAGCGAGGTGATGAAAACCATGTATGCAGCCAAGCCTGACGGGATGCCAAACAACGATGATTGTGGGCAAATGTCCGTATGGTACAACTTTTCAGCCATTGGGTTTTACCCGGTGTGCCCGGGCGATTCGAACTATATATTAGGAGCGCCCAAGTTTGACGAGACGGTTTTCCAAGTAGCAACCGGCAAAACTTTCACGGTAAAAGCCGAAGGGTTAAGTGCGGAAAATGTCTATGTTCAAAGTGTAAAGTTGAATGGAAAAGAATATCCTAACACTTATATCACTCATCAAGATATTATGAATGGAGGAGAGTTGGTGTTTGTGATGGGCCAGGCTCCGTCTGAGTGGGGAACTTCCGCAGAAGCCAGTCCACTATCAGCATTGCAATAAATATGAGTAACTTATCATCTCTTATGAGTTTTTAAAAGAAATTTTCAAATATAAATTCATTGGGGAGAGTAGCTCTCAAAAGGCCATAGTGATATCTATCTTTCACTATGGCCTTTTTTGAATTAAAATTCGTCATTTGCGCTAGTCAGTTAAAATATTATAAAGCTGTAGCGTTGAAAACACATACAAATAGCTATTTAACACTCTTAAAAGAAACTGTACATGAATCCTGTACTAAACCAAAACCTGTTTTTTGTTAAAGAACATGTAGGCATGTTCAAAGCCGCTAACAATTTTGATATCTATGACCCGGAAAGTCAGGAAATGTTGATGAATTGCCGGGAAGACAATCTGGGCTTTTTCACCAAAATGCTCCGTTTTACCGACTACAAGCGGATGACTCCTTTCGAAATTGAAATCAAAACATCTTCCGGAGAAAAAGTATTAACTGTCAAAAGAGGAATTTCTTTGTTCTTATCTACCGTAGAGGTATATGACGATCAAAACCAATTGATGGGTAAGTTTAAACAAAAGTTCTTTTCCCTTGGAGGTAAGTTCAGTATCCTGGATGCCAACGACAATGAGTTGTGTATGCTGAAAGGAAAATGGACCGGTTGGGATTTTAAGTTTATCAAAGACAATATGGAGTTTGCCAGAGTAACTAAAAAGTGGAGTGGTATGGGCAAAGAGCTTTTCACTTCTGCCGACAATTATATTCTGCAAATTGAGGACTCCGTACCGGAAAATAACCGTTTGCGAATTCTTATCCTGGCAGCCGTGATGTGTATTGATATGGTGTTGAAGGAATAGTAATATTAAGCCTGTTGTCGTGTAAACGAACCTTCCGTCCAAGAAACTTTTATTCTTTTCTACTGTGTCTCTATGGTGGTTAACAAAAAATTGAACCACATAGAGCACAATAGAAAACACAGGCGTTTGAAAAAACAGGTGTCACCGGAGTTCCGTTCGGCCTTTACAAACCGCTTAATCAGCCTTTGATGAATTCATCCGAATGGTATTGTTCAGAGAACTGTTAACAGATCATTGAATGATTTCTTTCATCAAGGGTTTCAGCGAACCGGTTTCTGTTGCGTACTTTTGTAGAGATTTCTTTATATTTCCCCATTAACGAGGAAATTTCAATGTGAAAATGAGGAAGTACTTAATAGCAATTACGCTACTATTTATCTGGATAGTTACTCTCCCCGGTATTGCCCAACAGTACCATCATCAATACTATGATATTAATGAAGTTCTTTCCAAAGAATTGATCAAACAAGTGGTCAAAGACAAGGAAGGATATGTATGGGTGGCTACGGACGAAGGTATTTTGCGTTTTGATGGCGTTAATTCCCGCTTATTTTATAAAGAGCTTCCTTCTCCGTATACCAAGGCCTTTTGTGTTCGGAAAAACGGAAACTTACTGGTATTGCATGACAAAGGGGTGATGGAGATCCACAACCGGCCGGATACAACGGTGTTTAAATACCCAAAGGTACACGGCCGGCCCCTTACCGATACCTTATTTTATCCGAAGTCGATTTTTGAAGATAGTAAAGGCAATTTGTGGGTAGGAGAAAACCGGATTGTGGTCAAATTTGATCAAGAAGGAGTATCCCGGTACGATTTGGGAGCGGAAAACACTTCTGCGGACTATCATCGTAGTTATTCCTTTGCGGAGGATGCGTTTGGAAACCTCTGGATGGCATCTTATAAGGGGCAATTGTTTGTGTACAATGAAAATTACAAGCGCTTTGATCCGGTGGCTACTCAAGTCAAGCTCAAGGACCTGGCCGTATTGGAAAACTATAAAGGAGACTATCTGTTATTAGGTGGAAAAGAGGGCTTATTACAACTCAAAATCGATAGCGATCAACAGATTCTCAGTCAACAATTTTACCCGGAAATTAAAGAGGTGTTTTCATTGGTTTTTACTTCTGAAAATGAGCTGTTTATAGGTTCTTGGGATCAGGGGCTTTTTAAAGCAAAAATCAGCGAAGAGCACCTGGAATACTATCTGATAGAAGAGGTGCCTTTTACGGATATTATCAGCCTGCATTATGACCCGCTTGCAAAAGAATTATGGATAGGAGGCAGTGAAAATGTAGGAATATTGAAAGCGACTTTGGTGCATCCTGTTCTTCCTACCGTACCGTACCGGATTGAGTCTTTGGATATTAGCCCTGAAAAACAGGTGCACTATACCGTAGGAACGCATGTCTATGCCCTCTCCGGGAACCGCACTTATTGGGCAACTACCCAAAAAGTAAACTTGTCAGAATCGTATATTGATAGGTTGGTGGTAAAAGAAGACCATATGTGGATGGCTTCGGCTTTCGGACAAATCTTTAGAAAAGATCGTCAGACAGGACAAGTAGAGTTACTACTACACGATCCGGATTTTACGATTTTACATGTGTATGAAGATACGGAAGAGAATGCCTGGTTTACCGGAAGTCTGAAAGGGTTATTGAAAATCAAAGAGGGGCAAAAGCCTTGGTATTATCCTGAAGTAGTCAACTCTCAAGTAGTACGGCAATCGCCTTTCGGAGAAGTATTATGTGGCGGGAGCGGTAAAGAGGGGTACTTATATAAATATGATAAAATCGCAGACCGGTTTATGAATATCAGCCTTCCTTTGCCTTTTCCTTCCGAGGAACCCTTGTTAGTTAATGATTTGAGCTTTGGCGCTCAGGGCGATTTATGGTTGGCGACTTCCAAAGGATTGTTAAAGGCGGGCTATCGCAATGGTAAGTACCATAACTTGCAAAGAGTCCGGTTAGACGGCTTTAATGAAAATGAACCGGTACGGGCGGTATGGGTCAGTGAGCAGGGAATATGGTTGGCCAACTCGTATGGCTTGGTATATTACCACAATGAAAAGACCATGTTGTTTAACCGTGAGAACGGTTTGCCTTCAAAAATCCTGAAAGCCCGGGGGTTGGTAGGCGATGCCAAAGGGAATATCTGGGTAGCCACGGCCAAAGGAGTGGCGGAAGTACAAAGCCCGGATAGCCGGATTTTACGAAAAACTCCTCAGCCGATTTTGCAAAACCTTACGGTCAACGGGCAAAAATACAGCTTATCAGACACGGTGCAATTGATATTTCCATACAATGCCCGTTGGGAAGTGGAGTACATTTCTTTGTCGTATCCCGGCAATCAAATGGTATACCAAGCCCGTATTTTACAACTGGACAGCACCTGGTCCAAGGTATCCACCAATCGCAACATCTCCGTATTAGGAATGAGTGAGGGAGAGTATGTATTACAGGTGCGCAGTAGAAAGAATGCCATGTTATGGAGCGATCCTTTGGTCGTGCCTTTTACCATAGCCACCCCCTGGTTTAAAACCTGGTGGGCGTATCTTCTGTTTGCCTTCGCCTTTTGCGGTTTGATTTTACTGACCGTAAAAGTGTACAATTTTAATTTGATCCGGCAAAAGCAACGGCTAAGAGAGATTATCGATGCCAGAACGCAAGAAATTAACCGGCAGAAGAATGAACTGATCGAACAGCAAAAAAAGATTATTCAACAAAAAGAAGAACTCTTAGAGAAAAACGAAGCACTGTTTAAGTCGCAGAAAGCTTTATCCGAAGCAGATTTGAATTTTTTGCATTTGAAAGAAAAGCAATTGCACGAGCAGGTAGAATATAAAAACAAACAATTGACCACTCTTAACTTGCACTTAATCCAGAAAAACCAGTCGCTGAAAGAGATGCGAAGCAAACTGGAAGAGCTGATAAAATCGTCCAAAAGAGCCTCGCAAACGGATTTGAAACAATCGCTGAAAATGATTGATGAAAGTTTTCGGCTGGATAAGGATTGGGAAGAGTTTAAGCTCTATTTCGAACAGGTGTATACAGGCTTTTACGCCAAACTTAAAGTGAACTACCCCGAACTTACTTCCCAGGAGTTGCGGCATTGTGCCTTGATTCGCTTGAACCTCAATATTCAGACGGCCGCATCTATTTTAGGCATTTCTCCCGAAAGTATTAAAGTATCCCGTTCTCGCTTGCGTAAAAAGCTCAACCTACCTAATAATCAGAACCTGAATGATTTTATTTTAAACATTTAACAGGCTGTATCCATAAGCATGTACGGATGGCCTTCCTATCAAAATTCCTGTTGGGGTTGATACATCAAACCGTAACGGTTTAATGTGGATCGTCAAAGAGGTTTTTGAGGAGTGTATGTTCGATAATTTGATGGTAAATCCTGGTGGAAACTTGTCTTATACATTCTGTTTTTGCCATTGGGTACAGGTTAACAATCGGTAAACATTAGCAAATTTTCGCTGGAAATTTCTTCGGGTCAACAGAATGTTAATATTTCTTTGTTAACCAATTGTTAACCTCTCTTTTTAGAGGTTTCTAGCTTGTATAGCTGGTTTTTTGCTTTTTTAAGTAGTGCCCTTGATCCGTTTAATTCATCAGAGTCGCTAACTAATTGTATGCGGTTCTATTTGGTGGATCTGTAAAAGCTTTTGAATTTAAATGAAAATCTGACACTTGCGGATTGTATAATTGATGTCAGTTACAATTTAAAATTATCAAACTACTGGATAGGTTGATGGAATGTCATACTCAATTATCCAATACTATTTAAACTACTTGCGTAAATATGAAAAGTTACTACAGACTCATTTTAGTTGTCCTGTTATGCTTTGTATTAGCTGAGGGCAATTCGTTGTTTGCACAACAACTGGCAGTAAAAGGAACAGTAACGGATGCAACCGATGAGAGTCCTATTCCAGGGGTGAATATCCTGATTAAAGGAACCAGTACAGGCGCATTTTCTGATTTTGATGGAAAGTTTAACATCAAAGTAGAGAAAGGGCAAGTACTGGTTTTCTCATTTGTGGGATATGAAACGTTGGAAATGGAGATTACGAATCAAACCGTATTGAATGTGAAGTTGGATGCCAATATTCAACAATTGGACGAAATTGTAGTGGTGGGCTATGGAAGTTTGACCCAACGGGAAGTGACAGGGTCTATTGCCCGGGTGAAAGGTCAGGAGTTGGCAGAAGTGCCTACTCCAAGTTTTGAGGCCGCTTTGCAAGGGCAGGCTGCAGGGGTGCAAGTCATTCAAGGAAGTGGCTATGCCGGATCGGGTTCGGTAATCCGTATCCGGGGGGCGGCTTCGGTGAGTGCCTCCGGAGATCCTTTGTACGTAGTGGATGGGTTGCCTGTCACTAGCGATCAGTTTTTGACCGGAAATGAAGGTGCTTTTAATACGAATCCACTGGCTTCGCTGAACCCGAACGATATCGAAGATATCAAAATTCTGAAAGATGCCTCTGCGGTGGGGATTTACGGATCAAGAGCTGCCAATGGGGTGGTGTTTGTGACCACCAAGAGAGGAAAATCCGGAAAACCCAAGTTTACCTTCTCCACCCGGCACGGGGTTTCTCAACCGGTAGCCAAAGCCAAAATGCTGAATACCGCTCAGTACTTGCAGTTGCGTCAGGAAGCCTGGGAAAATGACGGGGGAACCGGTGCCGTGTACCTGCCTGGGTATACCTCAGCAACAGATGATGCGGCTACCCGTCTGGCGGCTTTTGAAAAAGCCAGCCAAGTAGATACCGATTGGTGGGACGAAACGACTAGGGTCGGATATAAACAGGACTACAACTTATCTATGTCCCAAGGAACAGACAAACTTAAAAGCTATGTAGGCGCTTCATATAGCAACAATGAAAGTTATTTGAAAGGCAACAAGCTGGAACGCTTCACCGCCAGAGCAAATTTGGATTATGCCTTGTTGTCCAACCTGGATATGAGCCTGGGTGCTTCTTTTGCACGGATGGTCAATCACCGGGTAGATGCCGCTTGGACAGGGGGACTGGGAGACGCCATGTCCGAAGCATTGCCTATTTATCCGGTGTACAACGATGACGGGTCGTTTTTCCTTCCTTCAAATAAAAAGAACCCTTTGTGGAGAGGGGCTAACAAGACTCTCAGAACCTATCAAACTACGGCCATGGGGAATTTGAACTTTACCTATAGGCCGGTTAAAAACCTGACGATCAAAGTAGGGGGGAATTATGAGTATTTAAACTTAAAGGATCATAAGTGGGAATCGGGAGAATTGTTAAACACAACCCATAAGGGAACTGCCGAGTTGGACCAGGATGAGATCAATAACTACAACTGGGTGGCTACGGCAGAATATAAATTTGATTTGGGAGCCGATCATACCTTCAAATGGTTGCTGGGGCACGAATACCAGCGCAGTGAAACCAAAGGTTTTGATGACCGGAAGATCACTGATGTAACGGCTCCTTGGTACGATGATCCTGAATATGAGGACACAAATTATGAAGGAGGAACTCCTTTTGAAGGAAAACTCTCGAAATTTATCAGCTACTTCGGCCGCTTGAACTACACTTTCAAAGACCGGTATACCTTTCAAGCAACCTTAAGGGCCGACGGTTCTTCAAAATTCGGAGATAACAAGCGCTTTGGAGTATTCCCCACCGCAGCAGTGGCCTGGATTGTTTCGGAAGAAGCGTTTTTGAAAAATAGCAAGATTATCAGCTTCTTGAAGCTTAAAAGTAGCTGGGGCTTGACGGGAAATTCGAATTTTGGTGAGAATAAATACCTTTCCAAATACGTAAATCAACCGGCTCCCGGGTACAATGGAAAACCTATTTTGTATCCTGAACAATTAGGAAATCCGGATTTGCAATGGGAACAAGCTGAAAATTATGATGCAGGGATTGAAATCGGATTGTTTAATGACCGGATTACTTCCGAAATCTCATATTACCGCAGGTATACAAGTAAAGTACTGATGGAAGTGACACTGGCTCCGCAAATTGGTTTTGAAGATAAACAATTTGACAATGTAGGAGAAATCCTGAATGAAGGAGTCGAGTTTTCTATCACCACACAAAACTTAACAGGGGCTTTCCAATGGAGTACTACCTTTAATATAGCCCACAATAATAATATCATTAAATCCATTGGTAAGTTTTCTCAAGAAGCCGTAAGTGGAGGGACCAATGACACCCGCGTGATCCCCGGTTACTCTGTGGGAACCAATTACTTGGTGCGTTTTTCACGGATTGATCCTGAAAACGGTAGGCCTATTTACTTGGATAAAGAGGGTTACGAAACCTATACATGGGACCCTGCAAACCGGGTAGCTGCCGGAAATATTATGCCGGATTTCACCGGATCGTTGAACAATACCTTTGCCTACAAAAACTTTGATATGCAGGTTTTATTTGTCTTTACCCGGGGAGGAGACATCTTTGATTCTTCTTCCAAAAGACAATTGGGAGTGGTGACTACCTGGAACATGCGGGAAGACTTGTTTGATCGTTGGAGGCAGCCGGGAGACCAAGCCCAATATCCCCGTTTGACTTTGGATACGGAAACTTATGGCTCGAACACTCCATGGATTAATACTGATCAGTGGCTTCATGACGGCTCGTATATGCGCTTAAGGCGTTTGTCGATTGGCTATACCTTTTCTTCCAACCTTTTGGAAAAACTCAAATTATCCAGCGCACGGGTAAGCCTGACCGGAACCAATTTGTTGACATTTACGGAGTTTCCCGGGTTGGATCCTGAAGTTGCCAGGGATTTTGAGCATGCTACCGACCGGAATCTCAGTCCGAACGTGACGTACCTGACCCCTCCGCAAGAGAGGACTTTTACACTGGGATTGAATGTCTCTTTTTAAAACCTGAATACTAAGAAATACTATGAAATTTTCTATAAAATATATCATTGCTTGGGTGGCTGCTTTACTATTTTTTACCACCTCTTGTGACGAACAATTGGAAGTGCCTTTACCATCTGACAGTTTTACCAGGGAAGAGGCTCTGAAAACGAAGGCCGATTTGGAATTGTTGTTGAACTCGGCGTATGACGTATTTGCCAATATATATAATGGTCGCAGCCAGGTTTTATCCGCCTTGTTAGCAGACAACATAGGCAATAATTTTGTCGATGGCAACGGCTTCTTTAGAGAGGTGTACAACCGGAATACGAATTTTTTTAATTCGGAGATCGGTACCTATTACAAAGATCCTTATAAGGCCATTGCCCGGGCCAATGTGTTGATAGAAGTCGTAGAGTCTGGAAGTATTCCGGATTTGGACGATGCTTCTGCGTCCCGCATGAAAGGAGAGGGCTTGTTTATCCGTGCGGTCATGCATTTTAATTTAATTCGTATGATGGCCCAGCCTTATGGATATTCCTCTGACAACTCCCATCCGGGAATCGCCTTAAAAGTCAGCTCTGCTGCTGAGGTGTTACCACGAGCCTCCGTGAAAGAAGTGTACGACCAGGTTCTACAAGATTTAAATGAGGCTATCGCGATATTGCCGGCAGAAAACGGGGTTTATGCAACTTCCTGGGCGGCCAAAGCTTTTTTGGCCAGGGTGTATTTCCAAATGAACGACTTTGCCAATGCAGCCAAATATGCCGGAGAAGTGATTGACGGTGGACAGTTTGAATTGGAAAATGAGGTACAAGGCCGTTTTTCTCAAGATATTTCTACTGAGGCTATTTTTACGACTGTGAGCCCTGGAAATAACGACAACAATGCCGGGGAATATACAGGCAAATTCAGGTCGGACAATGCCGAGCCCTTCTTAAAGCCTTCCGGTTCTATTTATGAGTTTATCACTGCGGATGCTGCAGATAAGCGAAGTGAGTGGTTCGAAATGAAAGCGTATGTAGATGAAGGACCGGAAATACTTGTGTTAAACCGTTATAATGACGATTTTTTTAATGTGGCAGTCATTCATTTGGCAGAAATGTTATTGACTCGTGCGGAAGCTTTGGCCGCTCAGAACCAAAACCTCAATCAAGCTTTAGCAGACTTGAATGTAGTCCGTACCCGTGCAGGATTGTCTGCCTTGTCTTCCGGAATGACGGCTCAGGAGCTGGTTGAAAAAGTGAGGGAGGAGCGGAGAAAAGAATTGCTTTTGGAAGGTGATCGAATCCAACAAATCAAAAGGATTGGGGCGTTAGGAGAAACTTCGGTAGTAAGAGGTGCACCTTGGAATTGTCCCGGGATGGTGTTGCAATTCCCTGCCAGCGAAGAATTGCCCGGTTATTTTGAATTGAATGAAAAAGGAGGATGCCAATAGCAAGGATCAGAAAAAGGAAGTGGTCGGTGAAAAAAAATGTCTGTCTTCCATTCTTATTCCTAAAACATGAATTTTAACGCTCTAAAAAAATATGAAGATGACTACTTATAAATATATAGGAATTTGCCTGTTGCTCTGGTGGGGGGTAAGTGCCTGCCAACCGGATGATTTTCCGGCCATTGGCGACAAAGTAAATAAAATTGAAGGCATTGAAGGGGATTGGTCGGTGCAGTCCGTGAAGCAGATTGACGAGATTGCGTTGAATGACGGAGCTTTAAATTATGAAATGGACATTACCGATTTGTTCGATTTTGACGATTATCATATCAGTTTTACTTCGGATGACGAAGGTAACCCTGCAACGTTTGAAGTAAAAGGCAAGGCGCCCAACTATGTAGATACGGAAGGTACCTGGCAGTTTGACAACGTAGAGTTTCCTACCAAAGTGATGTTGTTTACGGATGGGGCTACGGAAGCAACCAGCGTGTTTTATCTTAACCGGGTGCCCTCCAAAGGGTTTAATCTGGAGTTGAAATTCCAACGCTTTGAGGGAGATATTCCCATTCTCAGCTATGTCTACACATTTACCAAAGTGCAACCCTAACTACCGGAACTCATGAAACCACTTTCGATATATACCATTGTCATGATCTTGTTGCTTGGTACCCAACAACTATGGGCTGCCGGGCAAATTAGCAAAATATATTCTCATCCGGCGGCTTTTACGCCCGATGAAGAAGTGACCTTTTACTTTGACGTCACCGGAACGGATTTGGACGGAGAAGTGGGACCTCTGTATTTATGGACCTGGGAGCCCAACCAACCGGATGCCAAACTCGGGACTTGGGACAATTCCAGCGAAGAGGCCAAATTGACTCAAGTGGATGGTAATTTGTGGAGCTTTACCATGGTGCCCACGGATTTTTACGGGGTGGATGCCAGTGCAATTACGCAAATTTTCGGTTTGTTAAAAACCAAAGATGGCAGTAAACAAACGGGTAATTTTGATGCGGATAGTGGTACGGCCATCCAAGTATATGATTTTAGCAAAGTCGCTACGAAAATACTGGATTATTATCCCAAAAACTTCAAAGGCGATGAACCTTTGACGATTATTTTGAATGCCAATTTGGCGTGGAGTGACGGAGGAAGTTCCCAAGGACAACTAGTGGGCAAACAACCTTCTATGCACAGTGGAGTAAACGGTTGGCAAAATGTGATAGAAAGCGGTCAACCGGAAACCTTGTTGAAAGACCTTGGAGACGGGATATATAAAATTGATTTTATTCCTTCGGAGTACTATGCCTTTAGCGAGAAAATTACTGAAATCAACTGTTTGTTTAACGACAATGGTGATTGGGCGGCTTCGGGAAGAGACGTAGGTGGGGAGAATTTTTTAATCGTACCCAAGTCAGACGATGAGGAGAAAGAGTTTAGTTTCTTCCCTCAAAAGTTTACCGTAGATGATGTGGTGACACTTTTCTTTAATCAAAATCTCACGAAAGTAGAAGGCCTGAAAACCGCTACGGAGATACACTTTATCTTATCCACTACAGATGGAGCTCAAGTGATAGAAGGAGTGACTAAACCGGAAGGTGACGGAAAGTTCAGAGCAAGTATGATCCTCAACAGGATTTTTGAAGAAGCGACTTCTCTTGAAGCACTTAACCTGGTCATTCAAACCCCTGACGGTTCTGCTAAAACCGAGGAGGTAAGCGTGAGTTTAGTGCCTTTGCATTAGAAACTATAGAAGTCATTTATTACGATCAACTTACGTAAACTATCTGTGAAAATGAAAAAGATACAATTACTCTATAGTTTGATGATGGTCTTCCTGTTAGGATTTATCACTGCCTGTGAAGAAGATGAAGTGGGGGTTACTTATGATATTGAAAAACCGGTGGTCGCAATCAACGATCAGGTGTTTCAAACGGTGTATCAAAAAGGAGGGGCCTTTCAATTATTAGCCACCCTGACAGACAATAAAGAACTGACTTCAGCGAAAGTCACCATGCCCGAGTGGGGAATTGATTCTACCATGACGCTCTCCGGTACATCTTATAACCTGGACTTTAGTTTTACCATTCCCGGAGATGCCGATATTGCCCTGGTACAACGGGTCATGCTTGAGGTGATGGACGAACGGAGAAATACTACTTCCGTAGAAATTCCGGTGAATTTCGGGACAGATGCCGAGGGACCTGCCATTTTATTTGACCCCATTTCTTCCACCGAAGTATACTTGGGAGATGTGTTGGAAATCAATATTCAAATTACAGACTACTTTGGCTTGAGTGAGGTAAAAGTGAAAGCCGCTGAATTAGGTTTGGAAAAACAATTTTTTGGCAATGGGGTGGACACTCTGAACGTCTTTGCCAGTGGTGAGCAAGCAATTCGTATTGCTTCGGATATGACTTTGGGGGAGTATGATATTGTGGTGGAAGCCACGGATATTTATGGAAATACATCCACAGATACCTTGACCGTTACGGTGACCGAACCGGCTTATGAAACCATGTACATGGTAGGGGATGCTACCGAAGGGGCTTGGGACAATGCCAAGGCCACCTTGATGTATCGCCATCCTACAAAGAAAACGGAGTTTACCTATACCGGAAAGTTCAACGTTGGAAATTTTAAGTTTTTGTCTACTTTGGGCGAATGGCAACCTCAGTGGGGTAAAGGAGCGATAGAAGGAGAGTTGGGTGTGAATCTGGGAGATGGGGCTGATCCCGATGTAATAGCTATTCCCTCAGAAGGATATTATACGGTTACCATGGATTTTAAAGCCATGACCTATTCCGTGGAGACGTATGATGCAAGTGGAGCCACTTCATATACCAGTATTGGCATCATTGGCTCTGCAACGCCTAACGAATGGGCGGACCCGGATACGGATATGCAGCAGTCAACTTTTGACCCGCACCAATGGATGATCGCTAGTCAAGTGCTGACTGATGGCGAAATGAAGTTTCGTGCCGATGATACCTGGACAGTAAATTGGGGTTCTTTGGATGGCTTGCCTTATGGCATAGGTGTGCAGGATGAAGATAACCTTGGCATTACAGCCGGAAACTATCTGATTAAATTCAACGACCTTACAGGACATTATGCCGTGATTAAAATAGACTAGATAGGTCTCCTTTCAAAATAGATGACACTCTTTCTTCCGGTGCCAATCTACTTGGTACCGGGGGAATCAGAGGCTTATAGCTCTTTCAAACAATAAGTTTCAATGAAAACTTAATGAATCACTATATTCATGAAAACCAACTTATTCATCCTGCTTTTTCTATTTGTTTTGTCACAAGTAAAGGGGCAATTGGTATCCAGCGATCCTGCTTTTCCTACAGCCGACCAGCCCGTAACGCTTACTTTTGATGTGAAACAAGCCAGCGATAGCCGCGCACAAGGATTATTGGGTTTGACCGATGGAGTGTATCTATGGTCAGGGGCCGGCTCTACGGAAGGGGGGAACGCTTTTGAGTTTCAACCCACCGGGCAATCGGATTTTAACCAACCTTTCGAACCCGGTAAAATGACTTTTATCGGAGATGACCGTTGGCAAATTACCTTTACTCCCCGAATTTATTTCAATGTGCCGGAAGGAACACCCATTGCGAAACTGGGACTTTTGTTGAAAAATGCCAACGGTTCTGCTCAGACAGAAGATTTTATGTTGACTATCTATGAAGAGGGGACTTTAGAGGTTTCTTTAAATAGCCCTCAAACATTTCCTTTGTTTATAGACGAAGGAGGAAAAATAAATATTTCTGCAGAGATTTCTCAAGAAGCTGATATTACAATAGAAGTAGATGGCGGAGACGTTTATCAAGAATCTGCGGCTACGCAAGTCAGTTATGAATATACAACCACCGGAACAGGTAAGCGGGAAGTAAAAGTAACTGCCAAAGCAAATGGCAAAGTAGCGATGAAATCATTCTCTTTCCTGATCCGGCAGGCTACGGAAGAGGTCACAAAACCTGAAAATATCCGCTTGGGCATTAATTATAGTGAAAATGCTACGCAAGCGGGTTTGGCTTTACAAGCACCTGGAAAATCATCTGTATACGTGATCGGAGATTTTAACGACTGGCAACCCGGCCCGGTTCATCAAATGAAAAAAGACGGAGACATATTTTGGCTGGAAATCGAGGGATTGGAAGCGGGAAAACCTTACGTCTTTCAGTATTTAGTGGATGAATCCATTCAAATAGCAGATCCTTACAGCGAACTTGTTTCTGATCCGTATGACGATCATTATATTGATGTAACTACCTATCCGGATTTGATCGACTATCCTGAAAATCCCTTAGCCAAGGGAATTGCTTCCGTAGTACAAACCGGACAACCGGCATACACTTGGCAAGCGACAAATTACGAAAGACCTTCCAAGGAAAACTTAGTCATCTATGAGCTGTTGATGCGGGACTATTTAGGTACTCATGCTTATCAAACTTTGATTGATTCTTTGGATTACCTGAAAAACTTAGGGGTGAATGCGATTGAATTGATGCCTATTATGGAGTTTAAAGGAAATAATTCCTGGGGGTATAACCCAAATTTCTTTTTGGCACCTGACAAATATTATGGAGGTAAAAATGCTTTAAAAGCTTTAATCGATACGTGTCATGAATACGGAATGGCAGTGATTCTGGATATTGCCCTGAATCATACACACGAGTCGAATCCTTTGGCTGCTTTGTATTGGGATGAAGCCAATTTCCGTCCTTCAGCTGATAACCCCTGGTTGAATTCGGTGGCCAAGCATCCTTTTAATGTCTTTTTTGATTTTAATCATGAATCGGCCAATACCAAAGCCTTTGTGGATAGTGTCAATCGTTACTGGTTGGAGGAATACAAAGTGGACGGTTTCCGGTTTGACCTTTCGAAAGGGTTTACTCAAAACTTTTCTTCTTCGGTGGGGCAATGGAGTGCCCGTGACGAAAGCCGGATCACTTTGTTAAAACGGATGGCGGATAAGGTCTGGGAAAAAGATCCGGAAGCTTATGTCATTCTGGAGCATTTTGCTGATAATTCGGAAGAAACGGAATTGGCAGATTACGGAATGATGCTTTGGGGAAATATGCAAGAAGGCTATGCGCAAATGGCGATGGGGTATCAGGAAAATGCCAATATTGCCTGGGGTATGCACAGCCAAAGAGGTTGGCAAAACCCACATCTGGTGAGTTATATGGAAAGCCATGATGAAGAACGGCTTATGTATAAATTACAACAGTTTGGCAATGGTGCTTCCGGGTATTCTACGAAAGACCTTTCTACAGCCTTGGATAGAATTAAAGCTGCATCGGCTTTTTTCTATACCTTACCTGGGCCAAAAATGCTCTGGCAGTTTGGAGAGTTGGGGTATGATTTACCTATCAACCTTTGTTCGGACGGATCTACTGTAGATAACAGCTGTCGAACAGATCCCAAACCGGCCAAGTGGGACTATTTTCAAGATACACAGCGTTTAAAACTTTGGAAAACCCTGCAAGCATTAATACAGCTGCGTTTTTCGTACGAAGTTTTTCAAACCGGCCAGCTAACTCTGACCAACAATACTTCATTAAGCAAAGAAATCCGTTTGGTACATCCTTCGGGAAAAGTTCAACCGGAGATGGCTGAGGAAATGAGTGTGTACATTGTAGGGAATTTTGATGTGGTTAAAAAAAGTATCACAGCGAATTTTCCTTTTGCCGGTGATTGGTACCACTATTTTTCCGGAGGGGAATTGCTGGAAGTGACGGATGTTAACCGAGTACTGTCGCTCGACCCCGGAGAATTTCGTCTATATACCAATTATCCGATTACCCCTGCAGAAAGAGAACTGATGGCTTTTGTGGCTCCAAGCCCGGTAGAAAACCTTCAGGCAAATACAGACAATAAGAACATCACCCTGAGTTGGACCAGTGATTCGGAAACTGCAACCAGTTTTAAAATTCTGCGCGCAAAAGAAGGAGAAGATTTTTCCACTATTGGCAGTGTAAGCATAGAGGAACGTGAATATGTAGATGCCAACCTGGAATCAGAAATGGAATATACCTACCAGGTAGTGGCTGTGAATAAATACGGGGAAAGCGCTTCAGACGAGGTGACCGCTACAGCGCCTTTGATTACCGGCTTGAAAGATGACCTGTCTGGGTTTGCCAAAGTGTACCCCAATCCTGCAAGCAATCTTTTAACCATCGCTATGGACAAGCATTCCACGCAAACTACGGAAGTTCGTATCACCGACCTTTTTGGAAGAACCTTGTTCGAAAAGGTATTTACGGAAGTGAAAAGAAAAGAATACACACTTTCTGTAAACCACCTGCCTTCCGGCTTGTACTTTATCCATTTGGAGCAAGGTGAGCAATCGGGAAGAGAGAGGGTTTTGGTGAAATAAATAGGTTAAGCAGTGAAATTGGGAGAAAGGCAATAAAACAACTTCCCCTCCTTAACAGGGAGCAAGCCTGACCGGACGGGTGGATTGCCCCACATAAGCAAACGCCCCCTTAACATTTGAATTTAATACCCTAAAAAACGTTCGCCATGAGCCTATTAAAAAAACGATATTTTAAATGGACACTTGTAGCCATTTTGCTGCAAGCCATTAGTCTTACTACTAACGCTCAAGATCAGGCTTTGGAGCGGGTGGAACCCCCTTTTTGGTTTACCGGAATGCACAATACACAACTACAATTGTTAGTGTATGGAAAAAATATTTCGCAAGCTACAGTCAAATTGAACCATGAAGGCATACGCGTAAAGAAAGTGCAACAGGTAGAAAACCCGAACTATCTATTTATTGATCTTGAAGTTTCATCTCAGGCAGAATCGGGGAAATTTCCCTTGGAGTTTGAATGGGAAGGAGGCACTACTTTGCATTACACGTATGAGTTAAAAGAAAAAAATAAAACTGTCAACGCTCAGGCGGGTTTGGATGGTGGTGATGTGATTTACTTGGTTACCCCTGATCGCTTTGCAAATGGCAATCCGGGAAACGATGCAATAGCCCGTTTAAAAGAACAGCCCAATCGTGAATTTCATGGTGGTAGGCATGGAGGAGATTTGCAGGGAGTGAAAGACAAAATCGCTTACATGAAAGATTTGGGCGTAACAACTGTTTGGTTAAACCCGGTGTTGGAAAACGATATGAAAGAGTACTCCTATCATGGTTATTCTACCACCGATTATTATAAAGTAGATGCCCGCTATGGTAGCAATGAAGAGTATGTGGCTTTTTCAAAACAGTTGCATGATCAAGGGATGAAATTGGTGATGGATATTATTTTCAATCATTGTGGACTGGACCACTGGTGGATGAAGGATTTACCAATGAAAGATTGGATAAACCAATGGCCGGAGTATACGGGAACGAACCACGCCATTGCTTCTCTCTCCGATCCTTATGCTTCGGATACAGATAAAAAACAAATGGTGAAGGGTTGGTTTGTGCCTTCTATGCCTGATTTGAACCATGAAAATGACTTGTTGGCCAATTATCTTATACAAATGAGTCTTTGGTGGATTGAGTATGCAAACTTGGATGGCATCCGGATGGATACGTATCCTTATAATCAAAAAGATATGATGGCTAAATGGGTACAACGCATTCTTCAGGAGTACCCGGATTTCTATATAGTTGGAGAGACCTGGGTGGACAATGTAGCCAATGAAGCTTATTGGGCCGGTAAGCAAACCCGGGATAAAACGGTATTTAACTCATACTTGCCGGGGATCAGTGATTTTCCGGTGTGTTTTGCTACCCGGAAAGCCTTCGGCAAAGACGGTGACTTGAAGGCTCTCTATGACGTGTTGTCCAAAGATTTTTTATATAGTCAGCCGGAAAACAACAAGATCTTTCTGGATAACCATGATATGGACCGCTTTTTTTCTGAAATCGGTGGGGATCCGGAAAAGTTTAAACTTGCCATGACCTTTCTACTCACTACCAGGGGAGTTCCTCAATTATTTTACGGTACGGAAATACTGATGAAAGGCAAAGGTGACCATGGGGTGATCCGGGAAGATTTTCCCGGAGGATGGCCGGATGATACCCGGGATGCTTTTACCCGTAAGGGACGCAATGAGCCTGAAAACGAAATCTTTGAATACGTACGGAAGCTCCTTCGGTGGAGGCAACAAGAAGAGGCGGTTCACCATGGGAAGTTAAAACATTTTGTGCCTTATGACAATGTGTATGTTTATGCCCGCTATACCGGACAGAAAACGGTGATGGTATTGATCAACAATAACGAGGAAAATAAAACACTGGAAATGTCCCGCTTTAAAGAAGTGTGGGATGGACATACATCGGCATGGGAGGTATTGGAAGAAAAACATATTTCGGATCTGACACAAATCCGGATTCCGGCGAATAGAGCCATGATTCTGGAACTGGCCAAAAAGGGTAATGAAACAGGGAGCAGAAAGTGATGAAATGAAAGAGATCCTTAGGTTCAAATAAAAAATGAGAGTTTACCTCTAGGGGAATTAGTTGTTGAATTAGAATTAAAAGTTTACACTGAAATGAGAAAACTATTTGCAGTCTTACTAGCTTGTGTTGTCATTACAGGGGCTTGCAGCACTCCTGAAAAAAAGAACATTTATGAGGTGGGCTCACCGGGAAATTTAGTCAAGGTGAATGTCTTCTTGCAAGAGGAAGGACAACCTGCCTACCAAATAATGTTTAAAGATAAAGTAGTGGTAGATACTTCCGCTCTGGGCTTTGTATTGGCCGGTGGCCCTTCTTTTGATAAAAAGCTGGAAGTTATCAATTCGACAACTCGTTCGTTGGACGAAACGTGGGAACAACCCTGGGGAGAGGAGCGGGAAATCCGTAATCAATACAATGAACTCACTGTGTCTTTTCAGGAGAAAGAAGGTCAAAACCGTAAGTTTGATGTAGTATTCAGAGTCTATGATTATGGTACTGGCTTTCGCTATGTATTTCCGGAGCAAGAAAATTTAAAGGAAATCCAGGTGACGGACGAATTGACAGAGTTTAAAATGACGGGTAATCATCAAGCCTGGTGGACACCTGCCTACAAAGGCAACCGGTATGAATATCTGTATCAAAAAGACCCTATCAATGCATTGGATACAGTGCATACGCCTTTGACAATGCAAACTTCGGAGGGCTTGTATCTGAGTATTCATGAAGCTGCTTTACAAAATTATTCCAGCATGACTTTGGCATCAGATAAAAACCAAACGTTAACATGCGACTTGGTGCCCTGGAACACAGGGGTGAAGGCAAAAATGCAAGCACCCTCCGCAACACCCTGGAGAACGTTGCAAATTGCTGAAAAACCAGGTGATCTGATTACCTCCTACCTGATTTTGAACTTGAACGAGCCGAACAAAATCGGAGAGGTTTCCTGGGTGAAACCTGGCAAATACATTGGTATCTGGTGGGAAATGCATATCAATACCGGCACATGGAATTCGGGTCCGAAGCATGCTGCCACTACTAAGAATACCAAAAAATACATTGATTTTGCATCCAAATACGGTTTTGATGGCGTGTTGGTAGAGGGTTGGAACATCGGATGGGATGGTGACTGGATGCAAGACGGAAGCAACTTCCGGTTTGCGGAACCTTATCCGGATTACAATATTGATGAACTGTGCAGTTATGCCAAAGACAAAGGGGTGTATATCATCGGGCATCATGAAACCGGGGCCGATGTATTGAATTACGAAAGTCAGTTGGAAGAGGCTTATGCCTTTTTGGAAAAGCATGGTATGAAAGCCGTAAAAACGGGTTATGTGGAAATGGTCGGAAAGTTAAACAACAATGAATGGCATCATGGGCAATTTATGGTCGAGCACTTCAAAAATGTAGCGGATATGGCTGCCAAGCATAAGGTGGCAGTGGTCGCCCACGAACCGATTAAACAAACCGGTTTGCGCAGAACCTATCCGAACATGGTGTCAGCAGAAGGGGCCCGCGGGCAAGAATACAATGCCTGGTCAGGGGATGGAGGGAACCCCCCTTCTCATACGGCTATTTTGCCTTTTACCCGTTTGTTGGGCGGTCCGATGGACTTTACCCCGGGTGTTTTTGATATCCAACTTCCCACCCAACCGAACAACCAAATCAATACGACATTAGCCAAACAATTGGCTCTGTATGTGGTGTTGTATGCTCCGATGCAAATGGCCTGTGACTTGCCGGAAAATTACGAAGGTCATCCGGCATTCCAATTTATCCTGGATGTGGCAACCGACTGGGAAACCACCAAGGTGCTGGATGCCGAGATTGGCGAATACGTAGCCATTGCCCGGCAGGAAAGAGGGGGAGAACGTTGGTTTGTCGGTGCCATAACGAATGAAAATCCGAGAAATATGAATATAAAGCTGGACTTCCTGGAATCCGGCAAAAAATACAAAGCAACCCTCTATGCCGATGGAGAAGACGCACACTACCTGGATAACCCTACAGCGTATAAGATCGAAGAAATGGAAGTGACTTCCGGATCGGAATTGCCGCTTAAACTGGCAGCCAGTGGTGGGGTAGCTATCAGTATTGTTCCGATGTAATTATAAAAAGGCCTATTCGGTTAATTGTCGATAAACACAAAAAAACGGTCTCTGCTTAGAGGCCGTTTTTTTGTGTTTCGTTCTTATTGAATCTTCTCACCAAATTTGATCAGATTTCCATCCAAATCAAGGATGGCAAATTCTCTCATTCCCCAAGCTTGTTTTTTGAGTGGTCCATTAGGGTGTACTACCTTTACTGCTAACATCTCTTGATAGAGGACATCAATATCGGTGACTTCCACATAGCAACTTGTGTTTTCCGGAAATAATTTATCCGCACATTTCCAAAAATGAATGGCAATCTCATCTCGTTCCACAATGCCATAGTTTTCATCCATCCAGATCGAATGGAAGCCAAGTTTTTCTTCATAAAAACCCACAGTTTTAGCAATGTCTAAAGAGGCCAATACTGGATGGGAGCGTTGGAGAATTTTCATATTAAAAATGTATTTGAAGTATAAATCTTTTTAGAGAAAGAATTATGCTACATAAGTTAAACATATATTGAATAAATGGTTTCGTACCCGGAACCGGGTTAATGGTATAAATATAGGAGATTAGTTGCTAAAGAAATACCTGTTAAGCGTTCTTTGTCAAGAGGTTGTTGTAACCATTTGAAACTGAAACCAAGCTCTTTTAGGTTAATTTTTTATAGATGGGAAAACAGAATCTCTTACTTTATAAATGGAATAGGTATGAAAAGTTTAATGTTACTTGTAGGGCTGGCGGTTTGTTGGGCTTGTACTTCCAAAAATCAAAAGGAATCAACAACTCTCAGTGATGAAGCAAGTTTTGTAAACAGTATAGAGAAGGTCCATCACAAAAAAGATTTTATGGCAAAAGAGGCCATTGCCTTCGATTTTGATCTGACTTTTGGTGGCAATCAGGTGATGGTCGGCAAAGTGACAGTAGCGACCAATTCCTCTAGAATCCGTATTGACCGTGAAGATGGCCTTTGCCTCGTATACGATGGAAAATTGGTATACCAGACTCCTGACTCGGTGGAGCATCCCATGGCCCGTTTTGATATATTTACCTGGCCTTATTTTTTTGCTATGCCGTTTAAACTGAGCGATCCGGGAACCCAGTGGCAAATGCAAGAAAATGCAACCGTTAACGAACGAACTTGTAAAGTTGGAAAGTTGACTTTTGAGAAGGGGACGGGAGATGCCCCGGACGACTGGTACCTGATCCATCAGGACCTGGATAATCATCGTTTGTATGCTGCCGTATACATTGTCACATTTGGTAAAACATTCGAAGAAGCCAACGAAAAACCACATGCCATTTCGTACCACGATTATCAAGAAGTGGAAGGGGTACCCATGGCCACTACCTGGAATTTTTGGGAGTGGAACAAAGATTTGGGGTTTACCAAACAACTGGGGGAAGCAAGGCTCTCTAATATAGAGTTTGTACAACCGGAACCCGGTTTTTTCTCAAGACCTGACAAGGCCAAACTGATTACTTTGTAAGTAGGTACTTACCGAAAGAACAGGGAGTTTTTATCTTTCATACAGACTTGTTTTAGCCTGGGGGCTATACCTTTGAAAGAAAAATACCTAGAGCGATGCAAATTAAAACTATTAAAGCGGAAGAAACCTGGGCGTTGCGGAAAACCGTCATGTGGCCTGATCGTGACTTGGAGTATGTAAAACTGAAAGAAGATGATCAAGGCTTGCACTTTGGCTTGTTTAAAGACGAAAAATTAACTTCTGTTGTCTCACTATTTGTGAAAGGAGAGGCGGCACAGTTCCGGAAGTTTGCCACCTTGGTCGAAGAACAGGGCAAAGGCTATGGATCCGTATTGTTAAATCATGTGATTGATCAAGTACAGGCATTGGGTGTGAAAACCTTGTGGTGCAATGCCCGGGAAGATAAACTGTCCTTTTATAAGAAATTTGCTTTAACCCCCACTGAGCAAACTTTTGAAAAAGGCGGAATTCGATACAGAATAGCCGAACGTACTTTATAAATCATATTTGCCGTAGTCTTTCAATCTTGTAAAAGACTACGGCTTTGTGATTGATACATAAGTACTTTTTTAGCCCCCTGGAAAGGTTTTGTAGAGAAAGTGATCCTTGACGGTAAGTGTTTCATCATCAGTGATTTTTTACGATTTTGAGAAGAAGATTACATGCTGCTTGCATATGCTTTGTTAACTTCTGTTGAATGATTATTTTCGGGCAAATAAACTTTTTAAACTATGAAAATTTTCCCACACATAACCCTAGCGTTGTTTGTTTTTTGTATAATGAACAGCCTTTACAGCATAGCTCAACCTTCCAAAGAAGCGATAAAAAAGCAGGTGGCCGATATGCTTGCTTCCAAAGAGTACGATACGGAGTTGCTTCCAACACCTGAGGCGTTGGAAGTAATTCAAGATGAAATCAACATCTATGAAGGGCATTTTTCTAACAAAAGAAAAACAGAGTACTTGGCGGTATGTGCTCCGGGTGGCGACTTCCCTTTTGGCTTTTATGATGGAATGCCGATCTACCTTTTATTAAAGTACAATGCGAATGGAAAACTGGTCTGGTATAAGCAATGGTATGCCATCGCTGAAGTAAAAGACATTAACAATGATGGAAAATCGGAGGTGATCTGTAAGGCCAACCGGTGTAAAGATGGAAAATGTACCTTTGAGTACAGTATTATGTCATTTTCCGGAAAAAAGGCGAACATGATTTATGAAAATCATTCCTTTGACAACTCCGGAGTGATGGATGATATGCAACTGAAGAAAGGAGATACGGTGAGTAAAGTGCATGAAGTAAGTTTTTCTGACGAAGATAATGACGGTGTGAGTGAACTGGTTGAAACCGTTTTGATCAGTTATTATGACGGACCTGGCAAAACCGAAGACAAAGAAGAACGGATTGTCTGGAAATACCGGAATGGGAAGTTCGAAAAATAATCGTTTTTTAATTGGGGACCGGAGATCCGAATTGATAATCTCTATCACTTTTTCAACGGCCTGTTTGCTCTCGGGTATTGGCATAATAGGATAGATATGTTGCATTTTGTTGCCAATGTATACCTTTAAGGTGGTTTGCTTTTAATTTGTCGTGAAAATCGACAATGTCGGGATAAAGGATTTCATGAGTACCTACAAAAATAGCTAGAGGCAGATATGGGACTAATACTCCCTTGAGTGGGGTGAATTCACCGGAATTTATGTTTTTTTTTCCTGCATACAATTGAAAGCAAACCATTGCTACGGATTTCTCAAGCCTTACATCTTTCTTTTTGTAATGGGGTTTCTATGGCAAAGGTATTCCGGATGCTGATCGCAATTTCAATAGCATGAGGTGAATGGTTTATGGTGGCGTAGTTTTCTTGAGAAAAGTAGCAAAGCCATTTTGTAAATCATAAATTTCGATAGGCATAGTTCTTTCATTTTAATAAAAGCTGCATGAATACCAAATCCAGCCACTGATCAAATTTATAGCCCACTTCTTTTAACCTGCCCACTTCTTCAAAGCCAAACTTTATATGGAAATCATAACTGCTTTGGTTTGCAGCATCAATTCCGGCAATCATAGAGTGTAAGCCTTGTTGTTTGGCTGATTGGATAAGGGCTTCCATCAGGACCGATCCGGCTCCCTTGCCTCTTGCGTTTTCAGAAACATACACAGAGTGTTCCACACAAAACCGGTACCCAACTTTTGGACGGAAGGTTCCATACGTCCCGAATCCCAATACCTGTCCTTCTAATACTGCCACAAGCACAGGCATATGCTCCTGCTGTTTTTGTTGTAACCACTCTCGTTGGGCTTCCGGGCTTCTTTCCTCATAGTCATATATGGCCGTAGAATGGCGAATTTCATAATTTATGATTTCCAGTATTGCCGGAAGGTCTTTTTCTTCTGCCGCTTTAACTTCAATACTCATATTATTTTTCTTTGTTGAACAGACCATTTACAGAATGTATAAACATGTTCATAATAATTACGAAAATATAAAAAAGAGAGACTTGATCATTGGTGTTTTACTTACAAAATGAAAAAAAACTATAGACGGTTTTCCAATAACTTATCGCTGCATACGAATTGGAGAAAGTGAAAATACATTGAGGACAAAACGATAAGGATAAAAAAATACAAGCCCGTAGTATGAGCTTGTATTCCATATGCCGTATGTTTGGGAGGTGCTTGGAATATTTGCGACATTACCCATGGTGTTAAAAGAATGGCACCAATGCCGGACGTTACACAATCCGGTGATATGATTAGGTATATGGAAGAATACAAAACAAGAAAAATACGATTTCAAGAAGTGTATAGGATAGACAATTGGGCGATTAAAATATACACAATTTCAAAGGTTGGAGAGTTTGAACATCCTCAATACTATCAGAGTGTAAAAGCTGAGTTGCCAAAATGGCTTTCGATGAAGAATAGCTTTGATGCGAGTCATGAGAACATTGGGTTTTTGATCCTTCATGCAGGCACCGAAGGAATATTTTCTTTGGTCAATTGGTGGGTTGGGAAAAACATGCTTAACACGCATATCTTTATGACGGATTCTCAGCAACCGGATGCCTTCAAACGGATCTCAGGGGATGGACTTGCTCCTTGTATCTGGGAACTCGAGGTAATTAATCACGAAAGGTTATCTTGGATGCGAAATGTGTTGAAGCAAGCTTCGGCACCCAATTACCAAGGGTATTTACAAGAGGTTTATAACGGAGAAATGTAATGAAAGAAATTGCGATAAGGCCGGTAAGACGGGAAGATATTTCCGGTGTAATCGAGCTTTGTAAATTACACGCGGCTTACGAGCAAGCAGAATACGACCAAACCAAGAAAGAGGAAAAGTTAAGTAATTTCCTGTTTTCGGAAACACCCGCCTTGTATTGCTTAATTGTAGAAATAGATCATAAAATCGTTGGTTACTCAACGTATATGAAACAATTCTCTACCTGGGATGCAAACCATTATATCTATATGGATTGTCTCTTTTTGACAGAGGAGTGCAGAGGGTATGGAATAGGTGAAAAACTGATTGATAGAATTAAGAAAGAAGCAGTATTATTGGGTTGTAATTTAATTCAATGGCAAACCCCTGCTTTTAATAAGCGCGCCATGAAGTTTTATAATAGAATCGGGGCGAAATCAAAATCCAAAGAAAGGTATTTTCTTGAAACCAACCAACCGGTAAGTCCGGTTACAACACCAGTGATACCTGTTTAAAGGCTTTTAAGTTTACATCAAAACTCAAAAATAACTTCTGATCATATGAAGCATTTAAATTACACTTTAGAGTATACTGATAATCTTGGTACACTTGATTTTTCTCAGCAAGAATTAAATTCTATTCCCAATGAGATAAAACACCTTTCAGAAGAAATAGATGAAAAGTACTCGGGAAAAAAGAAGCCCTTAAAGGAAATTATACTTCCTGGAAAGGATATCACTGAGTTATCCCGTGAAGATTTCCAAAATCTAAACCGTTTTGATGTAATTCATTTGATTGGGCTTCGCATGAAACGGCTTTCCTCTGATATCCGGCTTTTAACGCATCCGATTGTTGTGAATTTTTCCTGGAGTGATTTGGTAGAATTGCCAGCGGAAATTTATGCTTTGGAGCAGTTGCGAAGTATAAGAGTAAATTGGACCGCGATAGAAAACTTTGATCAAAAAATAAAAAACTTGAAAAAATTAATGGATATTGAAGTATCCGAAACACCTTTTTTAAGAACGATTTACCGTATTCAAGACAATGATCAACTTCCCGGTAGCGATGCTGAAAAAGCAGTTTGGAGCATTAAACTGTTACTGGACGAAATGGGGTGTGAACTACTTGAATAATATTGATACAAAAGGTTTTCGAAAAACTGATTAAAGACAACGACTGCCAAAGGGGGATATCCTTCCTTGTACTTATATACTTATTCGTTATTTAGTTCCACCATCAAGATGAAAGAACTGGGTTATTATGATAAAATCGAGGCGATCGCAACCTCCATTATAGTGTTAATGGCCATACCCTGTATATCAGCTGCCATTTACTTTTTTGAACACAGTATGACGCTGGAATTCAAAGTTTTCCTCATTTGGGGAGTGTTAAATCTGGGAGTTGGAATATGGAGTTATTTGGGAAAAAATAGAACTCTTCCATTTGGGATAGGCTCAATTATGTACGCATCTTTGGGTTTTGTTGTTATGAATAAGTTTAAGGATTATTTTATGGGAGAAGTGGATGATGGAGTAGGTCAATTAATTGCCTGTTTAGCGGTTGGGCAAATAATACTGATTATGGCCACAAGAAACTCCTTCTTAAAGAAAAAGAGCAAGAAGGAACCAAAAAGTGAGTATACTTGGAATAATGGGCAAGAAGGGTTGGATCTTTTTGAAGCAACAAATGAAAATATATCGGAATTAAGAAAGACGAAAGAAAAAGCCATGAAGTACTTGGACAATGACTAATTCTCCTGGCTTTCATGTCTTGTAATCCCCAAAACCACAACGAAACTTTACCTCAGAGGTCAATTCTGTGGTGATTTTGCCATTCATGGAGAAAAAGGCGCATCAGCCTAACGAATCAGGTCGAGACACAGAAAATAAAAAAAGCGACTTTTTGATCATCAAAAAGTCGCTTTTCATTCAAGTTGTATCTGGTAGCCCAAGCAAATCCCAATCTTTCCGGCAACCCTACCGGTTACACTCCTGTGATTACCTACCGTTCGGCTACCCCGCAGGTCACCGAGCGGAGCTATTTGCTGCGTATCGGCACTCAAAATGAGCTGATTTACTCCGGCCATATTTCCTTGCATTCCAACCAGAGTAATGCCAATACCGGTCTGCAATCGGGCAATTACGTGGACATGCGGGCAATGCAGCAAGACAAACGCTTCTGCCTGGAAGAAGTAAGCCACCTGGACTACGATCAACAATTGATTAACCGCCAACCGGCCGACAAGGTCCTTCCGGTCCTCTTACAGCCCAACTGGCTCTTGGCCATGGGCTTTGAAATGAGCGGTGCCAACATCTACCACAAACACGGCTTTTGTTTGACACAATCCGGAGAGAGTTTTACAACCCGTATCGCCAGCCGTTATACCCGGGTGGACTTTGTGCATAACTTACAGAATTTGTATCGATTAGCGACTTTACGAAGCTTAAAAACGGGGTTGTAGATGCCTTTATTCAGGTAATTCCTTTTTGAAAAAAACTAATAATATTTCAAGGTTAAGCGCTTTTTTGTGTGTATAATTACGTATTACATTGTGTTTTTTATACTTATACTCACTAGCAAGGCAACTAACTACTTTCAGTTATTTTTTCAACCAGTAAGACCTTGAAATATGAGCCTGATTGCAAGACTTTATGTTGAGGATAAAGCAGTGAATATCCTTGACTTTAAATTCCGGTTTACCCGCTCGGTAGACGAACACGGGAAACCGATGGGAAAACCCAACGGGACGATTTTTGACATTACTTTTGAAACCACCTCGGATCAAAGCTTTTTTGCCTGGTCGGTGGGAATGGATATGGTGAAAAAGGTAAAGATTGTCGTCTCCCCGGTGACTCAAAACAGCAAAAGCCGGGTGTTTGAGTTGTACGATGTACACTGCGTCTTTTTCAAAAACCATTTCAACGGAGTTAACGGGGAACCGATGATGACCCAAGTCAAACTCTCTCCAGCCATTCTCTACGATGGAGGAGTGAAAATCCTGGAACACTACTGGAAAGAAACGGATTTGAGCGTGAAGACGGAGCCGACCCCATTAACCGATTCCTACGATAATTTGACCGCCGGAGCAGGTAACGTATTGGGACCGGTAGTGGATGATTCGGAGGCTGAAAAAGAGCAAAAAGAAGAAGATACAACTCAAAAAAAGTGGAGAGGAAAAGGTCACCTTATTATTGGTTATGATAATGAATTTAAAACAAATTTTGAAAAAGCAATTGATAATGTTAACTGGGATTTTATTCTTGCAAAGACATTAGATGAAGCTGTTGAAAAAACGAAAGCATACTTAACAGAAACCAAACTTTCAAAACTTACTACCTTAATAGTAAGGTCACATGGATCCGGAGCTAGTGCAATTGCGGTAGTGACTTTTGGCTTTCCAAATACCTCATTACGTTCAGGAGCTAAAATGCTTTATAGTAAGGATGTAGAAGACATGAAGAATAATACCTTATTTGAATCAGGCAGAATGATGGCTATTTTAGCTCTACAGGACCTTGCAAATATGGTAAAGAAGGGAGGCACAATCTTTTTAACTGGATGCGGAGCAGGGGCTAAAAACCCTAATGGGAAAGGAAGTTTGGGAGAATCCTTATCGTCACTTCCGGAGTTTCGGGGTAAAACACTTTGGCTGAATCATGATAATTCGGCAAAAGCATATCATGGAAAGTTATTAGATACATATTTAACAGCTCCCTCAAGCAAAAATGAGGGGTTTATGGAATATCGTGATGGACTACCTTATGCTCCTCGATTCCCAACATCTTTTTATTTAAAGAGTACAGGACCTCGTCCGGTTGTATTTGTAGATGCTACTAGAATACCAAAAAATGTAATACGAAGAAGATAATTACTACCATGAGAAAGTATATTCTATTAATCCTGGCTCTATTTAGCTATATATCTGTTTTCTCCCAATCAGATGACAAAGGCATATTAATTAAAGAAATACTCAACAAAGCAAGAAAAATATCTGATTCAAAGAATTATACCGATCAAAAAATGATCTATGCCGGGAGGTATACTGCCTTTGATTTTTTAAAGATACAACCAACAGGTAAAATCCCTCAGGCTTCTATTCCCAATGAATATTTTGAAGTGTATAAGGATAAAAAAAATAGAATTACAAAGGTCAAACAGTACAATCAACATTATCACTTCTTAAATAATGACTTTTATTTCCATTACTCAGAGGGAGTAACGTTTATGATTTGTTATGCTTATCACTATGTCTCCAGAGAAAAGGAGGATTATCCCGAAGCAGGTGGATGGTTGGAAGGTTTTTTTGTCAATTCGAAAGAGCATACTTATTTCTTTTCCTTGTGTAGTTATTATGTAAATGATAAGTTCATACCACTTGATGACCTGTATAATATCATGGAGCTTCGCTCGGATCTACACGCCCTTCAAAAAATCAGATTATACAGAGGGCAAATCATTTACAAAACTCAGATGGTGTATAAAGAAGATGATGATACGGTACTTGATTTTGAATACATGGAATCATTTGACCAGAGTCAAATTCCCGGTCATATTAAAAGCTACAGCCTTACAAATCTTTACGAGCTTTTTAACATTGAATCTATTTACAATCCCAGATTCTTCCCAAATGTGGGTGATCCCTTAATCCCCGTAGGAAAGATTTACCCAAAAGACTATGTGGAAGGGGAACCTCTGTGGAAAGATGGAATCTATTGGTATAAATGAGTTCATAAAGAAGCCTAGCTTGAGTAGTTGGGCTTTTGTTTTTTTACAGGGAGAGTAAATTGTACTCATTTACTCAAGGAATGTCTATTACTATATCGAGGTAAAGAGTCTTTATATATATATTTACGTATTACATAGTATTATTCTTTATTAGGGAGTAAAGAATATCAGATATGTTCAAAAGTCAATAAAATCCTAAGAATATATGATCTGCCTTTAGTCATCTATATTAAGACAAATAGGTTGATAGACACTAACCACTAACACTAATCAATAAAAAAATGATAATAGAAGAACTAGTAAGTAAAGTATCTGAGATATCAAGAGAAACAGAATATTGGTTTGTAAGGACCGATAGTGGTAAGTACTTTGATACATTTACAAATAATGGATTTATAGGTATTGGCTGGAACCAAATAACTCTTGATGAACTACTAAATTCCCAGAAAGATGTAGTCAAAGAAAAAATTGCTAGAATTGAAGAGCTAGACCCTCAAGATCAAAACTCTAAAGGTAATATTACTGCTATATACAATAAGCTTTTAAATTTTATTAACCTTAGAAAAGGCGACATAGTAATAATCCCTAGCCATAGTTCAAATTATTTTGCCTTTGGAGAGGTTTCTGATTCATTAACATACATTGAAAATGATAATTTAGCCGATTGTGAGTTTCGTAAAAGGAAAAAAATTCGATGGATTACTAAAAAAGCCATAGGGGATTTGGACCCAACATTTCACAAAATTAAAATTTCTAGACACACAATTAGTAGTGTCAAAGACTATAGCCGTTATATCGACAACGTTATAAGTAATCTTTATATTAAAGAAGATAATACTCACTTTGTCCTTGACATTAAAACACAAAGAGAAATAAATGTAAAATCATTGTTAAAGTTGGTTGAAGGAATTCAGGACTTAGTCGAAAGTATAGATGTGCATTTCCAACTTAATGAAGAAATAGACTATAATGCAATTAGACTAAATCTACAATCTCCTGGAAAAATTGAATTTAAGCTACAAGTAGGAAAGTCTTTAATAATTTTAGCTGCTGTTTTGAGCCTAACTTGTTGTGATAGTAGTTCAGCTAATATTCAGCATAAAGAGGAATTAGAAAATATTATAGAAATAAACAATGATACATTACAATCCATTAAGAATGTAATGGATGAATTAGAAGTAGACCGGCAAAAAATAAATTCATTTTAATATGGAATTAACAAGTTTATTTCCAAGCTCTGACAATTTGTATAAATTCCTATTCATGGGTGGTGTGTTTATGATAGTGTTTTCATTTATATACCCATTAGAAAAAAAACAAAAACTTGAATTAGAAATAAATATACATAATAAGGATACTGAAATTTTAAACCTACAAATTCAGCAATTGAAAGAAGATGTAGGAAATTTAAAATTGCTAACAAAAGAAACCCTTTCTAAATTAGAAAATAAAACAAAAAGTGAATTAGATACAAAAAAAATTGAGCAGTTGAAATCAAACTATAATAAAGAATTTGAAAAAATTAAGACTAAGGAGCTTGATATTTTAACCAAAAAAATAGTAATAAACTATAATAAATCTAAGATTAAGATCTTAAATGAGCATATAAATTCTTTTGACATATTCAAAGACTTGTTTCTAGCAGTTGGAAGT
Source organism: Rapidithrix thailandica (assembly GCF_039710355.1). Lineage (NCBI taxonomy): Bacteria > Pseudomonadati > Bacteroidota > Cytophagia > Cytophagales > Flammeovirgaceae > Rapidithrix > Rapidithrix thailandica. The sequence continues at coordinate 265,196 of NZ_JBDKWZ010000007.1, read as the reverse complement.
CTTTTTTCCCTTTTTGGGCTTTATAAATGGTTTAGAGTAACTAATATGACTGAAAAACTACAAAAGGACGAGCTTAAAAAAGTGCTACAAAAGGACGAGCTTAATTAAAAGCAACCAAAAACAAAACTGTTAGATATCAGGGTTAGTTGTTTACTATCCGATTGTTTTTACTATTTAAAATAGTAGATTTTTATAAAAGGAGCTGTGGGGAGGAAAGAATATAGGTTAAATATCAACTTAAAGTAGCTAAATATCCCCATTCATCCCCGGTGAAGCTGTCGTACTTTTGATAAGGAATCAATCGGTACACAGCTATGCAAATCCGTCCAAGTAGGTTTAAAATACAACTTTACCTGAAAGTCTTTTTTAAGTTCTCCGGCCTCTTGTTCGCTGATCTTGCCCTCCAGTTGCAGTTCTTCCACCGCCTGGTACCATTTGCGTTGAAGGTACCCCGAACGCCACAGGGAAAATACCAAAACAAAGAATAAGTAACTGATAATTATTGCGTAGGTCATGGTATCGAATGTTTAGTAGTATCCCCATAACGTCAAGGGTTATGCCAAAGGGATGTGTTAGAGATTTTCCAGCTTGTTGACCCCCCCTTTTTTTCATTTCCAGGTTGATCTTGATGTATTTGCGGGTGGTAGTGATTTTACTGTGACCCATAAGTTCTTGAATGACCGGTAGCTGTACATTGTTGTCCACCAACAACGTAGCAAAGGTTTCCCTGCCTACATGTAAGTGTAGTCGCTTGTTTATGCCAATTCGTTTGGCAATCATTTTTAGCTTTTTGTTGACGGTATTTCGGTGAAAACTTCTGAATAACTTTCCCAGTACACTGATTTCACGCTCTTCTTCTAAAAGTTTCAAGGCGAACTCATTTAAGGGAACCTCTATTTGCTTGTCAAATCTTTCCGTTTTGATGGGCGTCAGTGCCAAGCGGTCTTCTTTTACATGGTCTTCGTGTAAATTTTCCAGGTCACTGGCTCGTAACCCTGTAAAGCATGAAAAGAGAAACATCCGGAGGGCTTTTTTCTCCGGAGAGGTAATGTAAATGCTATTATAGAAGTCTAATAGAGCTTTGAGTTCAAGTCTCTCCAATGCTTCCCATTTCCCGTCTACCTTCTTTAATTTAAAGAAATCATAAGGGTTCACAAATACGATACTTTCAGCCTTCGCATAGTTGAGATAGGATTTGATAACGGTGTGTTGACTCCAGCGAGAGTTATAATTTTTAAGTCTGCATTTATTGCGAAGGTAGGCATCGTATTCTTCCGCCCATTTGGGGTGAAAATCGGTGAACTTGAGCTTTGGATCATACTGCTTAAGACGATTCAAGGTGTTCTGATGATTTTTCTTGGTTCCATCTTTAATAATCCCTTTTCCCCAGCGCATTTTCAGAGTCTGTTCAAAAAACTGAATAAAATCATTCCGGTCAATGTTCTTGTTCAGTTCTTTTTTTAGAGTATCCAAATCCAGGGGGATCTCCATCAACCGGTAGCGAATAAAAATATCGTTTGCCTTACTGATCATCTTTCTCAAGATAAGGTTGGCGTCCGCGAAATACTTGGGAGGCCAATACACTCCGGTCGCAATTCTAAGGCTTTCTCGATTAATAATTATGTGTAGGTACAGTTTAGCAGAACCATCTTTCCGCTTGTAGTTGTGAGGAAAAACTTTGATAGATAACATATGCTTGTGCTATAAAGGTGAAACATACACACCCAAATCCCACCGTAAATAGCACTTGTGCAACAAAAAAAATAGCAACTTATTGATTTTCAATAAGTTGCTATTTTGATTTTCGAAGGTTGTACCAGGAGCGGGACTTGAACCCGCACGCCCCAAGGGGCACAAGATTTTAAGTCTTGCGTGTCTACCAATTCCACCATCCCGGCAAATAGAAAGCCCAAACTACTTTGGGCTTTTTGGAGCGAGAAACGGGGTTCGAACCCGCGACCTCAACCTTGGCAAGGTTGCGCTCTACCAGCTGAGCTATTCTCGCTTGCTGTGTTTGTTAATGGTGATGCAAAGATATAATGAGATTTGTTATTCGCAAATTATCACAGCAAAAAAAATGAACTTTTTTTGTCTAAAAAAACGTCCATCGGGATAACTCTCTGAAAAAGTGGGGGATAACCGAAGGGTATAAAATTACACTGTAAGCCACTCCAAACAAGGCTCCGAAAAAGTGCGCATCGTGATTGATATGATCCGAACTGTTTTTGGATTGGTAATAAGAATAAATAAGATAAACTAAGCCCAAAATAAATCCTGGGATTCCAAAAGGAATTAAAAAAAGATAGATCTCTCCCAGCGGATTGAAAATGATACTGGCGAACACCACTGCCGATACGCCTCCGGAAGCCCCCAGAGAATTGTAGTGAAAATTGTTTTTATGTTTCACAAGGGTGGGGATGTCGGAAATGACTACCCCAAGTATAAATAACAGCAAGTAGTAGAGCGTGCCTAATGGGCCGAATAGTTGATTGAAAATACGCTCCATTAAGCTTCCGAAAAAATACAGTGTAAAACAGTTGAAAAATAAATGAGCCATACCGCCATGGATAAATCCCGAACTGAGCATACGGTAATATTCTTTATTATGAACAATCCGGTAGGGGTTCATCATCAACTTTTGTAGCAAGGCCGGACGGTTGCCCGTATATAAACTTATTGCTACGATGATGATAATGAGTACCAGGTTAAAGGAATAATTGATTTCCATAGTTTTTTCAAATCTTTTATTAGTAAGTATACGGAGATTTAAGGAATGTGCCATGCCTGTTGGAGTAAAAGCTTGGCTGTTAGCTCCTATAGAGAAATGAATCCTTCCTGACAAAGGTAAACTTACTTCACGAAAAATCCCCTGATTGTCCGGAAGTAGATTTTGAGGAGGGGTAATTTATTGCTAACTTCAGAAAGCTAACCTATTCAATTGATCATGCAAATCCATTTACAAAATAACATGGTACTGTTCCTTATATTCCTATGCTTTGGGATAATGGCGTGCGGAGAAGAAAGTAAATCTACTCAAACCGGTACGACTACAGAAAGCAACCTTCCTTTGGATAATATCCAATTGCCAGCCGGGTTTAAAATCGAAATATATGCCGAAGGTGTGGAAAATGCAAGATCAATGGCATTAAGTCCATCAGGGGTTTTGTATGTGGGAACCCGTAACGAGGGGAAGGTGTATGCCCTGTTGGACGAAGACAAAGACCAAAGAGCGGAGAAAGTACTGGTACTGGCTGAAGGCTTGAAAATGCCCAATGGGGTAGCCTTTAAGGACGGGACCTTGTATGTCGCAGAGGTGAATCGCCTGATCAAATTTGAAAATATAGAACAACAGCTAACGGCAAAACCGACTTATAAAGTTGTTTATGATAAATACCCTTCGGATACCTGGCATGGCTGGAAGTATATTGCCTTTGGTCCGGATGGTAAATTGTATATTCCGGTAGGTGCCCCTTGTAATGTTTGTGAAAGAAAGAATAAAATGTATGCATCCATTACCCGGATCAACCCGGATGGTACAGGTCTGGAAGTGTATGCTCATGGAGTGCGAAATACTGTGGGTTTTGATTGGCATCCCGATACGGATGAGCTATGGTTTACGGACAATGGCCGCGACCGTATGGGAGACGATATTCCCGGAGATGAATTAAATAGAGTGCAAAACGCAGGACAACATTACGGGTTTCCGTATTGTCATGCGGGATCGATCGCGGATCCGGAGTTTGGTAAGAAAAAAGCCTGTTCGGATTTTGTAGCTCCGGCCAAAGTATTGGGCGCTCATGTGGCTGCGTTAGGAATGGAATTTTATACGGCCGGACAATTTCCTGAAGAGTATCAAAAACAAATATTTATCGCAGAACACGGCTCCTGGAACCGCTCTTCCAAAGTAGGGTATCAAGTTTCATTGATCACCCTGCAAGGAAATCAAGTGACCGATTATAAACCTTTTGCCCAAGGGTGGCTTCAAGGTCAACAAGCATGGGGAAGACCTGTAGATATTGAATTGATGCCGGATGGCTCCATGTTGGTCTCTGATGATTTTGCAGGGGTAATTTACCGGATATATTACGAGGGTTAAATGTTAATAAGTGACAGCGAGCTCTAACATCTGTTAATGTGAAATGTGTTGAAATGGGATGTTCGAATACTGCTTGTAGAAGTGTTATTTATTTGAATTTTATTTTGTAAATTATTGATTATAAGTGATTTGTGTTGTTGTTTTTGATAAGCTGTTTAAGCTTTTTTAATGAGTTGAAAAAGTAATAATATCCTGTGTGGTATCATTGAGCACTCCTTGAATAATTGATTTTTTTTACAATATTGTCCTAGAAATTACATTGTGGTCCCTTGTGGTTTACACAAAAGTGTAGATAGCTGGACCTTTCAATTTGATATACATCAAGTAATCATGAAAACGATGCGGACTTTATTGGCGAAACTGTTATTAGGCTTGGGTATGCTTCTTCTTGTACTACCGCTTCCTGCTGCCTCTCTTTTGATTCCTATGGATGTTGCTCAGGCCAATCATTTGAAAGCTTATGGGGTTTCTTATTGGGTCTTGCATCAAGAGGTAGATGTCGAGTGGTTACTGAATTACCGCGGAGGAAGTTTTTTATGTGAATATTACAAGAGCTTTGAGGAGGAGTTGTTGTTGCGAGGTGTTTCGTACGAAATCGTTTCGGATGCTCAAACGCTCAAATTGAAAGAACAGATCAAAAGCCCTTCTTCCAATATGGATATTGTAAAGCTGGAAGTCCCCCCTAAAATTGCCGTATATTCTCCTAAAACCAAACAGCCTTGGGATGATGCGGTGACCTTGGTATTGACCTATGCGGAAATCCCCTATGATGTGGTGTATGATCAAGAAGTGTTAAGGGATAAGTTGGCAGAGTACGATTGGCTGCATTTACATCATGAAGATTTTACCGGGCAGTATTGTAAGTTGCACCGTACGTTCGGTTCTACAAATTGGTACAAAGCTGAAAAGAGAGAAGCCGAAGCTTTGGCAAAAGAATTTGGCTTCAAAAAAGTTTCCGAGTTAAAACGAGCGGTGGCCAAAAAGATTAAGGAATACTGTGTAGGAGGAGGTTTTTTGTTTGCCATGTGCTCCGCAGCTGATACGTATGATTTGGCTCTGGCAGCCGAAGGGGTTGATATTTGTGCGCCTATGTACGATGGAGATGCGATGGATATACATATGAATCAAAAGCTAAATTATGAAAATACATTTGCTTTTAAAGATTTTCAATTGGTGGAAGACCCTCTACGGGTAGAATTTTCCAATATTGATAACCAATCCTTTGAACGCAACGGGATCACAGAAGAAAATGACTATTTCAAACTGTTTCAGTTTTCTGCCAAATGGGATCCTATTCCAACTATGTTGACTCAAAACCACGCGTCCAATATCAAAGGTTTTATGGGGTTGACCACTGCTTTTAAAAAGGAATTCCTGAAGCCGGAAGTCATTATCATGGGGGAGACCCCCGAAGCAAATGAAGTGCGGTATATTCATGGAGTCATAGGTAAAGGAACCTGGACTTTTTATGGCGGGCATGACCCGGAAGATTACCGGCATACATTGAACGAAGAGCCAACAGATCTGAATTTGCACCCCAATTCTCCGGGATACAGGTTGATTTTAAATAATGTTTTATTCCCTGCTGCAAAAAAGAAAAAGAAAATCACTTGACTTTTGTCTGCTTTGGTGTTTTTGCTGCTAGCTTAGATAAAGTTATGAATTTTTGAGTCAGGGGATCACTACACACCTATGAATGCACAACACTATTTACAACCTTTGCAACAGGCATTTGAAGACAATCGGAATGTTGAAAATGCTCAATGGGCCTCTCAATATTTAAAAAATCAATTTGCTTTTTATGGGGTTAAATCACCGGAGAGAAAAGTGCTTTTCCGCGATTTTTATAAAAAACAAGGATTGCCGGAAAAGTCTCTTTTGGAGGAGGTCGTCAGAGTCTGTTGGCAATTGCCGGAGCGAGAGTGGCAATATGTTGCAATGGAACTTTTGGCAAAGTGCAAAAGGAAGTTGTCTGTTGAAGACCTACCGCTGTTGGAAGAAATTATTTTACAAAAATCCTGGTGGGATACAGTAGACTTTATTGCTTCTGATTTGGTAGGGTATACATTTAAAAAATTTCCCGAAGAGCGATTGGCGTGGACAAGCAAATGGATAAGTTCTCAAAATATATGGCTTCAGCGAACTTGCATTATTTTCCAATTGAAATATAAAAAAGATACGGACTTTTCTTTGTTGACTTCTTTCATTTTGCCTTTAACTCACTCCAAAGAATTTTTCATTCGCAAAGCCATCGGTTGGGCTTTGCGGGAATATGCAAAATACGCACCGGACGAAGTTTTGAAGTTTGTGGAGAAAACGGAGTTGAGTGGTTTGAGTAGGCGGGAAGCACTACGAAGAATACAAACACTTTGACAAGATGCGAATAGTTTTGGGAGTATTGACCTTGGTTTTGATAGGAGGCGCCTCTTGGGTCTTTTTAAGCGATAAGGAAAGTGATTTTCCAGTCGAAAAAATGAACGGTGTGAGTTTGGTAGCACCGCCAAAACCCTTTGAAGGGGATGTGTTTCAGCCAATTGTGGGTGTTTCTGCTAATTGGGTAGCTATTATTCCTTATGCTTTTATAAATGGAAATTCAACGGGCGTTTCTTTTGATCAAGAGAGGCAATGGTGGGGTGAGCGAACGGAGGGGGTGTTGGAAAGTATCCGGCTAGCGAAAGAGAAAGGTTTGCGGGTAATGCTAAAGCCGCATGTCTGGGTAAAAGGACAGGGGTGGGCAGGTGATTTTGCCCTTCACTCCGAAAAAGAGTGGAAGGCATGGGAACGTAATTATACTCGCTATATTTTACACCATGCTCGATTGGCTGATTCGCTACACGTAGAGCTGTTTTGTATCGGTACCGAATTTCGGAAAGCTGTGGTACAGCGAGAAGTCTTTTGGAACGTTTTAATTGAGAGAGTCCGGGAGGTTTACACCGGGGAATTAACATATGCTGCCAATTGGGATAATTATGAACAGATAATGTTTTGGCCTCAGTTGGATTATATTGGGTTGGATGCTTATTTTCCGTTGTCTATGAACGCCAGCCCAAGCGTGAAAGAATTAAAAAAAGCCTGGGAAAAACCGCTTATGGCTATCAGTCAATTACAGAAAGAGGTGGGCAAACCAGTATTGTTTACCGAATACGGATACCGGAGCATTGATCAGGCTACAGGCAAGCAGTGGGAGTTGCCCACTACGCGCGGACGCAGGCAAAAAACCATTCAGGTGAATTTGCAAGCGCAAAAAAATGCCTACCAGGCGCTTTATGAGGTGTTTTGGTCTAATACATGGTTTGCCGGAGGTTTTTTATGGAAATGGTACTCACAGCATCAAAAAAGTGGAGGGGAGCATTGTTCGGATTATACTCCCCAAAATAAACCGGCAGAAACTATTATAAGACGGTACTATTCGAAATCTCAAGAAGTGCATGAACGGTGAGTATTAGTTTTCCCTCATCTGAATAGCTTTTTCCAGGTCATCGATCAGTTTTTTGGAGACTTGTCTCGGGGCTTTCTTTTTGTGTTCTTTTAATAATTGTAGTGCCTTTTCGCCAATCTCGTACAAGCCAATGGGGTTCTTGTCCGCATTATAGCTGACAATGACATATTGCAGTTTGGAGATGATTTCCTGGTATTCACCTTCTCCCAACTTATGAAATTTGTCTTTAGCTTCTTGACATGCTTTTTCAAGTTTTTCGTTTTCGGCTAGCATTTGCATGGTGATTCATTGATTGGATGAATAATTATGTTTCTTATATTAAATATAAAATTTTTCTCTAACATATCCACCTATTTCATTTAAATACAATGAATTAACTCCTTGTCGCAAAATATTCATTCTGTCGCAACCTTCAAGGAGCAATTTTGGCGCAAATCTGTCGCAAAATTTGACGCTTTCCAGAGCGGAAGAAATGGCAATTTCAATAACTTTACCTAACATGATTTTTCAGTTTTAACAATTGAAAAAAAATACTGGCAAAAGCCAGTATTGTATATAAATAATTAGGCTGATAAAGGGCTTTGGGGTCTCTCTTCTTTTAACTTGCGTATTGTTTCATACATTACATAGTTTTGAGCTAAAAGCTCTCTTAAAGAATCAATAATTAATTTCTGTTGTAATTTGATGGCTTCTTTACTGTTTTTGTCTAGTACGTAAAGATTTGTTTCGATTTTTTGAAAATTAAATTCTAAGTTTTGTTGGTTAGTTGAATTGTTCATCGAGAAATTATTACTTCCATGAACAAATCTGTCTAGTTTCTCGCTTAGTTTTTCTTTCATTTGTAAATTGTTCTTCAAATAACTAGTATTTATATTAAAGGATTTATTAGTTACCTAAAGCTTTGATTAAGCTGTCTTTACATTCCAAAAGTTTCTCATATAATTCTTTATTTTTCTTCTCTAAACTTTTGTTTTCAGCTTCTAAAAACTCATTTTTTTTCTTTATCTCATCTATATCTCCATAGCCTCCATTTCCTTTTACATTCATATCTCCTCCTGATTTACTATTGTTCATAGTGAAGTTGCCATCTCCTTGTACAAATGGTTTACTTATATCTTTATCAGATCCTAGCATTTCAAATATGTCTACTTCTAGGGCTTCTGCAATTTTTTTAAATTGAGATAGTTTGCCATCCTCAAGACGAAGGATATTGTAAAATGTCCCTCTTGATATACCAGATTTAGTAGCTAAATCTTCTAGTGTTAAATTTTTTGATTGAGCTAATTTCTTTACTGTTTCCTTGATACTCATGCCTTTTTCCTGGAAATAGATATTTATCCAAAATAATTAGTTTAAATATTTGGATATAAAAGTTTAAAAATTTAATATTGTATCACAATTACTTGTGATTAATACAAATATATTAAACATCTACACAAAGTGTTAGGGATTCTTTTATAACGTTTTTTAGTACAGGAAGGTTAAAAAGTTTCACTTTTAAAAGAAAAAAAAATTAACACTTAACTTCTGGTATCAACTGATTATCAGTAGTACAGGAAAACTATTATTTGTTAAAAAAGTCAACTATGAAAAAGAACAAAAGTAAAAGTAGTAATAACTACAAATTAGGCTTTCGCATTAAAAAGTGTCTCAGTGTTGAAAGTAATAGGAAGTTAAAAAAGATTGTTTTAGTACGTTGTAGCCGATCTGGCCATAAAATTAGTGAAAACACGTATCTAAATACTGTATCTGGTAGATGCACAAACCCATTTGTATTATTAGAACTGGGAGAAGTACTTAATTTGAATATTTCACAACTAAAAGACCCTGATTATCTTTTTGAAGATTCCCTAAAAACTCTTCCGGAGTTAGAAGATGAAACAAAAAAGTATATCCAAAAAATAGGACTAGATGTTGCATAAATTACTAAAATATGGCCATCTCAGTTCTTGATTTTTGGTTGAGAAATTTAATAACAGCGTATGCTGTACACAGTTATTATATAACAAAAGATCCTCAACAGAGAAACTTGTACACGTTGGGTTTACACCCTTTCGGCCCTTACCGGGCTTCACTCTTAGCTCCATTGCTCAAGGTTTTCTCCAAGTACCATTGCATTTTGAAGGAAATCACCTATTGCGAATCTAAAAACATTGTTACCCTTAAATTTCTTATACCATGAGTACTATTTCTTGTGCCCGTTGTGGTAAAACGCTTTTGGTAGAACAAAGCATAGAACGAGGGATTGGACCGTGTTGTTGGCAAAAAATTCTAAAGGACTTTAATGACCCTAAGGAAAAACGTCAAATGCGCATGTTTGCGGCCTCTTATACCTACCGGGTATTACCTCCAAACATCCTTTTGATTATTGACCAAGACCAAGGGGGAATGAGTGTAACCAACGATATGGATAATGTACTGTTGGAAATTGCCGAAAATGAAGCCTTGGAATTGGAAAACTACCGGATTGCCTATTGTGATTCCGAAGGATGTTGGGATGGTGTTAAAGTTGACAATGGCCTCCGTTTTTACCCGATTGGAGTAGAAAGCTCCGAAGAAGTGCTGGAGTATTTTTCATTCCATACGCTAAGTCACTAGGACTTGTAATTCACCTTATGAAACCATTTAATCACCATGGAAATCATTAAGTTCTCACATAACTGGAACAAAAAGCTTTGTACCGACTGCTTTTCTACCATCCGGTTGTATACTACGAAATTTATAGCGGGGAGAAAATATTTGATTGTACTCTCCGAGAAGGGAAAGGAAAGTCCGGTTTGTGAAGCCGAAGCCCTGGAAGTAAGACCTTTTTGGTCTGATCAGCTCACGGAAGGTATGGCCCGGTTGGACACTGGGTACAACCGGGAAGAAGCATTGAATATCTTGCGCCAAATGTACGGTGGGAGAATTGAACATCAATCCTTATGCTGGATATTATTGAAAAGCACAATTCGCTATAGTTACCTGACTGAGGTCCTGGAGCGGTTGCCCCTTTGCGCCCAAGTTCCCAATCTCTAATTTTTCAACTGAAAATGACTAACTACAAAAAATACCAACTGGACAAGTCAAGCAAAAAGTACCACTGTCCGGCATGTGGAGAAAAGAAGTTTAATCTTTATTTAGATCCGGATACAGGGGAACCTGTAGGCGATGAATACGGTCGTTGTGACCGTGAAAACAGTTGCCAATACCACCGTTATCCATCTGTATCCGGTCAGAAAGAAGTGACACAGGCTCCCGGGGCATCACGGCCCGAACCTAAATGTATTTATCCGGTCAAGCCTTTTGTTGATGGGATTTTACAGAGAATGGATTCTCCCTTTCACCATTTTTGTCGGCAACAACTGAATATTCCTGAAGAACACTTAAAAACCTGGTTGGTGGGCAGCCTGGGTAGTTACACTGCATTTGGCGTGGCCAATCCGGAAAAGGTGTTGAACTTTAAATTTGTGCCTTATGAATCCACCGGCACACGGGACCGGTCGGAAGGGAAGTTCCCCTATTACCTGGGAAAAAGTTATCTGATAAAATATGTTCCGGAATATCATAAGGTACCGGCTTCCAAAGCCTGGCAGGACTATTTTAAGTTCGAGCGCTGTTTTTACGGGCAACACCTGTTTGACCGTAAAAAGGATACCTTTTTGGTGGAAAGTGAGAAAACGGCCGTACTGGCGGCCTTTTTCTACCCTTCTTATAATTGGTTGGCCGTAGGGGGTAACAACGGGATAAAATTTGAGCAGTTCTCCCTGTTTAAAGGCTCTCACCGCAAGGTGTATTATTTGATAGACAACGATCTGGCCGGCAAGAAAAGCAAGGTAAGCGAGTACCTGGAAAAATTCAATTCCATCCGTAAACGCAAGGATAAGATCTTTCCTTCGGTACTTTTATTCCCCACAAGTCCCAGCGGTTGGGACCTGGCCGATGAAATTGTCTGTAATGCGAAGATCAGGGAGGAAGAACAGTTTAAAAAAGTCTTAAAAGCGGCATTATCCGCTCTCCAGGAAGAGGAAGAAGAGGAGCAGGAGAAGCAAACCATACGATTCAGGGATTCGGGCATTTGGCTGCACGGTCGCAATGGATGGAATCCGGTCTGTGACTTTAACATTGGTATTAAGTACAAAATTACGGATGACCTGGTCAACCGGGTAAGTTGGGTACTGGAGTTATGCCGGGAAGATGAGGAACCGGAATACCTGGAGATGGACAACCGGGAGTTTTGTTCGGCAAAGCGCTTTCACGAATGCCTGATGGCCCGGAATTATGTGTTCCAGGGTACTGACAACGATCTGAAGCGTATCCAGCAGGCTCTGGTTAGAGGCTGCGATGGCGCGCGAAAAGTACCCGTACTGGGTTTTGACCGGGAATCCAGGGTGTTTTTCTTCGCCAATGCCGGCTTTAACGGCAAGATGGTACAACCCGATGAATTCGGAATCATTGAACATGACGAAAAACATTATTTTATGCCTTACAATACTGAAGAAGGCCGCAAAACGGCTTTTAAAAATGCAGAACGCTTCCTGTTTGAGTCTCGCAAGGATATTTCCTTTAACCTATGGGCAAATTTATTTACCCGTGCTAACCTGGAAGAAAGCTACATTCCCATGTTCTTTTACATTGCCAGCCTGTTTCGGGATCTGGTGTTTGACACAGTGCATTTTTTCCCAATCTTGTTTTTAAAGGGACCGGCCGGCTCAGGGAAAAGTAGTATTGCCCGTTCTATGACTTGCCTGTTTGGTTACCGGCAACATGAAATCTCTCTGAAGTCGCCCAACACTTCTAAATCGTTGCCCCGTTTGCTAGGGCAAATGAGCAATGCAATACTCTGGTTGGATGAATACCATAATTTTCTACCCAGTGAGGTGCAAGGTACGCTCCAGTCAGTCTATGATGGAGGTGGTTATGAACGGGCAGCCATTACCCAGGGAGTAGAAACGACCAGTGTGGATATTCGCAGTGCTTTAACCTTAACCTCTAACTACCTACCGGAAGACACCATTTTCTTCAGCCGCTGTATTTACATTGGCGTGGACTCCATCAAAAAAACAAAGGAGCAAACCGAAGCCTACAACCACTTGCAGAAGCTGGAAAACGGCAACCTGTCGGCCATCTCTGCCGAGGTATTAATACAACGGGCAACTGTGGAAAAGAACTTTGAAAAAGTGTACACCTGGTTTTATGATCGCTTGCAACAGATGGGACAAGGTAAGTTTGCCAACCGGTTGGTGAACAATATGGCCGTAATCCTGACTCCCACCTTTATCCTGGCCAGAGCGAATCAAATTACCCTTTTTACCGGAGAAGAGGAAAAAAGCCTGCAAGAGCGCTTTTTGGAGATCGGTTATAAAAATATGCTCCGGCAATACAACATCAACAGCACCAAAAGCGATTTGTCCATGTTTTTCGAAACGTTCCAGAACCTGCATGACCGCTCCCGTTTCCGCAATAATATCGACTACAAGTTTACCGATGACGGACGCTTTTTGGCTTTGCGTTATGCCAAAATCTATCCGGAGTTTGCCAAAGAGTTCTTTCAGATCTACCGTAAAACTCCTCCGGCCCGGCAGGATTTGTTGGATATGATGCGGGTACACGAGGCCTTTGTGGAGTATAAGAACTCGGTGCGTTTCCGGAACAACGACTATGGGGAAAGTGCAAAATATTCCAACACTTCGGCCCCGCTATTTAATTACGCCCGGTTAAAACAGGATTTTCTGTTGAGCCTGGACGGAGAGTCCGAATACTGATAAAAAATACCAATGGAAAATTTTTACGCGAATCAAATTGTGAATAATATATTGATAGTCAATTATTTAATTAGTTGTTCGGTGTGTTAGAAAATTTTCCTCAAAAGTATAAAATCGGCGAATCTTTCTCTAAAATGATCCTACACTTTATAAGTGGTTAAATATCAATAAGTTATATTCTTTTAAGTGTAGGGTTTGTGTAGGATTCCTGTAGGATTCGTGTAGGATTGTAGGGTTTGAAGAGAGGGTGTAGGATGTATAGGACGGTTTTGAGGCAATTCCTACAGTAAAACCTACAAATAATACTGATTTTATTATTGAAAATCAGGTAGTTATAAAAATATGTAGGATTGTAGGACGATTTTCGGCTGTGAAAAAGAATAATCATTGACAGTGTATTCGCTTCTCCAAATAGGTCATTTACTCGAATAGTACAATTATTTAACACTCTCTAAGTAAGAAGCTTATGAACAAGATACTCTCTTTAAAACAGGTCGTGGACAACTTCAATTTCTTTTTGATGACCACGGCCGGCTATTCCCTGCTCATTTTGATCATGGTCTTACCCGAAGCAGTGGGCACGGTCTTGTTTTTTACCCAGATGCTTTCCGGACGCTTGAGCGATACCGGGCACGCGATCCCTTTTGAGTATCAGGTAGCCATTGGTTGTGGTTTTGCTACCCTGATGCAAGGCGGGATTTATTTCTTGAGTATTACCGGTCATCACCGGGCCTCTTCCTGGCTGGCAGGAGTCAGTGCTTTGTTAGCCATTGTGAGTTTTGGCCGTTTCTTGTTGAGTGGTCTGGATTTTTCTACCCTGGAGCTGACTATTTTGTTTTGGATGAAAGTGATTGGGGTATTGATAATCTCGATTGCTCCGGCTGTTATGATTGGCTTTATCAGTGCCCGCCTGGCGGACAAAATAGATACGGAACTGGCCCAGCAAAAGGATCTGCACCGGGAGGTGGATAAAATTACCATTGCCGGACAAATCGAAGCCGTCCGGAAGTACTTTGAAGGCTTTCAGCAAAAGCACGAAGGCAGCATTTTACAGGGTAGCCTGGAGGCGAAAGTGAAACAAATTGAACGGGATTTTATGAGAAAATAAACGATCATCAATCATGGAAAAAGAAATCTTTACATCCTCTAACCTCATCAAACTAGGCCTGATTGTAGGTAGCATAGTGACACTCTCTAAAGTATTAGGAAGCTTTAACGACCTGCCAGAACAAGCGAATTTTCTGGTCGTTTTCGTGTTGGCGGTTTTTTACTACCTGTGGCAAGCGCTAAAGGTAGACGTCCGCAAGGCTGAGAAACTGGAAAATCAGTACTTGGACCTCTACCAGAACCACCTGGGGGAGAGGAAACGTTGCCAAACGTTCAGCGATCGTATAGACGTATTGCAACGCGAAATTGAGCACCACTACACACCGCTGGAACAACAAAATAAAACGCTCCAGGCCGAGAACCAAACGCTGGAAGCCCGCAACCGGACGCTGAGCGAAGAAGTCATTGAGCTTCGGGCGGAACACCAAACGTTGAGCAACGCTAGCCAAGAAATGCTGCGGAATTTGCAACGAGCTAACGAGCAGCTGGAGTCCTTGAAGGGAGCCAATATTGAAAGGGAACAACTCGCTACCGAAGTGCAACGGCTGAAAGAAGAACTGAAAAGTGCCAACAATGCCAAAGGTGGTTATCAACGAACGATCAACGAGCTAAAAAGTCAATTAAACGCCTTGAAAATTGCATAAACGAACCCTTCAAACGTATGAATGACATAGAAAAAACGAACCAAAAAACGCACTGGCGCACCATGGTAAGCCTGGCCTACCTTTCCGATTTGGAAACCTTGAAAAATACGCTGGACGCGTTAAAAAAGGATTTGCTCGAATATCAAACGACCGGTATATTGGAAGGACAAGCTTATTTACATAAGGTAAAGGTCAAACAGGCTTTAGTGGAACGGACTGAAAAACTCTATGAACTTGTCAAAATTGTTCAGGAAACCCATGCGGTTTTTAGGAAGTAATACAAAGCCTGGGTACATCGTTACGTGTCCAGGCTTTGTTTATAGCCAAAACGCAAGTGTTTTCTTTGGCACAACCCTTGCCTTTTAAAGGCATGATTCATCATTTTTTAATACCATGACTTACATAATCATTATCAGCTATTTATTGCTTGTACTGGCTTTTTCCCTGTGGCGTTCGGGGTACCTTCAACGCAAATGGTACCAGGCGGTGGAAGAATTGCAACTGGAGGGCAAGATCAGCGAGCAAGAGGCCGGAGAACTTAAAAAAGACTTTCAGGTAAAGTTGTATTTTAAACCTACTTGGACGGATTTGCATAGTTGTGTACCGGTTGATTCTTTGTCAAAAGTACGACAACTCCACCAGGGATGAATAGGGATATTTAGCTATTTGAAGTGATATAAAGTCTATTTATGCTGTGTGCGAATTTCATATAAAAAATGACTGCCTAATTAAATTTCGTATGTCATCATCTTGGGAATTTGCATATGTTATTAAATCAAGATTTTCTATTCGAAACTTGACAGCAGTTTTGCTAATCCCAAAATGTTGAGAAAGAAACTCTACAGTTTCTCGATAATCTTTTTTGTTAATAGGTTGGTCATCTAAATAAATATAATGTGGGCGACTAATACCTATACTTTTTCGAAAGGCTACCAAATAAGGAAAAAATAAGTCTTTGGGAAGAAATAGGGCAATGGCAAATTTATTCGCTTGCCATTCTATCCAATGCTTGCCATTAACCAACTGATGTCTATCAGTAAAGAAATCATATTTTGAATCTTCAAAGTCATTATACCTTTCTTGGTTTACTTTTAGCTCACTATGTAAAAAAAAGTGACCCAATTCATGACCTAACACAAATGGAAATTTTTCTGTTGATATTATAGACTTGTCTATTAATATTGAATTATTTTCCAAGTCAAAATAACCAGTAATTTTTTTCCCATTTACAGTTTCTAAATTTTTAGTAAAATCAAATTTTAATTTATGTTTTTGTTCCAGGTATTTTTTGAATTCTTCTATCTTAATTGGTGAGTTTAAATTGTTATAATCTCTTAAAATTGATAAAGCGAAATTTTCAATTTGTTCTGCTGATAGTTTTTTTAAGCCCTCTACTTTTTCTAATCCTAATGTTTTTTTTATGAAAATAAAGATAATTTGGTCTGTATCTTTATTTTCTTCTCTTGTTCTATTCCTTTCAGTTCTATGAAGTATTATAGAATGATTGTTATCTTTATCAACTTCGATTAACATCATCATTTTATTCTTTGCAAAAGTTACTCCACCAGTTTGAAATTTGTTATCACTAATCATTATCCCTTTTACTCCACCTCCTGCAACTTGATTATATTTTGTATAAAACTCTTCAACATCATCAACAGGGACATTGTGTCCTTTAGGTGAACTCTTACACTCTATTAAATATAAAAGTGTGTATCGTTCAGCGTTTTCAGGCCATACTTCTATTGATAAATCAAAAATTATATTCTTTTCTCTGTCTTTCGAATAATAGCCTTTTTTTCTGTGAACTACTGCTGAGCTTTCGCAAATTCCCAGTTCCCCATTTTTGATTGCCTTTTCAATCAAATCATAAGATTTGTTTTCAAACTTGTCTCCAATTTTAACTGTATTCATCTAATTTCTAACATTGATCAAATTATACCAAAGTAATGTTTTTAGGATAATATTGAATAGTGAATTCCTTATGTTAGTTATAGTCAACCTCCTAATAAGGCTCCCCGTAATGGTCCATAAATTTCTGCATATCTTTTTTGGTGAGCAGGCTGCGTTTGTGGATGCCGATGGCTTTAAAATAGCGCAGAATCGTGTTGTAACTGACCCCGTACATCCGGGCCACTTCTTTTTTGGTAATCAAGGTTATTCTCGGTGGGTTCATACTCTTAAAATTACCAAAAAATACGATAAAAAACGCCCATTTTCCCTTGTTATTCCCTGTCAACCCTCAATTCCTCCCAGTGGGTGGGTACGGGCCGCTAGTTTAGTAGCTCGTTACATGAACTCGTTTACAACGAACCCCACAGCGCATGAATACTTTTTTAGTGGTAGCCGGTCTGGCCGTTTTGATTTTTGGCGATGCCTTGAAAACCAAGAGCACGGCCGGCGACATTGATATTTCCTTTGCCGGTCTGGACTGGCCCCGCATCAGCAAGGGCAAGGTCTACTTCGAACCGGTTTTTCGCTTTGCCAATTATTCCAAAAACCAACTGACGTTGAGCAACCTGGTGATTGCCCTTTCGGTCAAGGATGCTTCCGGCAATTGGAAATTGCTGGTCAAGTCGCCTCCGCAAAGCAATCTGTATGAGATTTTGCCTCAAAAAGCTACGTTACAATCGTTTCCGTTGGAAACCTCCCTGTTGACCCTGGGCCTGAATTTTTTGAATTTTCTATCTTCCATGGAGGTGCAGGTGTATGTACAGGGAGAGGCCAACGGTTATCCGTTTTCAGAGAGCTTTACCAAAACATTGGGTAAGCCCCAAACAATCAACGGTTTGGGATGAGCAGCACTGCATCCATAAGAGGCTTAGGCATGGTGGCTGCGGGCCAACGGGAGTTAAGGTCCGGCAGGGAATACAACTGGCTGTTTCCGCCTTTCAGCCAATTGGAGGGTACCGATAGGATTCTCCAGCACGGGGACGTCTTCGACACCCTGAACCTGATTGAAAAGATTGTCAAGCAGACCCTGGGCGATACAAAAAAACTAGCCCGTTACCTGAAGGCAAACGACCTGCAAACGACCACGAAAAACATTTTTGATTTTATCTACCGGCATATCCAATACCGCAAGGACGAGCCGGGTACCGAGCAGTTGCACCGGCCCTTGCGGATCTGGAAGGAGCGCAGCCGGGGTGTAGACTGCGATGATTTTACCATCTTTATTTCCAGTATTCTCACCAATTTAAAGGTTCCGCATTACTACCGGATGACCCAATACAAGGGCCGCGACTACTACCAGCACGTGTACGTGGTGGTTCCCAAAGCCGGCCGCAGCCTTTCACAAGGCCATTACGCGATCGATCCGGTAGTGGACCGCTGGAATTACGAAGTACCCTATTCAGCAAAATTTGACAGAGCAATGAATTTACCCATTCAATACTTAAACGGAGTGGACGACCTGGAAGAATACCCCCAGGTGACCGGCCTAGGTGCGGCCAGCTTAGGCGCGGCCGGCTTAGGCGCGGCCGGCTTAGGCGTTCCGGAAACCTTTGGCAACGAGTTCGATTTGTTGGGCGTTCCCGGTCTGGGAGCGGTGGACGGAG
The DNA here is from genome assembly GCF_039710355.1 of Rapidithrix thailandica. NCBI lineage: Bacteria > Pseudomonadati > Bacteroidota > Cytophagia > Cytophagales > Flammeovirgaceae > Rapidithrix > Rapidithrix thailandica. The sequence goes on along the minus strand of NZ_JBDKWZ010000007.1, from coordinate 246,609 downwards.
AGGGCTTGTACCAAGGCTTTCTGGACTCTTTGAAAAAACACCTGCAAAACACCCGGATCGCGGTGTCTCAAAACCTGGCGGCTGACTATGCCGGCTACCGGGGCGTGGACCTGGCCCGGCAAATCGACTCGGTACTGGCCGTTTGGAACGACCCGGTGGCGAGAAGTCAACGCCTGGACGAGCTGGAGGCCTGGGAAGAACAGGAAGCCAAACTGGGCGGCTTGGGCGGCTTTTTTAAAAAGCTGTGGAAGGGGGTAAAAAAGGGAGTTAAAGCCGTGGGGAAAGCGGTGAAAAAAGGCGTGAAGGCCGTAGGCAAGGGGGTAAAATGGGTGGGTGACCGTGTGGGAGATGGCGTGCGGGCGGTTGGCAATGCCATTGCCCGGTACAATCCCCTATCACTGGCGGCCCGGGGTGGTCTGGAAGCGGCTTTCCGGAGCAACCTGTTTAAGATGAGCGAGCGTCTGGGCTACGGCTACCTAAGCGAAGCCCAGGCTAAACAGATTGGCCTGGACCTGGATAGCTGGCGCAAGTCGGTGGACCGTTTGAAAAAGACGCGGAACCTCTGGGTAAACACCTTAAAAGGCAAAGAAGGCAATTTGCGGCATTACATCATCCGGGGTTGGGAGAAAGGGGTAAAAAAACACGGTTTGCCGTTTTTGGAACCGGCCCATATCGATCAGACCATTGGAGGGCACAAGGGTTCCGCGGCCCCGAAGGGTAATCCCACCGAGCAGCAGACCCCTCAAAGCCCGGCAAAAGATCCGGAAGCGGTGAAACGGAGGATGCAAGAGCTGTTGAAAAAACGGAATCCTTTCTTCCGTTTTGCATCAAAATCTTCTCCTTTAAAACCCAAGGGTATCCTTCCAAGTGGATGGACCCCAGGGTCCGGCCTTCCGGGAGGCCGGACCCCAAGTGGATGGACCCCGGGAGGCCGGATTCCGAATTCTCGAAGTTCAACGCCAAGCAGTAGTGTACACAGCCGCTTGCAAACGATGCTCCGGCAAAAGAGGCCTTTTGGCTTCCGGGGCGTAGAGGGCTTGGGCGCCGCCGGCCTAGGTGCTACCGGCTTAGGTGCCGCCGGTACGGCCGTGGGAGGAACAGCCGCCAGCGGGTTTATTGCCAAGATCGTATCCTGGTTGAAAGGCTTGGTGATCAAGGTAGCCAAAGGCGCGGGCAAGTTGGTAAAAGGGGGCGTGAAGGTGGTAAGAGACCTGGTGAAGGGCAACAAGAAAAAGCTGGAAAAGAAGGCCGCCGAGATCGCCAAGGGACAAATCCCTTTGGATAAGATCGGGATCAAATTGCCCGGGGTCAAGCTCCCCGGAGTCAAGGACCAAAACGGCAAGGTGATCCCCCGACCGACTCCTTATGTACCGACGGAATACCAGCCGACACCGCAGACGGCCGGTGGGGGTTCGATGGGCCTGGTACTTGCCGCGGTCGCAGTGGGCGGTTTGCTGTTAATGAACAAGAGCCAAAAGCCCACAGGCCTGAGCGGAGCACCCACCCGGCGCACCGCAAGAAAGAAGACGACCCCACGAGGCCGTAAAACGAGTGCGAAACGTAACACCACGGCCTCCCGCAGGGGGCTGGGAAAAGTGAATATTTAATCTATTGTAAACCTATGGTTGATTCTAAAAAACTACAGAGTACCGGTAAAAAAGTCCTGTTTATAGGCTCCGGTATGGTGATTGAAAAGGCCGCCACTTCCATGCTTCCGGTTCCGGACAGCGTCAAGAAGTTTCTTTCCCCAGCCTTGTTGGCGGGTTCGGTCTATTTCCATATGACCTCCAAAAGCGAGGCGGTCAAAGACCTGGCGACCGGTGTGGCCGTCAGTTCCATCTTCAAGACGGTGAATCAGTTTATTCCTTCCTTGAGTCAAGGGGGCGCGGCCAAGTTCGTACCGCAACTGGGAGAAGCAGAGGAGTACGGGGAAGAGTTTGCCGACCTGGACGCGGTGGCGGCCGATTTGGAGATGATCCCGGAAGACAGCCGCTTGCTACAAGGCACCGAAGACCTGGCTTTGCTCCAAGGCGCAGCCCTGGGCATTTAGTCACTTTTGAGTGCTGTTCAATTCGGAGTGCTTTTGAAAGGAAGCACGGTAATTAAAAGACTGTTTCAAAATTTAATTTTTAATCCTCATGTTAGCTGTCAATTACGACAAGATTACCACGCGTGCCCACGAGATGATCAAGCACGCGGCCAATAGCGGGATGTTGCCTCCGGAGACGGCCGAGCGCTTTCTGGCCAACGACCTAAAATCCGTTTCGCATATCCTGTATGTAAAACACGAGATCACGGGCAAGTCGGATACGGCGGACCTGGTAAAAGCCTCGGATTCCAAGCAGGACGGGGTGCGCAACCTGGACCGGGCCAAGCTGGACAAGTTCGAGAACATGGCCGTGGACCGCATCGGCTTCGCCTGGTTTGCCGGCGAGTCGGACTCTGCAATCAACTTGTATAGCCCCGGTGTGTCGGGTGCTGTTGCTATTCATCCGGCCCTGTTCAATGCGGACTTGTTGATCAAACAAAACGACCGGGTCCTGTTTGAAATTCCCGTTTCGGCTTTGTTGTCCATGGAACCCCAGGGTTTGTTGGGCGGTCCGGAGAACACCTTTGCGGTGTATACGCCCTTTATCATCCGCGAAGAAGTGCCTATCAGGATTCAGTTGCGCTTTCCGGAAGGGGCCGGCATGACGCCGCCGACCGGACGGGAATCCGACCAATACTGGGTGAAAGTGGAGCTGTTCGGGACCCGTACGCAAGAAAAATAACTTGTTTTCTATTCAATCCATTCAAGAAAAGACCGGCCTGCCGCTGGTGGGCCGGACTGTTGAATTTTTATAACCTTTAGCAGCGATGGCACGACAATTCAAAAAACAAACCGTACTTATAGAGCTGGTGAACGGCACGGCCGCCGGGGAAAAGACCAGTCCGGTCAACCTGGACCCCTCCTATACCAAGGTGAAGGGCTTGCGCCTGCATCCTTTGGCCGATGGGGGCTTGCCCTATTACGAGGTGGGCCTGGAAGACAACAACGGCTTATTGGTGGATGCGGAAAACAGCCGGGCCTATGCCTATACGGCAGAGAAGCCCTGGGAGCCGGTAGACCTGGATAACAAGGGCCAACAGTTCCGGGTGAAGACGGTGTTGCCGGCTACGGCCACCGGGGATGTACAATACCAATTGGTCTTTTTGCTTGAAAAATGAGTTTGCGCCACGTCATCCCCACGATGGAAGCCCCCGGGGGCGACCAGGAAATAGAGCTGAACTGCGCGGGGTTTCAGGTGATCAACCGGGGAGCTTGCCCGGTGTTTCTGAGCTTTACCCGGGAAAGCCGGTTAAGCCTGGAGCTGGCCCCGGGGGAAAGTTACCGTTCCCCGGTCTTTGAAAACCTTCTGGTCCACGGCAAGCTCTGGTTGAGTTATGGAAAAGGAGGGGGCAACCGCAATGCTATTGTCATCAAATACAGCGAACGCAACGAAGAAAGTTTTGAGTAAAATTTGTCAACACTGTGGGCAGGGGTTTACCCCGAAAGCGGCCGTGCGCATCGAGCAGAAATACTGTTCGGACCGCTGCCGGCACCGCGCCTGGCAGCAACGGCAACAACCGTCAACGAGCATGAACGACCTCACCGAACAAGCGCAGATCCTCTCCCAACCGGGTCCGCAGAACTGGCAGGAATATGTGATCCGGGACCTGCAAGAGAAGGTCCGGGAATACCGGGAAAACAACCGGGATTTGAAAAGCCGGCTGGAGCAGACGCAAAAGGAGTTGTTTGCTGCAGAAAAAGACCTGGCTTTCAAGGACCGGGAGTACGAATTGCAAATGCGGGAGCGGGAACAGAACCGGAAAGGAGGCCTGGAGGGGATTGTGGAAACGGCCTACGAACATCCGGAAGCCACCTCTACCTTGATTAACAGCCTCGCCGGTTTGTTGGGGGCTGCCCGGGGACCGCAAGGGGTGGCGGGCATTCCGGCCACTCAGGAAGAAGCCGACCCGAACATTGAAAATTTCAAGGCCTGGTACCTGGCGCTGGACGACCGGCAGAAACAAGCCTTTGGCTATGTGCTGCAAGCTTTTGCCGACAGTGAAGACTATCTCCGGGCCGCTCAAATCATCGTAAACGCCTTGAAGCATGATTCCACAACTCAAAAAGCCGTCTAAGGGCGGCCGGCTCAAAGTGAGCCGCAGCAAACAGGAGCTGTTGAAGATCCTGGAGAAGAATTTAAGCCTGGAGTCCCTGGAGATCCTGGCAGAGAAGTCCCGTTTGCCGGGCATCAATTTACTGATCAAAGCGAACAAAAACCTGTTATAAGATGGCAGCGACAGCATTATTAGCGGCCGGATCGGCGGCCAAGGGAGTGGTGGAAGGCATTCCGCCTTTGGTGTGGAAAGCCCTGCTCGGGGCCGGAGTGGTGTTTGCCGGTTACCTGGTGTTTAAAAAAGTACAGCAACGGGAGCGGGAGAAGAAATTTGACAACGCCTATGGCTCGGATACCTCTTTGGGCCGTGCAGCGGTGTACGCCTCCCGTTATTACTCGGCCATGTGGGAAAATGACTTTTTCGGCTGGAGTGAGGACGAAGCGGAAATATTCCGCACGGCTCAGGACATGGCCCAGGCGGGCGTTTCTTTTGGCCCGGTATCGCAGGCGTACCAAATGCGCTACGGCAAGGACCTGTTGAAAAACATCCAAAACGCCTTGAACCCTACCGAGTTCAGCAAATTCCGCAAGCTTCTGGCAGGGGATTTAAGCGGTTTGGTGATTGCCGAAAAGGTCTATGCCAAGGGCCTGGTGCCGGTGTTTTCCTCCGACCTGCAAAAAGTACAGTACATCCGGAGCCCGCAACCTTTGGGCATGAAACAGGCGGTGGTGATCCTGGGGGATGTGCCTTTTGTGGCCTTTGAAAACAAGGCCCGTCACTACTTTGTGCCTTTACAGAACGTCACCGTAAAAACCGCGTAATTATGTCTCAAAATAATCTTTTACCCCTGTTGTTGTTAGGGGGAGTCGCCTATTTTGTGCTCCGCTCCCAAAAGGATACCTCACCGGTCCCCTCGGTCCCGGTGCCCTCCGGCGATGTTTTCCCCTTGCGCAGGGGCAGTCAGGGAGCGGCCGTGCGGCAGTTGCAAATAGCCTTGTTGCAACGGGGCGGCACGGTGGCGATGGCCCTCCGGGAAACAGGAGGAGTGGACGGCCGTTTTGGCCTGGGCACAGAAAGGGCTTTGCAACGGGCCGGCTTTCCGGTGGTGGTGGACCAAAACAACTTTCGGCGCTTGATGGAAAAGCAACCGGGACCGGACGCCAGTCGGCCAGACACAGGTCGGCCGGATACCGGACAACCGGCCTTGGGGCATTACCTGTATGCCGGTCCCAACGGGGCTTCGGTCTACAAGAAGGTGAACACCATCACCTTGCCCTTGATCGGTGATACGCATCTGGGTGGCCAGCCCTTGGTCAAGGTTTTTTACAAGACCTACCTGGGCAAGGCCACCGGTCAGCGCAAAGGAGACTTCTGGGAAGTGAAAGCGGTGTTGAACGGGCTTCCGGTCCGCTTCTGGGTAGATACCGATGAAACCAAGACCTTGACCGGAACCCCGGAGGCCTTTAAGGCTTTTCAGCAAAGCCACTTACTTGCCAAGAAGCCCGAACATATCCAACGGATACTCAACGCTTTTAGTTAGACGGATTTACGGGAGATCTTATTGATTTTCTCCTAAAATGAAAAACAAGCACTGGTGCTTATGAAATACTTTCAATACAGTGAATTTGACAGTCCGGACGCCCCGGGTTCGGGCCGGAATATGGACCCGGGCTTTTTGTCCCGGCTGGACAAGGCCCGGGAATATTCCGGCATCCCTTACACGGTCAACAGCGGTTACCGGACCAGGCGCTACAATGCGGGCTTGAAAAACTCCGTACCGGACAGTGCCCATGTCAAGGGCCTGGCCGTAGACATCGGGTTCAAGACCCTGGCGGAAGCCCATAAGATTATACAAGGAGCGATCAAAGCGGGCTTCCGAAGAATCGGCATCGGGGCCGGGTTCATCCACCTGGACAGTGACCGGGCGAAGCCCTGGCCGGCGGTCTGGGGCTATCCCACTACCAATCAAAAACTGCTCAGGCAGTACGAGACGGTGGTGGAAGGGGGCGCGACCTTGCAAAAAGCGGGTTCCATGGGCCTGGCCCTGGCAGCACTTTTACTCTATATCGTGATTTCCAACTCTTAAACTTTATACCTATATGCAATTCGGAATTGAAAACCTGAAAAAGATCCTTTTGGCGGTGTTTGTGTTGATTTACACCCTGTTTGAAATCTTTGAGTCCAAGTTCAAATGGATGAAGCTGTTAAAGCTTTTGAACGTGGTGAAAGAGATCCCCCGGGTGGTGGCATCGGCCCCTTTCATCGATCAAGAGCTGGACGACCTTTCCACCGAGGAACACAAAGAGCTGATCGGCTTTATCGCCGAGCGCTTCGAGCTGGACAATGACAAGTCGGAGGAAGCGATTGAAGCGGCATTGATGTGGATGGTGGCCACCGGCAACGCGGTGGAGAAATTCAAGGAACTGGGCGTATTCAGCAAGAAAAAGAAGCACAAGGCGGTCCATGTGTCCGGATAAGGAACCCGAGCGCTTGTTGTTGATGGTGGCGGGCCTGGCCGGAGGGCTGGCCGGTCACCATATTGCCGAACACACGGAGTTTAAAACGGCCCCTATTTGGGGAAGTTTTGCAGGAGCCGTGTTGGCCTATTGGCTGTTATCCAAACCTGAAGAAAAAGAAGCTGATCCATGAGTGATAGTTACTATATCATCAACCCGGACCGGAAGGCCGAACTGCATTTTGATTATGGGGAATACAAGGCCCTTCCGGAAGAGTTAAAAAAAGAACTCAAGCGCTATTTTGTCTGGGGCCGTAAGCGCAAAGCCTGGGTGAGCAAAGGGGATCACCGGAACTTTTCGGTCATCACGATGGTGAGCAAGCTGGATCTTCCTTTGAAAGAAAAGCAGGCGCGCAAAAGCTTTACCGAGCAGCAGGAGGGCAAGGCGGCCAAAGCGGAATACCGGGCGGAGAAGTACGCTACCCGTGCTGAAAAAGCCCAGGAGCGTTCCGAACGGTTGAGAGCGGAGTTTAACCGGCTCCGGAAGGACTGGTCCTGGTTGACCCAACCCCATGTAAACAGCTCCGGGGGGCGGGCCTTTACCCGTAGCCGCAACCGGGTGATGGACCGCTACGACAAAGGGCTGGAGGAATACCGCAAGAGCGAGCAGTACCGGGCGATGGCCCAAAGGGCCGCGACTTCGGCCACTCAGCCTAAGTTGTCCGATCCCAACTTTTTGCAAAGGCGGATCAAAGAGGCGCAGAAACGCCTGCGGCAACAGGAAAAAATGACCGAAAACAGCCAGGAACGCCTGGAACAAGCCGAAAGCGAAGAGCAGAAGGCTTTTTCCCTGGAATCGCTGGAAAGGACCTTGGAGGACTATGAAGAAGCGCAGGAGAAGCTGGCGTATTATACCGCCCGGCTCAACGAGCTGAAAGCCGAAGGGGCGCAGGTGTTTGACCGGGAGAGCCTGCAAGGGGCTTTGTATATCAAAGGGCGCCGGGCCTGGTACAAGGTGGTGCGGGTGAACAAAAGTACGGTGACGCATTCCTGGTTCGCAGGGGATTTTAAAACCCCGCATAGCGATATCCAAGACGCGGTCTTTGCGGGAGACGAATACAAGATCACCGGTCACCGGCAAGGCTATGCCTTCCAAATCGAAGTCTTACAGCGGGGGGAAGACAAGAAAGAAACCTCCAATCTTACCACTGACCCACCCAAAGAGGAAAAGCCTGTTACAAGCGATCCGAAAGAAAAGCCGGCCAAGAAACCGGCTGTGAAGTTGCCCTTCAAGCAACACCTGGCGGCTTATGCGGCATGGAAGGAAGTCCGGGAAACGGTGGAGTCCTCCGCCAAAGAATGGCATTCTACTATCGGGGGCCGTATCCGTCTTTCGGACAATTTTGAGCTGTACGATTTTGATTCGCAGCGGGTTCCTTCAGAGGACGATCATTCGTTTACCTTCCGGGTCGGTACGTATCTTGATCCGGATAAAAACGTGGTGATCGTAGGGGAACACCTGCAACAGATTTACGGCATGCGGGTATATATGCGCAGCATCCGGAAGCGGGTCAAGCCTTCGGGCAAGCAGGAAAGCTATGGCTTTAAGGTGCTTGTCTCGCAATGGACGCCTTTTGCTTTACCTGACAGGGTGCAGGTGCCTGCCGGCAAACGCAAACCGCATTACAGGTTGGCCGAGCCGAAGGGCTACCGGGACCGGGAAAAGTTACGCAGGGACGTCTTGTTGGAAGAGCTGATGTTGGGTAAGCTGGAGATGGCCCTGGAGAGCAAGTTCAACGGGATGGAGGACATGACCGAGCGTATACCGAAAGAACAGCAGCATTGGTATGTGCCCGGACTCTCCCAAATCCCGGAGGTATTTTACCGCGAAACGCCGGAACACTACGGTAAGAACCTGGTACTTTGGGGGCATTCCGGGGTGCGCTATGCCCTGCGGTACCATCACCGGCCGGTGCCCCAATACCTGGATCTGGAGAGTCCCACAAGAAAGGCTACTCCTCAGAAGAAAGGTTTAAGTCCGGAGGCGAAAAAGAAACTTGCCGAACAGCTAAGGCAAAAGGCGGAAAGCCTGGAGCAAAAGGCTGCGGCCAAGCGTTCCGGGGGGACGTTTCACCAGAACTGGACCCCGAGAAGGGCGGGCATTATGAAAAGCCTGGAGGCGGACGCGGAAGCCCTGGAGCAAAAGGCCTTTGCCTTCCGGAAGTTGGCCGAAGGCTGGGAAGCCGGCAGTGTTCCGGAGCTGTTGCAAGGGATCCGGACGATTGCCGATTTGAACGAGCTGTACTCTTTTTATCCTACCATCCGTGGCAATACGCCGGAGAGCTATTTGGACGAAGCCCGTAAGCGCCTGGAGCGTTTGCAAACCATGGGCCTTGATTCGGAAAGCCGGTTTCAGGCGGCTAAGAAAGCGTTACAGGAATTGGCTCCTGTTGAACCTTCCGAAGAGGCACAAAGCGCCAGGCGGTTGCGGGAATTGGAAGAGAAGTTCCGGACGAGCAAACAGCCGGGCTTTTTCCCTACGCCTAAAGCGGTGGCGGAAAAAATGATTGCCCTGGCCAGGGTGCCGGAAGGGGCGGTGATCCTGGAACCCAGCGCCGGCCTGGGCCATTTGGCCGCGGAGATCAAACAAGCCTTTCCGGAAAACAAACTGGTGATAGGGGAACTCAACCGCTCCTTTCACGAAGTGCTCAGCCTCAAAGGTTTTGAAGTGGCGTTTGACGATTTTCTTTCGTACCGTCCAGCAGAAAAAGACAAACCGGAAATCATCTTGATGAATCCTCCCTTTGAAAAGGGGCAGGATGCCGAACATATCCTTCATGCCTTTGAGATGGTCAAACCCGGCGGTCAGGTGATCAGCCTGGCTTCGGAAGGCTTGTTTTTCCGGCAGTCGAAAAAGGAAACGGCTTTCCGGGAGTTTTTGGAGGAACAAGGTGGAACCTCCGAAGTACTACCGGAAAAAAGCTTTACCGGCAGCGGGGCTTTTAAACAAACCGGGGTCCGTACCCGGATCGTGGTTTTGGAAAAGCCGGCTGTCAAAGAAGAGAAGCCCGTAGCAACCAAACCGGAAGAACAAGCGGTTGAGCCTAAAAAGAAACCGGAGATGAAAAAGAAAGTTTCCGTACAACAGGAAATCCTTTTCAAAGAGGACGTGTACCACTTTAGCGAAGACCAGAAAATCATCCGGAAGTTTGCCGGGATGTCGGGCAAGGCCAAAAGCCGTAAGGAGTTGAAAAACGCGATCCTGGACTTGCAGAAGAAAGCCAAGGAAAAGCGCTTTTCCGATTCTTACAAACCCCTGCTCCGCAAACTCCAGGACGAAGCGGTGGACCTGTACAACGGGATGGAACGGGACAAGATCACCCGGCAGACGGTTGAATTTTCCAAACGCCTGGCTTCGGAACTGGAGCAAGAGGTGCAAAAGAAAAAGCTGCGTTATTCGGTGACCTTGCTTAAACGTTTTTTGAACCTGCAAGGGGAAGAGATTCCGGAAAAGGCAGAGCGCTTGTTAGTCCTGATTCAAAGCGCCTTGAAAAAGGGCAAAGTGCCGAAGAACGACCCGTACTATTCAAAACTGAAAGCGGTGGAAAAAGAACTGTCTCAAGAAAAGTCCCCGGAACTCGAAAGCCGGTCACTGGAGGGAATCCGGATGGAAGCCAAGACACCGAAAGGGGTAATGAGTGCGGGGGACCTGCAAAAGATGGATTTTAAAGTCCTGCCCTTCTCCGGTAAGTGGGCGGAGTTTATCGGCCAACCCAGCGAGAACTTTTATTTGATCCTTTACGGCAAACCCAAGATGGGTAAATCTAACCTGGCCTTTCAACTGGCTAAATACTTAGGCAGTTTCGGTAAAGTGCTGTACGTGGCCGCCGAAGAGGGTTTCGGCTTGACGCTCAAAACCAAGATGGAGGAAAACGGGATTGCGGCCGAAGACCCGGTGCATTTTTCCGATGCCCGCCATTTGGAAGGGGTGAAAAGACACCTGGACCAGGGCTATGCAGCTTGCTTTATTGATTCCATCAACGTACTGGACCTGGAGCCGGAAGAATTTGAGCGCTTCCGGAAGTCGTACCCCAACACCGCTTTTGTCTGTATTATGCAATCGACCAAAAACGGAAACTTTCGCGGCAGCCAGGAGTGGACCCACAACGCGGACAGCATTGCCAGCCTGGACGAACCGGGAAGGGCCGAATGCCGGGGGCGCTTTGGTGGAGGGGTATACTGGGTCTTTGGCAAACCGGAGACGGAAGAAGCGGTTGTAAACTGAGAAAAACACGATCTATGGCTTTTTTAAACAAACTGAAAACGGTAGGAACCCAAACGCTCCGGGTGAGCGGGGAAGTGAGACGTTTAGCCCTTCCCTCCAATGCCATCGAGGCCGTCTTGGTATTTGAAGCCGACAGTACGGCTTCCGATACACAAAAGGCCGCCCGTTGGTGGTCGGACGGCAGCGAACCCAACGCGGGGGAAGGGATGCTTTTGGGCGACCATTCGGTGATGGAACTCACCCACCGGCAAGACCTGGAAGCCTTCCGGATCATCGGCATTGAACCGGGCAAAACCCATCTTGTTTCAATCACCTATTACGGCTTTTAACTATGGCAGTACAGATGACACGCAAACGGCTGTATTACCTCTCGCCCAAGGTAACCGGGGAGGTCAACCCGGGGGACATTCCCGGCTTACAGCCCTGGTCTGCGGCCACCACCTATGCGCAGGACGATTTTGTGGAATACGGCCGGAAAATATGGAAGAGCCGGCAGGGCAACAACCAGGGCAATGTCCCGGCGGAAAATGCCTACTGGACGGAGATCAGCGCCGAAGAGCTGGCCCATATACAAAATACGGATACCCATTTGGCCAAAGGGACCCCGGACGAAGTGAGCGCGGCCGAACTGCGAAGGTTGCTCAACAATCAAATCGTTCTGGAGCGCTTTGTCTCTTCGGACAACATCGTTAAGACCGCCCATTGGCTCTTCCGGGGAGCCAAGACGTTTGGCCCGCCTCAGTACTCCGTTGCGGAAATCATATCCCTTGACTGGGAAGTGCGTTTGTCCGGGGAAAGTAGCTGGATGGCCAAAGCCGATTGGGCAGCGGTACAAGCTTATTCGGCAGCGCGCAACAGCACCGACCAATGGTACCTCCGGGGCACGGCCCAAACCAAGGCCGGTCTTGAAAACATCGAAATCGGTATCGGGATTCAATTAGTGTAAAACCTTAGTAACCATGACAAAGCTTTTTTCTTTTCCCTATAAAGGACAAACCGTGGATGTCTACCATTCGGACACCGGCAGTCATTTTGAATACACCGGGGCCAAGGGGGTGCGCAAAGTGGCCCTGGCCGAAGCCTTCCAGGTGCGCTTGCAAAACACCGCTTGGTTTCCGGTGGAAGAGCTGGGCGACTACTCTTTGGTACACGTGCCCTTCAAGACCTGCGAGCTGTATCCGGACGGCAGCTTGAATCTCCGGACTTTGCAGGAACACTATTACGAGGTCCGGGAAGAAGAACTGGAGAAATTCAAAAACCTGGTCTTTGGCACGGCCCCGCTCAAGGAAATCCTGCGGATTGTGCTCAACGGGGTGATGGAATGCATCCCGGAGCTGGGTGGTGATGCGGAGCGGAGCAACGGGATTTTTCCCTTTTCGGCGAGCACTTTGCAACCCATTACCCCGATAGATTTTAGCGCCACCAAAACGGATTGCACTTTGGCAGATCCCGGGGACCCGGCAACGGTGCAAAATGACGGAAGCATTGCCGTAACGGTCCACTCCGGAGGCGGAGACTACCGCTATGCCCTCACCGGCACGGAGGTTACGGACAAGTTCTCGGTAAGCTTCCGGCAAATGATCGATGAATTCGTCTATCTCTCCCCGGGCATCTACCGCCTATGGGTCAAGTCAATGACAGAAGACCATATCAGCCCGTATTTGGATATCGAAATCCTGGCTCCTGCAACGATTTAACCATGAAAGCGACCTTAACCACTCAAAGGACCCTGCCGGACGCAGCGGTCCAGCTTCGTTTTGATCCTACCCAAAGGCACCGGATCATCATCCCTCACCCGGCTGACAACCGCTTTGCTTTCCACCAAGGGCAAAGCTTTTCGGTGGCCGGCATTGCCCGGGTGTTGGGCAAACACAGCGGCCCGGGGTATGGGGATACACTGATCCAAAAGCGCCGGTACCTGGGTGGTAACGATTACCAGGGTTGGGTGGTGGCCATCAGTGCCAACGCCAGCCGGTTTGTCTTCGGACTCAACACCCCCGGGCAAATCAACTACGCTTGCGGCTGGGACGGCTTCCGTTTTCAGGACACCTTTCATTATGTGGCCACCTATGAGGCGGCTACCAAAACGATTGCGTTGTATGTGAATGGTAAAAAAGTGGATGAAACGCTTTGTCCGGCCTTGAGTGCTACCCAGAATTTTCTGAACAACGAGCCGTTGACACTGGGCAAATGGGACGGGGTAAACCACACGGAAAACCGCTTTGACGGTTTGCAGTCGCATATTTCCCTGTACGACAAGGCACTTAGTCAAGCGGAGGTCCAGGCCTTGCACAAATGGGCGGGGTTGGTGCCGGTGCCGGCACGCTCGTCCTGTATCGGCTATTGGCCCTTACAGCAGCACTATGTCCGGCGTTTGCTCCTTGCCAACGACCCGGCAGAGCGCCTGTGGGTGTTTGATCATTGCGAGCAGTTTAACTACGCCAAAGCCGCGCCCCTTGCAGCGGCCCATGGGTATTTGGAAAACTACAGCGAACAAGAAGTGGGGGCCGTAAACCCTTCCTCCAACCGGCAGAGCAAGGATTTTTATAAGCAACATACCGCTACGCCTATGGCGGCTTTGATTCCGGAGGATTTGTATACGCCGAACAAGTACTTGCAAAGTGCCGACTGGAGCACACCGGCGATTGGCCAAGCTGAAGGCGGGAGTTATACCTTGTTCTTCCGGATGAAATTCCGGGCGATGGGAAAGGGAAGAAAGGCCAACTACCGGCGGTGGCTTTCCGTGCCCGGGGCCTTCAATTTACTGGACTCCAGCAACCAGTCCGGCTATTGGGTTTACCTAAATTATTTAGGCACCTCTGCTATGATCCAGTGGGATAGCCACGATGTGTTGGACACCATTGGCCAGGAGCACCACGACAGTTGGTTTACCTTTTGTATTGCTTACAACCAGGTTTCCCAACAGCTCAAACTCTACGCTTTCCACGAAGGGAAAAACAAGTATGCCACCCTGGTCAAAAACAACTTTACCTGGGACTACGCCAGTGGAGGAAATTATAAAAAAGGGCTTCGCCTGGGCTATTGTATCCCTTCAACCGGTCACCCGTTTATCTACCTGAACCGGATGTTTTTCTATGCCAATACCTTGCTGGAGCAAAACGAGATAGAAACGCTGTTGCAAGGGGGCTACGATAAGGTGCCGGGCAAGAGTTTTGAATACCTCTGTTCCGACCTTCAAGGCGATGTGTTGCGGGATGTATCCGACCCGGCCAAAGACGGAACGGTTGTGAACCTCCCGACTCCGGACGCAATGGGAGACGGGGCCTGGCTGGAACAAAAAAGCTTGTTGCCGGCTATAACCCACGGGATGGAATTGGGTTTGGGCAAGTACGTTGACGTAGGCGTATTGGACCTGATACCAAAAGCCAATCCCAACATACAAAGTAGTCCTACGGGCTATACCGTTTTGTTCACCTATCGTTTGGCCACACCATTGCCCGCCGAAAGGAATATCATTCTTCGCGTAGGAACACAAAACGAAGTGCTGTTTTCCCTTGAACCCAATGGCCATATTTCCTTGTATTCCAACCAGAGTAATGCCAATACCGGTCTGCAATCGGGCAGTATTATTTTGAGCAATAACTTCCGGCACGATACGGTCAATACGGTAACCAGTCTGTTTTACAACAATTATCCCTTGTCCGGCTGGCCGGGCAATGCCCGTTGTTTGAACGGATTTACCAAATTACATGTGTCAGGGTCTTCCTGGCACCCTTCGGATATGTCGGGCTACGGGCTTGGCGACCGTTTGTACATCGGCTCGCCCGCTACCGGGGTGAGTTCGGGTAACAAAAGCCTGGAGGGGCATTTGTATTCGGTGGCCGTTTACGACCGGCCTTTGTACTACGCTAAAAAAAATCAAGCCCTTCCTTTGGAAGCGGGCAACCCGGCCCTGTTGAAACAGTTCGGTTTGCAGCTTTACTACCTGTTTGCCCCGGGCTGTTTTTACCTGGACGGCAGCGACCGGGTGCGTCTCCGGAACCTGGCCCCCGATCAGATCGAAGGGGTACAAAATATCCAAACGACCGGGCAGAACACCGAAGGAAAAGCCAACTTTTGGGACGGGATCGTTCAGGGCTTCGGCACGGGAGCGGCCGGCCTCCAGGCCGCACAAAATGCTTGTCACCGCATCGAAAACCATGTATAGAATTTATGCCGGAAGATCTTCACAACCTGATCAAAGCGATCAAAGAGTTTGGCCTCTTGCAGGTGGTGGCCGCCATCCTGGTGTTTACCCTCTTGCAGCAACGGGTGGTGCTGGGCAAGGCCTTTGCCAACCTGCTCAACGCAGTGAGTCTGGGCATCAAGGCTTTGGTGGACTATACCTTGCTGGAGCTGATCAACCGGCTCTCGGAAATCTACGAGCTGATGAACAAACTGGAGAATGAATTTAACTGCATGCGGGTGGCTATTTTGAAGATCCACGGCAAACTCAACATTGACGAAAACCTGCGTCTTTCCATCCATACGGAAATTACCGGCAAGTACGAAAACGGAGAGATCGTACAACCCTTGAAACCCCAACGGCAAAACCAACGGCTCAACGACCAATCCCTGGGCTACTTCCGGGAGATGATGCAAAGCGAAGAAAAAGACCTGTACCTGCCCGATGTAGAGAAAATGCCGGCCGGACAAGCCAAACTGGACCTGCTATCCACCGATGCCAAAGCGGTGTACCACCTCTACCTCAGGGCCAAACCCAATTTGATCTACACCCTGATCCTGGTTTTTAACCGCAAAGACCCCTTGACCGCCATCGACCGGACCAAAGTCCGGAACCTGGCCCATCAAATCCGAAAACTCCTGAAATAATGATGCTTGAATTGCAATTGGGCAATTACGTGGACATGCGCGCAGTGCAACCGGATAAACGCTTCTGCCTGGAAGAAGTAAGCCACCTGGACTACGATCAACAATTGATTAACCGCCTACCGGCCGACAAGGTCCTTCCGATCCTCTTACAGCCCAACTGGCTCTTGGCCATGGGCTTTGAAATGTGTGGTGCCAACACCTACCACAAACAGGGCTTTTGCCTGACACAAACCGGAGAGAGTTTTACAACCCATATTGCGGGCCGTTATACCCGGGTGGACTTTGTGCATAACTTACAGAATTTGTATCGATTAGCGACTTTACGAAGCTTAAAAGTGGGGTTATAGCTGCCTTTATTCAGGTAATTCCTTTTTGAAAAAACTAATAACATCTCAAGGTTAAGCGCTTTTTTGTGTGTATAATTACGTATTGCATTGTATTTTCTATACTTCTGTCTACTAACAAAACAGCTAGCTACTTTTAGTTAATTTTTTTCAACCGCTAAACCCTTGAATGATATGAGTTTGATTGCAAAACTCTACGTGGAAGACAAGGAAATTAACATTCTTGACTTCAAATTCCGGTTTACCCGCTCGGTAGACGAACACGGCAAACCGATGGGCAAACCTAACGGGACGATTTTTGACATTACTTTTGAAACCACTTCCGATCAAAGCTTTTTTGCCTGGTCGGTGGGCATGGATATGGTGAAAAAAGTAAAGATTGTGGTTTCCCCGGTCACCCAGGACAGCAAAAGCCGGGTCTTCGAACTCTACGATGTGCACTGCGTCTTTTTCAAAAACCACTTCAACGGAGTGAACGGGGAACCGATGATGACCCAAATCAAACTCTCCCCGGCCATCCTCTACGATGGAGGGGTGAAAATCCTGGAACACTACTGGAAGGAAACCGACCTGAGCGCCCAGGATACCCCGGTGACCACTATTACACCGGAGGAAGAATTGATCATTATGGATATGTATTACGAGAATGAGGAAGGGGAGAGAATTGAGGAAATCCATAACGGCGAAGTGACCCTGGTGATCCAGACAGAAAACGGGCCGGGAAAAAACTTGGACATCAACCTGGACAACCGCAAACACGACTTCAAACGGGACGGCAAGCCCTTGGAAGACGGGCAGTTAAAAAACGTCTCCGTCACCGGCAATACGACCCGGGTATTGTTAGAAGCCACACCCAAATCCTAATGAATCACTATTAAACCTTTTTGACTATGTTTATCGTATCCGAATCCGGTAATCCGAAAAACTTTATACAAGTTCCTCCACTGGGATTGCCCAAAGACGCTTATGTGGTAGATTTTTACCGCTCGCAGGAACATGCAGACGAACAATATGGAAAAGCAGACAAGGGCTATGACGGGGCCTTTGGTTTTGACCGCTATGAGAAAGCCAACGTAGGGGAAGGGAATATTTTGGAATACACCAAGCTGACAAGCATCCAGCGACAGGAGAAAAACTTTGGCAGTAACTACGATTACCTCTGTCCGCATCTGTCCATCTGGCCACCCAATGTTCAGGGCAATTACCAGAACACCAAAAACATTGTGGACATAGTCGTAAACCTGGAACCCGGTCAGGGCTTTCACGATAAATGCGGCAAACAAGCCACGGCAAAACTCATCAGTTCCGACCCGTCCATTGTGACGATTAACGGGGGTGCGGATACTTCTGTCACACTCAAGATCGAAAGCGAAAAACAGCGAAAACAGAGAAGAAAAGCCGGGATAAAGTTATCGCTACCGACCATCCGTCTGGAGTGTTTAAAACCCTTTGCCAAAGAGGTATATATCACGGCCATGATTAGTAATAAAGAAGTAGGCAAGTTGGTGCTGTACCCCAATGAACAGCGGTATATCGCCATTGTACAGCCCGTATACCTCACTTTTGGAGCTGCCAAAAGCCATAGCAAAGTGCCTACATCTTCGATTCCGGATATCCGTGAAGC
Organism: Rapidithrix thailandica; assembly: GCF_039710355.1. NCBI lineage: Bacteria > Pseudomonadati > Bacteroidota > Cytophagia > Cytophagales > Flammeovirgaceae > Rapidithrix > Rapidithrix thailandica. The sequence continues at coordinate 228,925 of NZ_JBDKWZ010000007.1, read as the reverse complement.
ACAATTGAAAGACTACCTCAACAAGAAGTCCTTGAACCAGGCCTTTATTTACAGTGAAATAGCCAGTACGACTCATCAACTGACCCTTTTGGGCGCCGATGTACAAAAGTACTATACCACAGAGTCCTCAGGCAATAAGTTTATGACCAGCGTTGATGCCCAACGAAAAGAGTTTATAAAATTTGTGATGGGAGAATTGGCCCGTTTTCTCAATCCACAACGGGCAATTGACCGGAAGGGGAAAGAGCAAGCTTATAAGAACAACAATGTATATCAGGCGATGGTGGATTTTGTCAATGAGTTTACCCGTTTGTCCGGGTACAATACCCAGGCCCATGGTACGGCAGATGAACTCCGGGCCGCCCAAGCCGCACAGGCAAACAAAAGCTTTAAAAAAGCCTGGAACGATCCCTTGATTAACAACGGGACCAATGGAAAGTACGATGTTTTTTTACAGGAGGAGCGTAAAATGCTCAACCAGATGACTCAGGCGGGAGTGAGTGACCTACATGGATTTCCCCTTAAGGATGATTTGCACGATGCCGAACCGTATAAATATGTGTATGTCTTTTACTGCCCCGATCTATTTGCAGCTTACAAAGCCGGGGGGAACCCTACGGACAAAGTGAACGGCTTTACGCTAAACGGGGATGGTATCACCTTTATGTTTTCCAACGGTTTTGGCAGTGTAGATGAGATTGTCCATGAGGTTGCCCACGGTTTAGGGCTTAGCCATACCTTTGATGGACAGGCATTAGGCAATGGAAAAATAGAAGATCAACGTTCCCGGGAAGAAGTTGAGGCAGAAATCAAACAATTGGATAAAAAGATAGACTTGTTAAAAGATAATATTCAATCGTATCAGGATAAGAACCAGGCGATGCAGGCCCTTCACTACTCATTGGAAGAGTACCACCGGTACAATACATTGGGCGGGAGATACCGCAGTTGCCTAGCACCCATCACTTTGCAAGATTTCAGGGGTTATTCGACCTTCCGGCAGAGGATACAAGACATTCAACAATTGATTACCCAGGAAGACAATATTGCCTTGGTATCCATAGGGGGGCTGAATACCGATCCGGCGAAGGAAGCGGCAGCATGGGTAACCAAGGAAAGTGAACTGGAGGTGGAACAAAACAGGCTTGAACAACTGAAAGTAGAAAAGAAGAAGGTGCCAAAAGAGAAAAGTAAGGGTAAGGAAGTTGGCCTGTCCCTTACCCAGGAGAACTATATGGACTATGCGGGGACGAATAGCAATTTTGAACGGAAGAGCTTGTATAAATGGCAGTGGGATGAATTGCGAAAAGAGGGTTCTGGTAAAAAATTCTTACTTCTATTAGAAAATATATAAAGATGCCATTATGAAACAGAAGATTTTATTATGTCTTACCTTCTGGGTGTTATTGGGGGCTTTTGGAAAGGCCGAAAGTCAAAAACTGCCCAAAGACCTGGTTTTCTATAAAGGGTATTCCAAATACACAAAAGCGTATTTTGTATTGATCGTCAATGAAAAAGCAGGGGTGTTGACTTATTTGTTTGAAGGGAAACATGGATTTCAAACTACAGCCTGTATTAGGTCCACAAATTATGTTCCTGACGTTTCACCTGATGGATATACAAGGTTTGATTTAGGCTATCATTTTGAGGTATTTATTCTTTCAAAATACGGTGGTAGCCTGTGTGAACAAGAACTTTTATCAAGTATAAGTGGTGTAGAGAATGAAACTTATAATTTTCGTTTTGTTGGAGGGTTAAAACGCTTGAATAAAAATCAATTAAGTTTTATAGGAGGAGATGATTATTCGGGAAACTTGTGTTTGCATACTTGGCTCCCTCCAATGATGGGTGGGAATTTTCCAAGTTATTTAAAGAAAACGAATAGGATCCGGTATGGGAAGTTTTTTAAAGGCGATCGCAAAAAGTTAAAACGGGCCATTGCCGCTTTGTGTGAGGGCAAACCCTTTGAAGAGGTGGATGCAATCCTTCGTGAAGGGGAAGAGTAAATTTTTAAAATGATGCAAAAACAGGTCGGGAGGCCTGTTTTTGGTTTTATTTGATTTTATGAAACAGAAGATTTTATTATGTCTTACCTTCTGGGTGTTATTGGGGGCTTTTGGAAAGGCCGAAAGTCAAAAACTGCCCAAAGACCTGGTTTTCTATAAAGGGTATTCCAAATACACAAAAGGCTATTTTGTATTAATTATCAATGAAAAAGCAGGGGTGTTGACCTATTTAGCAGAGGGAAAAAATGGGTTTCAAACTACAGCCGGTATTAGGTCTACAAATTATGTCCCCAATTCTTTAGATGGAAAGTCTATTCTTTTTGATTTTGGGTATAATTTTGAGGTATTCATAATTGATAAGGCAGGGGGGGCAAAATGTGAATACCAAAGTTTATCAAGTTTAAGAGGGGTGGAAGATAAAACCTTCAACTTTTCTTATTATGGAGATGAAAACGATATAAAAAAGAATCAAATATTATTTTCCGGAGGAAGGGATTATTCAGGAAATCGTTGTATACATACCTGGCTCCCTCCAATGATGGGAGGAGACTTTCCTAGTACAATGAAAAAAACGAATAGGATCCGGTACGGAAAGTTTTTTAAAGGCGATCGCAAAAAGTTAAAACGGGCCATTGCCGCTTTGTGTGAGGGCAAACCCTTTGAAGAGGTGGATGCAATCCTTCGTGAAGGGGAAGAGTAAATTTTTAAAATGATGCAAAAACAGGTCGGAAGGCCTGTTTTTGGTTTTTATCAGTTTTCTTACCAAGAGATTTCCTCAATATTTTTATTGTGAAAAAGCCCCAAACTTCTTAAATAGATATCTGTCATTTCTAAAGAGTGGTGACGGAGTAGGGATTGTAAGGTTTTAATATCCACACCTGCACGGTAAGCATTAACCACACCCGTATGTTTCCAGGAGTACAAAGTCAAATTCTTACCAAACAAACCGAGGTCTTTTAATATCGTTCCATGTATATTAGAAACATTACTAGCAAAAATTCGTTTTGTCCCCGGTTTTAAACCTGTACTAAATAGATAGTGGTTTTCTGGGATTTTATCAATCTTCATTTCTTCAAAAACATTTTTCAATCCCTTATTTATGATCACTACACCAGGTTTTGCGGTCTTTGACATCTCTGCATGCACAACTATTTGGTTAAATTGTAATTTTACATGCTTGGCTTTCAATCGGGTGATTTCTGTAGGTCTTAAAAAGCCTGAATAAATTAAACGAGTGAAATAGTAAAGATTAGGAGCTTTTTCTTTTAAGTAAGTTTCCAGGGCCTCTCTTTGTTCATCGGTAAAGGCTTGGTTCGTTTTAGGAGTATGTTTGCGTTTTTCGATTTCTGCCAAAGGGTTTGCTTCCAGTATTTTCCTGCGAACAAGAACATTAAAGAGAGTTTTTAACGTCCTTAATCGGGTATTGTAAGTCGAATTGGATAGGTTTCTTTTGGTCACAATTTCATCAAAAAACTGGAAATAACTTTGAATAGGGATATTTTCAGGCTTTTGGTTATCAAGGCCGTTTTCTTCCAAGAAATTAATGAAATTGTTTTTATTAGACTTATAGGTTTTTATACTATAATACCGTGCATTTTTTGTTAAGATTTGATAAGCATATTCTAACAGTTCAACGACGTTTTGATGCTCCCATGCTGCATCTGGTTTCCTTTCTTTAGATGCATTAAAGTGAGCACCCTTCATCAATAGAGTATTGATCTGTTTTACTAGTTTATTGCCAAATGCATATCTATCTTTTTTCGTCTTATACTTTGTAGAAATGAAAACCCGTTTTCGCTTCAATTTTTGGGTAGTGGCATCTAATGCATAAAACTCTACATACCAACGCTTTTTCACATCTCCATTGGCATCTTTTAATATAGCTGGTTTATACTCTTGTAAGTCTTGTAAGTTTTGATTATCAGGCATTTCTAAAATATTATTTGTCGCAAATATTGTCGCAATAAATATAAATAAAAACACAATTATACTGATAATCAATATGTTATCATAATTTAAATAAATATAAAATTTTTATCTATAGAAGGTGAGTTTATTACCAACAATTTTTTGTGAATTAGGCTGATGAAGCATTTTTATATATGTGATTGAGAGTGAATGGGATGGATTTGGTAAAAACCTGTGTAAGATATCTGCGAGGATTCCAGTTCATAGAGTGAAATGTTCCCTGGTTGTTTCGTTTCTTTTATAGGTGGATGGAAGGAGTTTGTATTTCAAAACGATCACCAGATAATTATTTGCCTTATGAATAACAGTTACAATCTACTTACGCTATGGGAAAGGAATTTTTCAAAATGTACTTTTGATTACCAGCACCTTTTTTTAAGTCACACTTTTTACGGATTTCCGGATGAGTTTGATTTACAAGAAGTATCGTATGATGTGTTAAGTACATTGACAAACCGGAAGTTGGATAAATTACTTATCGATGCTTCCCAATTCCAGTTTTCTAATACTTCGTTTAAATATTGGTTAACGCAAAACTGGTTTTCTCAGGCGCGTGAAGCCGGGTTGAGGCATGTCGCTTGGGTGGTATCAACTGAAAATGTCATTGACATTATGGAGTTGGTTGAAGAAAGTCTGGAAGGGATAGTGAACGTTCAATATTTTGACTCGGAGGCTAAAGGACGGACTTGGCTGGCGGGTATTGAAAGTTAAAATGATAAGAATGGGTTTGTGAATTGAGAGGCTATTCGGCCTCTTTTTTATTTAGGTATATCAGAAAGCAGGAGGCAGGTTGAAATCTTTTTTTGAGGTGGTTTATAAAAAGTTGAAGAGTAGGATTAAGTTTATAAATTTTAAAATTATTACATAGGATTCAGGAACCTTTTTTATGAAAGGTCCTTTGATCGGAGGTGTTATTTTTTGAGTGAAAATAATTCCGAATAACAGGTTTTATATGGGTATCAAGACGGATAAAATCACTCTTTTCTCTTTCATTAGTCAAAGCTAACGGATAGAATGTAACCCCGGGTCATGCTTCTTAAGTTATTTCAAATCACCTGATTACATTCCGAATGAGAGTGAATACTAATCCTACAGGGATTCATATCTAAAAAAACTAAATAATAGGAATATGTTAAGAAATATTAAAAAAGAAGAAAGATTTGAAATCATTGAGAATTATCTAATGGGTCATTTGTCCAGTAAGGATAAAGGACAGGTGGAGTGGCTAATGGAAGATGATGTGGCACTCAAAGAAGAGGTGGAAGTGCATCAAATGGCCATGAACTTAATTAAAGCATATGCTTACTATGTGAATTTGAATGATACTCATAGCGCTCTTAAGAAACAACGGTATTAATTCGCAAGAAGCGCCTTTATTGTGTTTGGGTAATAAAAAAAGTTTCTTTTCATGGAATTGTTTCGTGTTTTTTGAGGAGATAGAGCACTATTTGTTGATTATTAATGTTATAGGTCTTACCACTCATTGTATTTGAATGGAAAAATTTGTGTAAGAATTAAAGTAAATTTGTAAATTTACACTTTGAAATAATTCCAAGGCAAGGAAAGTGCTTTGGGTGGGATAAGAAAAACGTGATAATACTGTAAACACTAAAAATATTAAGCAGGATATTTTAAGGATTATTTGGTTTAATTGTTAAAGCGTAGACCTCGTTTCGTTTCGGAACGGGGTCTTTTTATTGAGAGTATTCAGTCTGAGAAAGAGTAGAGATAGTTCAAAAAATTATAGGTATAATCTAATCATCTAAATCCTTGCCAAACTCCTCTCCTTCCTCAAAACTTCCTTTTAATTTGTGTATCTTTGGTCAATAGAAAACATGGATATGACATTTTTTGAGCAAATCTTTAAGCGTTTGTTTTCCGGAAAAAATAAAGGAAAAAGTGCTGCTTTGCCTTATCATTCGGAACTTATTAATCGAAATATTTCTGAACGGGGAGCTTATTTTAAATGGCTTCAAGGGCAGGAACACCAACCTTTGTTATCTCATATATACCAGGCATATCAAGCGGAGAAAAAACAAGCAAGCTCTTTAGATCCTCATGTGAATATTTATAACACACCTTACTCTAACGGTTTGGCTATTTACTATCAGGAGCCTTGGGAGCATATGGCATTTCAACATTTATTCGACTTGTTGCGCGATAAAGTCACTTCCTTGGGGTACCGGTTAAGTGTTTCTGACCGGAAACTTTACGATCAGGAAAATGCCGTGAAAACGGTGGAGAAACATTATTTGAAACCTACTCCCGCAGCCTTTGAGCCCGGTCAGGTACTGAACCAAATGTATGGAAATATTTTGTTGGAGTATATTTTAATTAACCAAAAGCCAAACTATATCAAGTTAATGGCTAATGTTTATGCCGGAAGAAATTACTCGCAAGCAAAAGACTTTGACGAGCTAATCGAAAAACTATTTAATTAAGTATATTTTCAAGTGTCATCATCCTGTTTTGTGAGTGTTGTTACACTTTTTTAGTGGAATATTAAAAGATTCATGACTCAACAAGAAAAATCCATTATCACTACCTTCGGGCATAGATTGAGAAGCCGGGTTTGTGGAATTTGTACCCAAGGTTCACAGGTGTTAATGGTGAAACATGCGTACCCGGGCAAAGAAGGGTATTTCTGGGCACCTCCCGGGGGAGGAGTGCAGTTTGGCGAGTCATCAGCACGGGCGTTGGAAAGGGAGTTCTTGGAAGAAGCCGGTTATAATATCGCAGTAAAGGATTTTTTATTTGTCAATGAGTTTATGGAAAAGCCTTTACATGCCGTGGAATTATTTTTTTCTGTAGAAATTACCGGGGGGGAACTCAAGCAGGGCATTGATCCTGAAATGAAAGCAAATGAGCAAATTATTCAAAAAGTTGCCTTTCTTTCCTTTCAAGAAATCAAAGCCTTACCTGAGGTAGCTGTACATAATATTTTTCACCATTGTCAAAGCCTTGAAGAACTGTTGACTATGCGAGGGTATTTTTACTATGCTCCTTGAGGTTCCGTATTATGTCCGGAAAATTTCTCTATCAAATAAACCAAGGCAAAGCCCCCGATGGCCAATAGTACAGCCCATTGCAAATAAGCCGGATGGCCAGTGATGGTTTCGTAGTTTAAGGGGCTTATGTTAATTTGTACCAATGGTTTTTCCACACCGTGCCTGTCTATAAATGTTTCGACAGTTTGCTTCCAAGGCCAGACCTTGTTTAAAGAGCCTACCATAAATCCTGTGAGTAGGGCTACAGTTAAATCATGGTATTTTTTGAGGAGGAAATTCAAGATATGGGAAAAGGATAATAACCCAAATGCGCAACCTGTGGCAAACACGGCAATGACCCATATATTAAATTGCTTTACTGCTTGCATGATGAATTCGTATTTGCCCAAAAGCAATAAGATAAAGCTACCTGAAATCCCCGGTAATATCATGGCGCAAATCGCGATTGCTCCGGAGAGAAAGATGAACCATATCTCTTCAGGCGTTTGACCGGGGGTCGCCACCGTTATGTAGTAAGCGATCGAGGCGCCTATGAAGAAGGAAATAACGGCCGGGAGGCTCCATTTATTGATTTTCTTAGCGATCAATAAAGCCGAAGCGATGATCAATCCGAAGAAAAAAGACCACAAGAGCTCCGAATAATTGTTGAGCAAATAAAGGATGATCCTGGACAATAAGGCCACAGATGTAAGTATGCCGGCAAAAAGTGTGACCAAAAAAGTACCGTCAATATGTTGCCAAAATTCTTTCCAACGGAATTTCAATAAAAGCTGTAAGGTAGTGAAGTCTACCGATTTGATCGCGCGAATCAGCCTTTCGTAAATACCCGTAATAAATGCAATGGTACCGCCGGAAACGCCTGGTACTACATCTGCGGCACCCATAGCTGCGCCTTTTAAAAATAAGGTGATTTTTGATTTCATCGAAAATGGAGTATAGTGCACTTTACCTGTTTCGGGAAAAAGTAGAGAACATTCTGAAAAAAGTGAGGAAGGTTATTTGTTTTCACACTGGTCCGGAGTCCTGCCACACATGCCACAAGTTGCCCCTTCTTTATTTAAAAAAGGACTTTGTGAGGCACAAGTACCTTTGAATTCCCCCTTTTTTAAGAATATTAACCGCACGCTCATCAGGATGAAAAACAAGGCGATAAAGCTGATTCCTATTATTGCTGTAAACATAATTTCTCTCTTCTGTTTGATGGGTTTCCTTTTACTTGCAAAACTAATGGTGCCGGAGGAAAGTTCAGTAGGATTTTTCTAAAAAATAAACTGTTATTGTTAACAATTCCAGGTGATTGGCATTTGAAAAGAAAAGGGGGCATCTATTACAATGCCCCGGATGAAAGAAGAGAGGGTGAAGCTATTTGCCTAGTGAAGACCATTGATATCCACATCCTGAAATATTTTATAGAGTGTGTCAAGGTTTTCAATTCTTGAGATCCGAAGAATGCAGTTATCAGAGGTTTTGTATTTCACCTCTATCAAATCCCCATCCATCAAGTAATAACTGGAACATATACCGTGAGAAGTTTCACTGGTAAGGTAATCGGCAAATGAGAATAGCAAATTTGCCTTTTCCGAGAGAGGTAAATTGTCGAAATGATCCATGAGTAATGGGAATAGTCTTGTTTAGTAAATATTTTGCCGTAGTATTTTAAGTGTCTGTCATTTGCCCTTTCCTTACAAGGGCTGATGCATTGTGACTTACATTAAAGGGGATTTGTATTGATTGTAGGAGTGCCTTTTTGCTAGTGTAACTAATAAAAGGTAAATGATACCGGGTAAAATGAGTAATCAATTTAAGTTGTATACTAATACTACCTTTGTTTCAAGATAGGAATAATTATCTATTTTAGAAAGTTGATTTATACTTATTAATAGGTATTTAAAGTTCTTAATGATACTTTGGGTAAAATTGCTTTTATGTAATATCCGGTTATTTGTCGACTTTTTTGAGCTATGAAACCAGGTGCTATTTCTAAATGAATTCTCCAAAATAGCGCTTTGATTATGGAATTTTAGGTGAATGGGGCTGGCACTGCCTTTAACCAAAGCTATAGAAATTTCAGTGGAAAAACGTATAAAAGCGAATCAAAAAGCAAAAGGGAATACGATATCACGGAGTAATACTAAGGGAATGAGACTATTTTATCTTGTAAAAGTCCTAAAAAATGCTTAAAAAAAGAGAAATGCTAAAAAATATTTAAAAAAATAAAAAAAAGTAAATCAATTATGTAAGATTTTGGTTATTAGTAGTGACAAGGGATAATAATACCCCTGTCAATTAAAAGGATTATTTGGTTTAGTAATGAAAAAGCTCTGCATTTTGTGGAGCTTTTTTACATCCTCCTCCTCAGGTCCTATCCGGGAAGTACCTTTCCAAAGATTTTAATCCGTCTGATTCTCAGTAGAGTTCCGGCAAATCCCCGAAAATATTTGTGGGAACTGTTGTATTTTTCAAAGTTAAATCTGAACATTAAAGAAAAATTGAACTTATGAGCAGACTGGAAGGAACCCGTATTCTTACATTTGTACACAATGAATTTGATGATCTCAGTTTATGGTATCCGGTGTTGAGGCTGCGAGAAGAAGGAGCTTTTGTTTACCTGGCAGGGGAGGAAGCAGGCAAGGCGTATTATGGTAAACATGGAGTGCCGGCACTGACCGACTTTGCGTTTGAAGAAGTGGATCCCCATGAGTACAATGGTGTGTTGATCCCAGGTGGGTGGGCCGTGGATAAGCTTCGCAGGTTTGGCCATGTGATTAAATTTGTTCACGATATGGATGCGTTAAACAAAACTATCGGCCACTTTTCTCATGGAGGTTCGGTTCTGATATCGGCCAAGATTTTAAATGGTCGTACCGTTACCAGCGCCTTGTCTATTAAAGAAGATATGGAAAATGCCGGAGCCAACTGGCAAGATGATGCCGTAGTAGTAGAAGGCAATTTGGTAAGTAGCCAGCGGCAGCCTGATTTACCGAAATATATGAAAACATATATCGATTGTTTGATCAGAAATAAACAAAGAGGCGAAAACCAATTGACCCCTCAATAGGCCGCCTTGTAGTCTATTGTAATTTGGATTGTGGTATATTCTCCTTCTTTTACTTCTATAGGGTGAATATGCCCTTTTCCATCAAAGAAGTTGGCATACAGTCCTTGCTCCTCCTTTACGAATACAGAGTATTGCCCGGCTGGCAAACCGACCCGGAACCTTCCTTCCGTATCGCTCTTAACCGTTTTGATAAGCTCGGTAGATACCTGAGTAAAAAATGCTCCCTTTCTTTGAGTCTGTTTTAACTGAGTGAGTGCATATATCAGAATTTCCCGTTCTACCCCCTGAGTCTTCTGTTTTTTGCTTGGTTCACCCGGTCTGGGTGCCGGACCCGGCATAAAATTTCCCTCTTTCCAAATGACTTGTCCCTCAATTCCCTGAAGGTACTGTGCTTTGTGGGTACTTGGTTTTTTACACCCGGTCGAAAACAAGATAATTAAGTAAAAAAGGAAGGGGATGAATTTCATAGTAAATAGATTTTGTACAAAGAGCCTAAAAAGGAAAAAATAATTTTGATTGATACTGAAAATGTTAATAACAAAGTGTACTTGATGGTGGTAAATTTACTAGCAATTAGGTACCTTTATATAAGCTGTAAATTTATGATGAAAATCACTTTTATCTTAATAAAATAATCATTTAATTTTGCATAATAAGCTCCTAATTTTATAGTTGACGGACGCAATAAAGCGATTCTTAGAAAAAAACTACTACTTAAATCTTTCAATCACAAGGCTCACAACTTTGTGTATGAAACTACTACTTTTTAGCTGTCAACGAGTCATCATCTTTTTTTTACTTAATCAAGTTTATGGGCAATGAAACAACAACCTATTTTATCGAATCAAAGGGTAGTATTGTTAAAGGATATTCCTGCCAGAGATCTACACAAAGGACAGGTAGGTACCATTGTAAAAAAACTGTATTCGGATGTGTACAAAGTGAAGTTTGACTATACGAGGAGTGCTTCTATCGAGATGGCTGTAGAGCAACACGATCTGCTAAAACTGCACTATGTGAGTTCTAGTAGTACAAAAGAAAAAGAGAAGGCTTAAGCTCCCTCTCTTTTCTCAAAAATATTATTTGCTGCGATTAAACATTTTTCAAAAATGAAATCAGCTGTTGCACGGCTTTTCCGCGATGGCTGATTTTATTTTTTTCTTCCAGGCTCATTTCCGCAAAGGTGTGGGTATGCCCTTCCGGTACAAAAACGGGATCATAGCCAAAGCCTTCTTCTCCTCGAAGTTCCTCAGTAATATGTCCGTTGACGATGCCTTCAAACTGATGGCTTTTACCTTGTAAGTACAAGGTGATGACGGTGCGAAAACGGGCTTTCCGGTGGGGTTTCCCGGCTAAATTTTTCAGAAGCAGCCGGATATTGGCATTATTGTCTTTTTGTTCACCTGCATAGCGCGCTGACAGTACACCGGGGGCGTTGTTCAAGGCTTCTACTTCCAGACCGGTGTCATCGCCAAAACAGTCAATTTGAAATTTTTCCCAAATATGAACCGCCTTTGCATTTGAGTTTTCTTCCAAAGTATCGTAAGGCTCCGGTATGTCTTCGGTACACCCTATCTCTTGCATCCCTACTACGTTAAAATGCCCTTCCAGGGCTTGGCGAATTTCTCGTAGTTTGTTGGGGTTATTGGTAGCAAAGCAGATTTTTTTCATCTGTGAATGAATTATTTGAAAACGATAGATAAAATAAAGGGTTAAGTAGCAGGAAGGCTTCCTCGATACTTAACCCTTTTAAAATCTTTTGAACAGGTCTATAAACTCTTAATACTGAGTAATTCTATTTCAAACACTAAAACGGCATTGGAAGGAATGACCCTCACACCTTGTTGGGTGGTTTGGCCTTGTTGGCCATATCCCAAGCCAGAAGGTATGTAGAAACGGGCTTTCTCTCCTTGTTTCATCAATCGTATGGCTTCAATCCACCCGGGAATTACCGAGCCACTAAATTGTGGCTCATCGTCATCGTTGTATTTGCTAACGATCAGACCACTACCTGCTTGAAACTCAAAAGGCTCCTCTCGGTAGTAAGAGTTATCAAATTGGTGGCCGTTCAGCACCTTACCCGCATAATGCACCTTCACAAGGTCTGTTGCCTCCGGGGCGGCCCCTCCAGGTCCTTGAAGGACTTCCATATAAACTCCTAACTCACTTTTGCTCGCTTGAATATTATTTTCATTGAGGTACTCGCGAATGATAAAATCATCTCGTTGGCTTTGTTCTTCAAAATTAAATTCGTCATCTTCATCGCATGCACTAAAGCACAAAACCGAGAAAAGGAGGGCCAGGATTGACAAAAACTTTACATTCATATTCTTTACTAATAAGTCTCTAACAGCTCTATTTCAAATACCAAAGTAGAATAGGGTAGTATCTCTCCATTGCCTTTAAAACCGTAGGCTACATGAGAGGGAACCAAAATTAAGGCTCTTTCTCCTTTTTTCATACTACTTAGCGCAATTTTCCATCCGGTGATTACTTCTTGCATTCTGAAATCGGCATTTTGGCCTTTATCAAATTCCTCTCCGTCCAGGAAGGTCCCTTTATAATTGGCTTTCAAGCGGAAGATATCCTCTCCAATAGCTTCGCCTGTACCTTCTTCTAAGACGACTTTATACACACCAGAGTCCAGTACCTCATACTCCATGTACTCATTTACCTGCAAGTAGTTCTCAATTTTTGCTGTTTCATAGTACTTCTGCCCTTCTTTGTCACGAACATCTTGCAGAGCGATTTGAGCCCTAAGGATCGTGTTCTTTTCTACACTCACATCATTGTATTTTCCTGAATTTTCACCAAAGGCCAAGCCTGAAGGGATAATCAAATTTACCGAACCTCCTTCATTTAAGAGCAATGAACCTTCGGTGATACCATAAGTAAGCGTGCCGTAATCGGCCAGGAAGACGCGGTGTAAACTATCGTCCAGTAAGGTGCCATCTAATTTATAGAGCTCGCCCTTGATCTCCATGATACTTCCGGAAGCGGGTTTGGTACCATAGCCTTTGTTCAAATTGTAGTAATAGAGGCCGGAATTAGTCCGGGTGGCACTGATATCATTGTCTGTAATATATTGATCAATGATCTTCCGGTCTTTTTTCATTTGCTCATCATACGGATTCTCATTATCAAACAAAGAGCAGGAGCTTAAACTTAAAGAGAGGAACAAGATCCCCAATACAATTTGTAGATTACTTAATTTCATATCTTACTTTCTTATTTTTTTAAGGAAATTAGGTTTTAGAACATGTTGGCAATTGAGAATACGTTGAATGCTTGTCCTTACAAGAGTAGCCTTCTCAGTATCAACAGTTCAACCGGTTTTTTAGACGGTAATAATAGTACTAATTCGAATATAAATGGTAAAACTGAGGATATTGAAATTAAGGTTGCTATTTTAAGATTTGAATTCAACCGTATTCTGGTTTTACATTCAAGTACAACATGTTATCAGAATTTCTTTTCTAATTAATAAAGAACCTCAAAACCTATTTTCCGTTGGAATGCCCATGAATTATTCGGAACTTTTATGCAATTCCTCTTTGTATTGCTCCAGGATTTTGACAAATGTATCTACCGTTTCTTGCAGGGATTTGTAATAAATACCTCCGGCAGCATTGACATGCCCCCCTCCGTTAAAATGCTCTGCGGCTAATTTGGCTACTGAAAAATCTCCCACGGAGCGAAATGAAATTTTGGTAAACCCTTCTTTTTCGGAAAACAAGGCCGCTAAGCGGATGCCTTTCACTGAGAGTGCATAGTTTACCAGACCTTCGGTGTCACCGGTTTCGGTTTTGTATTCTTTTAATTCTTTTTTGGAAAGGGCAAAATACCCGGTTTTAAACTCAGGGAGAAAAGTGAGGTTTTGGTGCAGGGCGTATCCTAAGAAACGGAGGCGGTTTTCAGTACTGGTATCATAAACAAGGCGATGAATGCGGGAGGCGTTGATGCCCAAATCCATTAAGTCGGCTATGATACGATGAATTTTACTGGAAGTGCTGGGGAATTTGAAAGAACCGGTGTCCGTCATAATGCCAGCATAGATACATTCGGCAATTTTTTTGTCTAAATGTTGGCTTCCTCCGTCCAACTGAATAAAGTCATAGACTAATTCGGCCGTTGCAGCGGCTTTGGGGTCGTGCAAATAATAATCGGCAAAATCAATATTGCCTTGGTGATGATCTATTACAGCCTTTTTGAGCTTGGCTTTGGCCACTAATTCACCCAATTGCTCTATGCGACTGAGCTCATTAAAGTCCAGGCAAAAGGCCAAGTCCGCTTCTTCAATTAGTTTTTTGGCTTTGTTTTGCTTGCCATTTTCATAGATCAGTACCTCCTTTTGTCCAGGCATCCAAAATAAAAACTTTGGATAGTCGGTGGGCGAAATGACCGTGGTGGTATGTCCGGCTTTTCTTAAGTAAGCAGATAAAGCCAAACAAGAACCCAAAGCGTCCGCATCAGGTTTTCGGTGAGGTAAAATAATGATTTTCTTTGGGTTAGAAAGAAATTCTTTCAGGGCTGTATAATTCGTCATGCCGTTGGATTAATGCTAAACCGCAAAGGTGAAAAGATTTATAAATAAATACAAACCGGGAAATTCAATCTCTCCGGTTTTTTTATTTCTTCCACTTTTGCCTGACAAGCTCTAATTTTGAAGCTGACAAGCAAACCAATCAATAATTCTGTATTCTTACTTTTTTATATAGAAAAACTATTGATTAGTTGATCCGGAAATACATGCTAGTGCATAAATCTTTACTTTTGTAGTTGAATAATGGTTTATGGTCATAAACAAATTAATACATATACCATACACTACCTAATTTTTTCCGTAGGGAAAATGCAGTAAAAGATGGAGATGAATAACTAGAAAAAGATCAATAAACATGACACCATTCATAGTAGGCATTACCGGAGGCAGCGGCTCCGGAAAAACATTCTTTCTTCAAGAGTTGATTAAGAAGGTAGGAAAAGAAAATATTTGTGAGATTTCCCAAGACAACTATTATAAACCGCTAAGAGAGCAACCGGTGGATGAAAACGGCATTGTCAATTTTGACCTACCCGAGTCGATTGATGAGGTAAGTCTTGCTCATGATATTTTGAAATTAAAACAGGGAAAAGGGTTTGAGCGCTTGGAGTATACGTTTAATAATGAACAGAAACAGCCTGACCTTTTGAGATTTGAACCCCGGCCTATTGTGATTTTGGAAGGTTTGTTTGTCTTTCACTATCCGGAAGTTGCCCGTCAGATTGATTTGAAATTGTTTGTACAGGCTCAGGATCATATCAAAATCAAAAGAAGAATTATCCGGGATAACCTTGAGCGGGGGTATGACCTACACGATGTGCTGTACCGGTATGAAAAACATGTGATGCCTTCCTACCAGAAATACATCGAAATCCATAGAAATGAAGCGGATTTGGTGATCTGTAATAACAATGATTTTAAAACGGGCCTGGAAGTGGTCGCTTCTTTTTTGATACAAAAAGTGAATCAGTAATAAGCAATGATTTTTACCTCAAGTGGTCGATACTCCCAACGATCTGTAAAAAAGAGGTTGGGAGCTTTGTTTTTGTAACCGGGTGAGGCATTACTCGAAAAAAACGGGCCATCGCTGATCAACCTTTGAAAGGAAATTTGCGGGGAAAAAATGCCGGTACGTTTTTTTGATATTCTTTGTATTCGTTTCCAAACTCTTCTATCAGTTTTTTCTCTTCCAGTTTTGTACCTATGAGTAAATAGAGGTTGATCCAAATCATAGAAACCAAGCTTGCCAAAGTAGGAGAGTACAACACATACCCCCAGCTTAATAAAAAAGTAGCTGTATACAAGGGGTGCCTCACATATTGAAAAACACCTTCTGTGATCAAATGTTTGTCGACAAGCTCTGATTTGAACCCCATAAACTCTTTGAAGGAATAATACCGGAAAGTCCGTTGGATGAGAATAATTCCATAGGTGGCAAGCATTAACCCAAAGAAACGGTTGAGCGTATGACTTGACCAAAGCTGTATGGTTGGTACCGACACAAGGTAAAGTGCGATGGGAGCTAAAGTGATGATTGCGATCAGGGAATAAGCCAGGCGGTAGTAAGGGGAGGGGAGAGGTACCCAAGATTTTACTTTATGGCTAGCCAGCAGGCTATGGAGTCCAAAGTAAATGACGCAAAGAAAAGATAAAATAATATAGTCGATCATACTGAAGTGAATTAAACTTTTTCTTTTTGCTAAAAAATGTTTCAAACGCGCTTCCTCTGTGTTACTTTTTTCAACAATAGCTCTGGCTATTCTCTTCAAAAAGTGCCTTGATGAGCCGGTTTTGATTCTATGTTCGGTCAAAAACTATAAGTGTAAACTACTTCAATTTGTATTTTATTCCGTATGCAAAGAAAGGTAATTTGTTCACTCTCTTTTTTCATTTGTCTTAAAAGGTAGGGCTGTGCATACTGAGAAGTATGTTGAAGAGCGGTTTAACTCAAAATTTTCTTCGCCTTTAAGATCCTGGAAACGAGAGATTCGGTCATTGACTTTTATCTTTGGAAGGGATACGTACATAACACACTATAATTCAGCCAGATTTTTTAAATTTACTAAAGGAGCTTTTCCCTAAAGACAAAATAAACAAATATGAAGCTTATCGAGCCCACACTTCTATTGGATAAAAATAAATGTTTGCAGAATATTAAGCGCATGCTGAAGAAAGCAAACCAACATGATGTCCGGTTAAGACCACATTTTAAGACCGCCCAGTCTTGGGAAGTGGGAAGGTGGTACAGAGAACAGGGGGTCTCAGGTATTACGGTGTCTTCATTGAAAATGGCTGAATATTTTGCCAAAGACGGGTGGACGGATATTACAGTGGCCTTTCCGGTGAATATTTTAGAAATCGGCCGGATCAACCAATTAGCCCAACAGATCAGGCTCAATCTATTGGTGATGAATGTGGATAGTGTATTGTACCTGGCCGATCATTTAAAGAAAGGGGTTGACATTTATATTGATATTGATACCGGCTATCACCGTACGGGCTTACCTGCGGATGATTACGAACATATTGACCGGATATTAGCCTGTATCCGGGCTTCTGATAAGTTGCACTTCCGGGGTTTTTTAACACACGATGGCCATACGTATCAAGTCAAAGGAAAAGAAGCCGTCAACAAGATTTACCAACAGTCTGTCAGCTTATTGCATGGGCTCAAGCAAAAGTACCGACCTCAATGGCCTGAGCTGGAAGTTTCGTTGGGGGATACGCCTTCGTGTAGCTTGGTGGAAGACTTGTCGGGAGTAGATGAAATTCGCCCCGGTAACTTTGTGTTTTACGATTTGATGCAGGCTACAATCGGTTCGTGTACAGCGGAACAAATAGCCGTGGTAATGGCTTGCCCGGTAGTGACTAAAAATGAAGCTACTAACACCGTTGTAATTCATGGTGGGGCCGTGCACTTCTCCAAAGATTTTTTAATAGATGAAGAGGGAAAGCCTTATTATGGGCAAATGGTACTGTTGACAGATGAAGGCTGGACCGAACCGGTAGAAGGCTATTTGGTAGCCCTCTCACAAGAACATGGAACGGTGCAATTGCCGGAAGATGTGGCCGAGAGTGTACAGGTAGGAAGTGTGTTGGGGGTTTTACCCGTACATTCCTGTTTGACTGCAGATGTGATGGGGCATTATTTTACCCTGGAAGATGAAAAAATTGAGATGATGCCCAAATAAACAAATTTCTAGGATAAAAAAGCCCTGTGGTGCTCAAACCGCAGGGCTTTTCTAATAGTCAGTTTTATCATTAATTGCGTACCAGATCCAACTCTTCTACTAAATGAGAAGCTCCGGCAAACTTGTCAATCACAAATAGCACATACCGGATGTCTACCGTGATGTTGCGGCATTGTTCCGGGTTGAACATAATATCACTCATCGTACTTTCCCAACTCCTGTCGAAATTGATACCGATCAAATTGCCGGACCCGTCCAGTACCGGGCTTCCGGAGTTTCCTCCGGTGGTATGGTTGGAGGCAATAAAACAAACCGGCATTTTACCTTCTTGACCGTATTGACCGAAGTCTTTCTTTTCATACAGGTCTACTAGTTTGTCATGAACATAAAACTCATGTGTTTTTGACACATCGGTTCTGCGTTTTTCCATCACTCCCTCCAGGGTAGAAAAGTAGTTGTATTCCATTCCATCGCGAGGATTTGAACCTTCTACATTCCCATAGCTGATACGTAAAGTGCTGTTGGCATCCGGCCAGAAGGTTTTCTCCGTAAAGATTTCCCGTTGGGCTTTCACATAATCTCTCATCATGCGGTCGATCTTATCCGAAATAGCCTTGTAGCTCGGTTGGGTTTTTTCCATATATGAAACAAAAAAGCTTTCTACAAACTGATAAGCCGGGTCTTTCGCTAATTTTTTAGCGGTTTTCTTAGAGACATTGCTTAACAAGTCGTTTACCGATGCTTCCCGGACAAAGATGGACTTGTTGTACACATACTCCGCATATTTCCCCCAGTCCCCATTGTATTTGTTTTGTACCATTTGGAATACCTCCGGGTGCAATGAAGGATCTACTTTTTGTTGATACATCGCGACTACTGTTGCAAATAGTTTTTGATCTGTTGCTAGGTCGTAGTTTTTGAAATGCCTTTGAGTCGCACTTTTCAACTTTTCCACCTCATTGTCCAGTTGTTTATCTTGCTCCAGTTGTTCAATATTTGTTTGCAACTTGCGGAAGTTAGAAACAAAACGAATGAGTTCTGGCGCATAGAAATACAGTTCTCTGAAGTAGTCTGTCGCAAAGGCATATTTTTCCAATTCTTTGTATTGACTTTGGAAGGTTGGCAACAAGGTGCCGTATTTTTTCTGTAAGGCGGGATTTTTTGCCAACTGTCGGGTGAATTCTTTTTCAAATGCTTTTTTCTTTTCCAAGGCATTCAGTTTTCTCAAACCATTGTTTTCCCCGATCCACTTTTTGTAATAGTTACTGATACGCGCATATTTAGCAGCGTATTTAATCCGGACTTCATCGCTGGCTTTCATGGCAGCATCCATAATGGCTAAGCTATTTTCTCGCAATTGGATTTTGGCCGGGTTGGTGACTTGGGTTACATATTCTACGGCATCAGAAGTCAAGTACTGTTTGGTGGTACCCGGAAATCCATATACCAAAGTAAAATCTCCTTGTTGAACACCTTTCAACGATATTTTGAAGTGTTTTTTAGGATGGAAGGGTACATTGTCTGCAGCGTATTCGGCCGGTTGGTTGTTTTTATCGGCATAAATACGGAAAACTGAAAAATCCCCGGTGTGTCTGGGCCACATCCAATTATCCGTATCACCGCCAAATTTTCCGATGGAAGAAGGAGGGGCACCGACTAAACGGATGTCTTTGTATACTTCCGTAAGAAACATATAGTATTCGTTCCCATAGAAAAACGGCTTGATCATCGCTTTATACTTCGATGAACCTTCCGCTTCTTTTCTCACTGTTTCAATGTTTTGATTGATTTTTTTCTGACGTTCCGCTTCGGTCATAGATTCATTCACACCCTGCAGGACCTTTTTGGTGACGTCGGCAATGTTCACAATAAAGGTGACGGTAAGTCCGGGGTTAGGCAATTCTTCGGCCTGGTTCATCGCCCAGAACCCTTCGGTCAGGTAGTCGTTGTCCACACTGCTATGTGCCTGAATCTGCCCGTATCCACAGTGATGATTGGTAAACAACAAGCCCCGATCGGAGACGACTTCCCCGGTACAGCCATTGCCAAAGCGGATCACGGCATCTTTTAAACTGGATTTGTTAATGGAGTACAAGTCTTCGGCGGTTAACTTGAATCCTCTGCTTTGCATGTCTTCCTCGTTCAGCGATTTTAATAATAAAGGAAGCCACATGCCTTCTTTTGCTACGGCACTTAGTTGAATAAGAAGTGCGATGGCCAGTAAGCTTATTTTTCTAAACATTGAATAAATAGATTTTATGGTTGTTTAAAAAACTCTGGGAGGGCTGTTGCCCCCGGTTAGTCAATAATAAAAGAGGCAGTAAGCCAATGGGTTATGTTGTAAGCCCACTCATTTTATCGATTACGACTGATTTTTTGAGGTATAAAATTAGTGCTCATTTCTCTATTCCCCATAATTAAATGAGGGAATGATGAAGGGAACAAGCGAAGTTATATCTTGTCGGAAAGGCAATGATTTGTAGGGTTCTGAAAGAAAAATCCACAGATTATTCCGGGGTGCAGCTACTCAAGTTGGGTATTATTTCAACATGAAGCTAAAATGTATGGGATGTTAAGTTTATTGTAATGTATTGATAATGAATTAAATATTTGTTTTTGTGGGAAAAAAAATGACTGGCACACAATTTTTTATATAAAAAGCAGATATTGAGTATTTATCAAAATTATGAACCGATGAAAAAGTATTTATTGATCGGATTAGTGAGCCTCTCTTTATTCTCTTGTAATAAAGAAGAATTGTCAAAACTGAAGGCCGAAAACCATCAACTAAGAATGCTTTCCGAAGAGAGTGATTCTACCATTAATACCTTTATGGGGCACTTCTCTGAAATAGAACAGAACCTGGCTGAAATCCGCGAGAGAGAAGCAAATATCTCCATCACCAGTGAGAGTAAGGGATTGAGTCAGTCTGAAATGAAAAACCGTATTATGGATGACATTTCTGCAATCAATGACCTGATGGTGGAAAACAAACAAAAAATTCAGGAATTGAGTGAAAAATTAGAGAATACCTCTAATAATAACTCTCAACTGAACCGGATGCTGGCCAGCTTGAAAAAGCAAATGAAAGTACAGTTGGAAGTGAAAGATAAAGAAATTGCTTCTTTGAAAAACAACTTGGAAGAGCTTAACTTCTCATATAAGGAGTTGAATACAAATTATACGGAGTTAACCAAAAATTACGAAGAGCAAAAAGAGCAACTGGCTACTTGGGAACAAACCATTGACGAACAAACGGAAACCATTGCTCAACAAACAGCGTCTTTGAACACGGGCTATTATGTAGTTGGAGATAAGGGTGTCTTGGCAAATAAAAATGTAATTGTGAAAAAAGGAGGCTTCTTAGGAATGGGAAAAACTTCTACTTTGAACACAAAGCTGGATGAAACGGCTTTTAATAAAATAAATATTACTGAAGTGACTACCATCCCGGTGAATAGCAAAAAAGTCGAATTTGTGACTACTCACCCTAAAGAATCCTATGAACTGGAAGTAAAAGATAAACTGGTGCAGGAAATCAAAATTTTGAATCCCGATTTGTTCTGGAATTCTTCAAAGTACTTAGTTGTGAAAGTTGACTAAGTTAAGCGGCTATTTTTTTTACCTACCAAATGTATAAGGCTACCCTATCAGGGTGGCCTTAATGGTTTTTACGGGTTTGTTGGTATTGTAAATGGAAAGCCTTATATTCAGGTAATTTTTCAAATCCCCGTTTACGGGGATATTTTTTTAGGAGTTATCAGGCAATTTTGCTCTTGTAAACACGGCCAACAAGTTGGTAATGTGAACATAGATTAAACTATTGATAACTAATAACATAACTTGATTATTACCATGAATTATCCAAGAGCTTTGGCTTTTGTACTGGTTTTTACCGGTCAATTTTATTCGTTTGGACAAACAGCCAAAGAAATACCAACCTTGTGCGGAGTGTATACGGCCCAAACGGGCTTGTTTAAAAAACTTGAATTTATCGATACCAAAGAAGTAAAATTGCAAAATCAATACACCCGGGTAAAAGCTCCTTATTGGCTATTGGAAAATACGCTTTACATTGAACTTGCCACCGGAATGTTAAAACTGCATTTGGAAAACGGAGAAACCCTGATCGGTAAGAATGGAATTGTAAGTAACACACGCTTTTCAAAAGCTTCTCAAGAAAAATGCGAAGCACTGGTGTTGAACGAGGAAGAGTATGAAGAACACTTATTAGAGATCACATACTTAAAAGGTGAAATGGCCCAGAAAAGTAACCTTAAAGGATTGGCCACCATGTTCTGGAAAGAGGCTTGTGAAAAAGGACATGCCAAAAGCTGTTATCGCCTAGGGCTTTTGAAGGCACAAGAAGACCGGGAATTGGCAAAGGAAGCTTTTCAAAAAAGCTGTGAAGGAGGCTATGGGGAAGCCTGTGCGGAATTAGCTCGGTTGGAAGAAAAAGCCGGGAATAAAGAGATGGCTCAACAGCTGTATCAAAAAGCATGTGAGTATGGCTATACCGTGGCTTGTATGGTGCAGTACCTGAACTCCACGAAGGAGAGCAATGCGAAAAAGTAAAACTCTGAAGCTCCTCCTTGTATAATGCAGGCTTGCCGAACTTCTTGAATAGTAAATTCAAGAAAATAATGAATTAGCGATAATTATTTATACTAAATCGTACTTTCTTGAGGTTATATTAGGGATTTATAACTATTCAGAATAAAATTCATGCAACAAGTTATTGACGATGTCAGAGAGCATTTCCAAAATAATTTTCCAGAGGAACTGCCTGTAGAAAATGCTTATTTGCCTATTGGTGTTTTTTTAGCTTGGGTAATTGAACAGGAGCTTTACAGTTCGTTTTTTGAAGACGAATTTGAAACACAAATTTTACGTTTCAAACGACACGAAACTTGTTGTGGGATTTTAGCGGAACTTTGGGACGGTTATGTGGCAGAGGAACAGTTAAACGAAGAAGGAAAGAAGTTTGCCCAGTATTATTACGGAAACGGAATTTATTTGAAGGATTTTCAAGAAACGCTTGGCAAAAACCTCCCTTCCATATATTATGTTGCTGACAATTGGCAAAACTATAACCGGATGCGCTGCCGGATTGACGAGCGCTTTTACGACTGGAAATTTATGAGTCAATATTGATCTTATTTTGAATAAATGCTTGATGAAAAAGCTGGCTATCTGACAAGTAGCCGGCTTTTTTTATTCCCCTGTTTTTCTTCGATGAAGTTCTTTTTTGATCAAAAGTAACTCCCGGCTACTTTGGCCTGCCACAGAGGTATTTTCCTGAACCCTCCGGATCAAGTAGGGGATTACTTTTTTGACCGGACCAAAAGGTACATACTTCACCACATTATAACCTGCCTTGGCCAGGTTATAAGAAATATGATCGCCCATGCCGTATAATTGCGCAAAGTATACTTCCGGACTACTAGGGTGAATGCTGTATTGGTTCATGAGTTTTGCCAGGTAATAACTACTGTCTTCGTTATGAGTTCCCGCACAAAGGCTAATGGTTTCTTTATGGCCCACACAATATTTTAAAGCAGCATTAAAAGCTTCGTCACTTTGCTGTTTATCAGGTTGAATAGGGTCCGGATAATTGAGTTTGTTAGCCCTGGCTCTTTCTTTCTCCATATACGCCCCTCTGACCAACTTAACCCCAAAACGGTACCCTTTCTCTTTAGCCCTTTCACAATCTGATTTTAATTGTTCTAGTTTATTGCGCAGATACATTTGGTAGGTGTTGTACACAATAGCGGCATCCTTGTTGTATTTTTCCATCATTTCAAAGGCCAGTTCATCTACCGGTTGTTGATACCAGCTGTCTTCTGCATCAATCAGGATTCTGACTTTACAAGCAGCGGCCGTTTGACAAAGGTTTTCAAACCTCATTTTAAACAGCTTGTAAGCCTCCTGCTCTTTGGCCGTCAATGCATGTCCCTGTTGGAGTTTTTCCAACACATGTACAGGGCCAATCCCTGATACCTTGAACACTGAAAAGGGAATGGATGGGTTTGTAGCTGCTTTTTGGATGGTTTGGAGAAGTTCTTTTTCTGTTTGGTCAAAGCCTTTCTTGCTCTTTTCTCCTTCCACAGAATAATCCAGTATCGTGCGGATATGATAGTTGGCTAAATGCCGGACGGTAGATTCACACTCGCGTATGCTCTCCCCTCCACAAAACTGCTGGAAAAGTGTATTTTCAATTAAGTTTTTTAGAGGCAAATGGAGCTTTAGTATCCATCGTAAAAGTAAGGTTCCCAAGGCTACCAGAAACGTATTATTCAAGTTTGAAAAAAGGAAATAGGCTTGTTTTAGTTCCTTATTGGTCTTTGCTTCAAAAGCCACGCGGGTGTCTTCGAAGGAAAATATACTTACTTTGTTGTCCATGGGTGATTATAGCGAACTGAGATAAACAATGATAGTACTTACTAATAATTGGATGCATGTCATCACAAATTCCTATTATTTTTTACTAAAGTACAATAGTTGTTTTTTTAAGGAGCGCAAAGTTATAATATTAGAACAAAGCTGTCATACAATTTTAAACGGGGATATATAAAAAATTTATGTGGAGTGACAGGAGGCAAACCAACCGGACAGTCGACAGGAATGTAAAGTAGGTTTCTTACTTAAACTTATGTGCACTACCTTTGCGAAAAGGCAGGTGTAGCTTTCCCTCTTGAGGGATTGGTTTACAGGTGCTTAACCAAAGATAGCTAAAACGCATATGGAAACATTTGATATAGAACAAATCAATAAACTGATACAGAGCAGACGCTCTGTATTCCCTAAACAGTACTCTGACCGGAAAGTAGAAAAATATATTATCGACCAATTGTTAGAAAATGCCAATTGGGCTCCAAATCACGGAAAAACCGAGCCTTGGCGATTTTTCGTGTTCACCGGAGCAGCTTTGGAAAAGCTGGGTAAATACCAGGCTGAGGTGTATAAGCAATCCACACCCGTGGAAAACTTTTTGCAAGCAAAATACGAAAAGTTGTTGACAAACCCTTCAAAGGCCTCTCATGTCATTGCCATTGTTATGCAAAGACAAGACAGCGAACGTATTCCTGAAATCGAAGAAATCGAGGCGGTTGCATGTGCCGTACAAAATATGCATTTGACTGCCACAGCTTACGGGGTAGGCGCGTATTGGTCTACAGGTGGGCTCACATATACCGAGCAGGGAAAAGAAATGTTAGGCTTGGGGGAAAAAGATTTATTGTTGGGTTTTTTCTATGTGGGCTATCCCGAAGCGACTATTCCGGAAGGAAAACGCAAGCCTGTAGAAGAAAAAACCACTTGGGTATAAATTCGATACCACTTTATTTAAAGGAAAAGATTCTTTTTTATAGAAAAATGAATTTCCATGTGAACTTTTCTATATTTGATTGTAGTTTATAAGAGAAGTTATAACTGTACAAATTAACATATTTTCATAACTAAATAAGTTCTAAAAATGTCAAAAGCAGTCACTATTACTGATGACAACTTCGAGGAAGTTGTATTGAAATCGGATAAGCCTGTGTTAGTGGATTTCTGGGCAACTTGGTGTGGCCCTTGTTTGATGATGGCTCCGGTAGTAGAGGAATTAGCGGAGGATTTTGACGGTCAGGCGGTGATCGGGAAGTTAGATGTAGATGCTAATCCGCAAAGCTCTGCAAAGTTCGGCATTCGAAGCATTCCTACTATGTTGGTATTTAAGGGAGGCGAAGTAGTTGAGAAGTTAATTGGCGCTTCTTCTAAAGTTGAATTGGAAAAACGTATCCAAGGGCAAATTTCATAGAAAGTCATTTGCCAGTATAAAAAAGAGGTTTTGCTTTCGGGCAAAACCTCTTTTTCGTGTATTATCTTTTTGCTTTCTTCTTCTTTTTCTTTCCAAAGCCCGGCAAACCGCCCATCCCTTGCATCGTATTGATTTTCTTCATGGTTCGCTTCATCTCCTGGAACTGCTTCAGCAAGTTGTTAACTTGTTGTACGGAAGTACCACTACCGGTGGCAATTCTCCGTTTTCTGCTGTTATTGATAATGTCGGGGTTTTCACGTTCTGTAGGGGTCATCGAAGAAATGATTGCCTCTACCGGCTTGAATGCATCATCATCCACATCCACATTTTTGAGCATCTTACCCATGCCCGGTATCATACCCATCAAATCCTTCAGGTTACCCATCTTTTTGATGTGTTGGATTTGAGAGAGTAGGTCATTTAAATCAAACTGGTTTTTACGCAGCTTCTTGTTCAGCCTTTTGGCTTCTTCTTCGTCAAATGCCTGTTGTGCTTTTTCTACCAACGACACCACATCACCCATGCCCAAGATACGCTTGGCCATACGGTCAGGGTGGAATACATCCAAGGTATCCGGTTTTTCACCGGTACTGATAAATTTGATCGGCTTGTTGACAACCGTTTTGATCGATAGAGCCGCACCTCCCCGGGTATCACCGTCTAACTTGGTGAGGACGACCCCGTCAAAATCCAAGCGTTCATTAAAGGTTTTGGCAGTGTTTACCGCATCCTGACCGGTCATGGAGTCCACTACAAACAAGGTTTCCGAAGGCTGTACCGCTTGTTTGACCGCTGAAATCTCCTGCATCATCTGCTCATCCACTGCCAAGCGACCGGCAGTATCTATAATGACGATGCTCTTACCGTTGGCTTTCGCGTATTGAATCCCCTTTTGGGCAATGGAGATGGCGTCTTTGTTTTCCCTTTCGGAAAATACATCCACTCCGATTTGCTCCCCTAAGGTATGCAATTGGTCGATCGCTGCCGGACGGTAGATGTCACAAGCTACCAACAATGCTTGTTTGCCTTGGGCTTTTAAGCGGTTTGCTAACTTGGCAGAGAAGGTGGTTTTACCCGAACCCTGCAAACCGGAGATCAATACTACTGCTGGGGAACCGGTAGGAGTAAATTCCGCCAATTCACCACCCATAAGGCTCACTAGTTTATCATAAACGATTTTGATAAACAGTTCCCCGGGCTTTACTGCGATAAGTACATCTTTCCCTAATGCCTCATCTTTTATTTCATTGGTAATTGACTTGGCAATGTTGTAATTAACATCCGCATCTAAAAGAGCTTTCCGGATTTCCTTAACGGTGTTCGCAACGTTAATTTCGGTGATTCTCCCTTGCCCTTTGAGGGTTTTGAACGCCTGATCTAATTTCGTACTGAGATTATCAAACATAAACCTTATATGTCGATTATAAACTGAAAATTCTTAACAATTTGTAATACAATGGATAATGAGGTTTTCGGCTATGGTGTAAAACCACCCGGCTATTCTTCTTGCTTGTGGTATCCTCATAGGAGCCTGCATCAGGTAAATTTCGGATAAAGACACAGCAATACCATTATACATTGAAAGGGCAAAGGTAATTTAATCTAGGTGATTTCCAATGCAAAATCTACAGGCATTGGGATTTTTAAGCTAGTTTTGCGGAAAATAAAAGACAGAACATGCGGACTTTTCGATTTTTCTCTTTGGGGGTGTTAGCTGCCGTGATACTTTTGGCTTTGGGTGGATATATGTTGCCTGGCACTTATCATGTGAAACAAAGTATCCTTGTGGAGGCAAAGCAAGCTTCGGTTTTTAATATATTAAATTCTTTTGAATACTGGGAGGATTGGGCTTTGGACTTGCATGACTTGCCGAATGCCAATACCTCAATAAGTGGAACGGAAGAAGGCCCGGGGGCCATTTTTACATGGAATTATGACGCATCCAACGGCAGAATGGAGATCGTGGAGTCTAAACCGGATAGCCTGATCCGTTTAAATGTACAAATGCAAGATAACAGTTTGTTTTCCGAAGTACGGTTTACCCTATTACCGACCGAATCAGGTGTATTGGTCACCTGGGAAGAAAGCGGAGATTTGGGCATGAATCCCTTGACCCGTTGGTATGCGATGTTGGCACAATTTGACAAAAGACTGTCAGAAAATTATCAGGCAGCATTGCAAAAGTTGAAAATGCTCTGTGAAAAGTAACCTCATTCCATTTCCGTAAAACTCATCAATAGAGGGCTTGCCAGATGCTAACGAACTGGTAAGCCATTGTTTTTTATATCCAACCTTGTCCGCTTCTTAACATTCAATCAACCCGTAACAAAAAACCGCTTTTTCCAGGTAAATCAGCCATAAATATGAACCGTATTTAAAGCTATTATTAAGTCTGAGCGGAAGTTTTGGAGATATTGATTTATTCCTCTACCTTAGGGGAAACAAATTCTCAATTGTCTGAAATTGAGCAAGAAACACTCTATACTGATTGCTATATATCCTTGTTGGAAGTTACCTTTCCTCTACCGGAATCTGTGTTTTACCGATGGTTCCGGAACAGTACCTCTCGCTGAAATTTTCTTTTACTATTTTTTCAATATCATGGTTTTACAATATGAAATAGATCTGGATGATCTAACACCAAGCCAGCTGTTCGAGCGTATCGAAGAGTTAAGCCAAAAATCCGACTATGATGGTTTGTCTTTTGAAGAGCAAGAAGAGCTCTACGGACTACAGGCCAAAATCAATGATCAAATGGATTATTTTGAAGGAGAATATGAATAAGTCGCTTTAAAGCTCGCAAGGCAAATGCGTTAAGGAAGCTAGCTAAGCCGTCTTATGGTGTGGTCCTCTCTTTTCAGAAAGGAAGAGGAAGGATACGCTTGAGTGGAAGTAATCATAAAGGGGAAAAAGCCAAAGCTTCACTAGCGGTAAGCGTGATTCGGATATAAAAAAACCTGTTTCCTTTCTACGGAAACAGGTTGAGGTTATTTTTGGTCTATTTTAGAAATAGACCCCTAAACTGAGAATCCATTGTTGTGAGCGAGAATCAAATTTTACCTCTTCTCCGGCTAGGCTCATCCCTTCGCCAAATTTGCTCAAATTGGTTTCATAGCGAAAATCAAGTGCGAGCTTTTTGAGAATATCCACGCCCATTCCTCCCTGGAAGCCCCATGTGCCTTCATTGGCGTGAGGCTCTACCATATCGCTGTTGTTCCATTTTTCGTGAATGATCCGGCTGTAAACCGGGCCGGCATTGATACGGGCAGGGCCAAACTTAAAACCCAGTAAAACGGGAATATCCAACCTTTTGTATTTGTATTCCACCTCTGCCAGACTTAATGGAGTAAGGTCGGTTTTGAATTCATTACTTCCGGAGGTCAGCAATAATTCCGGTTGGACATATATGGAAATGACCGGGATTTTTACCCTTGCCATAAGTCCCAAATGATAGCCTAATTGAGCGTCTCCGGCTTCTATCGAACCAATTTTATTCGAATTGACATAATTGCTGATGCGGATATTTGAGGTATTCAGACCGCCTTTGACTCCCATTTTGAAAACTTGTGCCGAGGCAAACTGAAAACATGCCAAACAAAGGATTAGAGTGATTAAGCGCTTCATCGGTTGATCTTATTTTGATTTAGTTTTTTTTAAAATACGGGGATACTCTATTTAGGTTGTATAGAAACTTTATGTCCCCTGGATAGTTGAATAAGTCGGAACAAGAAAAACGCCATACTCAATGAATGAGATGGCGTTTATAAAAAAAATCAGCCTTTTATTAGATTTTTGCCGCTGCTCTTTTGCGTTGGTTTTCGTCCAATATGATTTTCCGTAACCGGATAGTCTGAGGCGTTATTTCTACATATTCATCTTTCTGAATGTATTCCAAGGCTTCTTCCAAAGAGAATACTTTCTTCGGAGCGAGTTTGGCTTCTTTATCAGAACCTGCCGCACGAACGTTGGTTAGTTTTTTACCTTTCTGTACGTTTACGACAATGTCGCTTCCTTTGCTGTGTTCTCCGATTACCTGACCGTTATAAAGAACGTCTCCAGGCTCTACGAAGAAGATACCGCGGTCTTGCAGTTTGTCCAATGCATAAGCAGTACAAGGACCTTGTTCCATAGAGATGATAGAACCACTGGAACGCTCAGGAATTTCACCTTTGTACGGCTCATAACTCTTAAAGCGGTGATTCATTACCGCTTCTCCTCCGGTAGCTGTCAATACGTTGTTTCTCAAGCCAATCAGACCTCTGGAAGGGATTTCAAACTCCAAGTGTACCATATCCCCTTTAGGCTCCATTACTTTCATTTCGCCTTTCCGTTGAGAGACTAATTCGATGGCTTTTCCTGAAACCTCTTCGGGTAAGTCGATGACCAACTGTTCAATCGGCTCACATCTTTGCCCGTCAATTTCCCTGTAAATTACCTGAGGTTGCCCTACTTGTAATTCATACCCTTCTCTCCGCATGGTTTCGATCAATACTGCCAAGTGAAGGATACCCCGGCCAAATACAATAAACTTGTCTTCAGATTCCCCTTCTTGCACTCTTAGAGCAAGGTTTTTCTCTGTTTCTTTGAACAGACGGTCTCTGATATGGCGTGAGGTTACAAATTTTCCTTCTTTTCCGAAGAATGGAGAGTTGTTAATGGTAAACAACATGTTCATCGTAGGCTCATCGATAGCGATACGAGGCATTTCTTCCGGATTTTCAAAGTCGGTCAAGGTGTCTCCGATTTCAAAATCTTCAATACCGGTTACGGCACAAATGTCTCCGGCTTTTACTTCTTCTGCTCTCAGTTTTCCTAAGCCTTCAAATACGTGTAGCTCTTTGATACGGACTTTCTTTACCGTACCATCGCTTTTGCATAAGCCCATAAAGTCCCCTTCCTTTAAGGAGCCTTGGTAGACCCGGCCGATGGCGATACGCCCTACAAATGAAGAGTAATCCAACGAAGTGATTTGGAATTGAGGTATCCCTTCCGGTTGAGGCGCGGCCGGGATTTTTTCCAATATAGTATCTAGTAGAGGCGTGATGGTATCGGTAGGCTGTTTATAATCATGACTCATCCACCCGTTTTTGGAAGAACCGTACAAAGTTTCAAATTCTAACTGTTCTTCTGTTGCTTCCAAATTGAACATTAAATCAAAAACCGCCTCATGAACTTCGTCCGGGCGACAGTTTTCTTTATCTACTTTATTAACCACCACAATGGGTTTTAGTCCCAAAGAGAGGGCTTTACTTAATACAAAGCGTGTTTGAGGCATAGGTCCTTCAAAGGCATCGACTAATAAGATTACCCCGTCTGCCATCTTTAACACTCGCTCTACTTCCCCGCCAAAATCCGCGTGACCAGGGGTATCGATGATGTTAATTTTTACATCTTTGTAGGTTACCGAAACGTTTTTTGATAAGATAGTGATTCCCCGTTCACGTTCCAGGTCGTTGTTATCCAGAATCAATTCATTGATTTGTTGATTACTCCGGAATAACTTCGCCTCATGCAATATTTTGTCAACCAGCGTAGTTTTGCCATGGTCTACATGGGCAATGATAGCTACGTTCCTAATGCTTTTCATATAAGATGATTAATTAAAAGAAGTTGCAAAGATAACTATTTCACTATGAACAATTGGCAAGGACTGATGAACAATTCGAGAATAAGTTCATCAGTGTGTAAAAAAAACGAAAAATGCCTGGTCAGAAGAGTGGAAAAGGAGTACAGAAAAGGCTACTCGCTGGGAGTAGCCTTTATATATGAAGTTGATAAATTTTATTTGACTAGCCTAAGTATTCGGCTAACAATTTGCGCTTGGAGCTGGCTTGTAATTTCTTGATTGCCTTCTCTTTAATCTGGCGAACCCGCTCTCTTGTCAGACCTAATTCCTCTCCAATATTTTCCAAAGACATAGGGTGTTCGTACCCAATTCCAAAAAACATTTTTAAGATTTTCTTTTCGCGCTCTTGTAACGTTGAGAGTACCCGGTCGGTTTCCACACTAAGGGAGTCGTTATGGTCCACTTTTTTGTTGGTTTTTTCGATGCTATGATCAGGCATCACATCGTATAGGGAGTTAGACTCGCCTTCTTGGAAAGGAGCGTCCAAAGACATATGCTTACCACCGGCACTTACTGTGTTGGTGATATCGAATTCATCCATTTCCAGGATTTCAGACAGTTCTTCAGCCGTAGGTTCTCTTTCGTACCTTTGCTCAAGTTCTGCCATGGTTTTATGAATTTTATTCAGCGCTCCGGTACGGTTCATAGGCAAACGTACAATTCTGGATTGCTCTGCAATGGCTTGCATAATGGTTTGCCGGATCCACCATACGGCATAGGAGATAAATTTAAATCCCCGTGTTTCATCAAATTTTTGAGCTGCTTTCACCAATCCCAAATTTCCTTCGTTGATCAGGTCATTTAAAGGAAGGTTTCTGTTTTGATATTGTTTGGCTACTGAAACTACGAACCTTAAGTTAGCATTGACTAATTTTTCTAAAGCTTTACGATCCCCTTGTTTTATTCTTCTGGCTAGTTCCACCTCTTCTTCTGGAGTCAACAACTCTTGCTTACTGATTTCATTGAAATATTTCTCCAGCGTATGACTTTCCCGCCTGTTGGTAATAGATTGAGTGATCTTTAATTGTCTCATAATTTCCTTTTAGATTAGAAACCTTGTTTTCCCGCTACGTTAATGTTGTTTTTTTGACTTGAATTATTTGAAAATATTATTGCCGCAAAAATTATTCTATAATGCCCTTTTCAGAATAAAGAAGAAATTTAAATTGCTTTGTTATTTTAGCTTTTTCGTCCAAAATATCTATATGGTGATAATTGCATAGCAAAGTTCGCCTAAAATTCCATAGGATATAAACTTTAATGTAACGAATGGGAATATTTTAGGAATGAATGGGCAAAAATATCCCCTCTTTTGCATTTAGGCAATTCAAAATGCAATTTCTGATAAGATATTCCTTCATTCGCAATAATTTTACCTCTTCGATTTTTATTGTCTATTAAAATAACCGCATACAGGCATGGTCCAAGTTAAGTATTTTACGTTCAACGCATTTGCTGAAAATACCTATCTTCTTTATGATGAAACAAAGGAATGCGTCCTAATAGATCCGGGTTGTTATGAAAAAGCTGAAAAAGCTGAGCTGGAGGAGTTTATTCGCTCAAACGAATTAAAAGTTGTGAGGTTATTCAATACACATTGTCATATTGACCATGTGCTGGGAAATAAATTTGTAACAGACACCTTTGAGGTAGGGTTGGAAGTGCCCGAGTACGAAGTAGCCGGCTTCAATTCTGTGCCCGTATATGCTCCCGTTTACGGGTTTACACAGTATGCTCCTGCCGAAATAGCTCGAACCATCCAAAAAGACGAAGTGATACGCTTTGGAAATTCGGAATTGAAGGTGCTGTTTGTTCCGGGGCATTCCGAAGGGCATGTGGCATTTTATTGCGAATCGCAGGGCTTTTGTATCAACGGGGATGTATTGTTTCAGGGAAGCATTGGCCGGACCGATTTGCCCGGGGGGGACTTTACTACCCTGATTCAAAGTATCAAAAACGTGATGTTTGAGTTACCGGAAGAGACGGTGGTATACTGTGGACACGGGCCCAGTACCACCATAGGCTTTGAAAAACAACACAATCCCTTCCTAAACGCGGAGTAACCCGAAAGGCTTTTACAAACCATGAATTCATCTGGCCGATTTCATGGTTTGCTAATAAATTGTACAAAAAACCTGTTTTGTCCAAAGTCAAAAAACTGTCTTGGGACAAGCGAAGTCAAAGAGGTCATTGTTCCTTTCTCTTCGCCTAGATATTCGTAGATTACAGAAAATGCAATTCATTCAATGTGCTTTCACCAAGCATGAATTTCAAACTAACTTTATGAAAAAACATATTCCTAATTTGTTCACTTGTGGGAACTTGACTTGTGGCTGTATCGGTATCGATTTGTGTTTTCAGGGCAACTTAACCATGGCCGCCTATATGATGTTATTTGCCGGCATTTTTGATTTTTTTGATGGCTTTGTAGCAAGACTATTAAAAGTGAGTTCTCCTATGGGCAAGGAGTTGGATTCTTTGGCAGATATGGTAACTTTCGGGGTGCTGCCTGGTTTTATCATGATGAAGTTTTTGTATAACGGCCCCATGGACAACCCCTTGGCGTATGCTGCCTATGTAGCTTTGTTGATTCCTGTTTTCTCTGCTCTCCGTTTGGCAAAGTTCAATATTGATACCCGGCAATCAGAACAGTTTATTGGGGTGCCTACTCCTGCTAATGCCTTTCTGATCGGGTTTATTCCATTGATGGCGGCCGAATTCCCACAGTATGCCCACCTCTTACAACAAGAGTGGTTACTTATAAGTATTATAGTAGTAATGTCCTTACTCTTGGTGGCCGAACTGCCAATGCTCAGTTTAAAATTCAAAAGCTTTGCCTTTGCAAGTAATATGTGGCGTTATTTATTGATCCTTGGAGCAGTAGGGTTAGTGGCTCTGTTGGGCTTTGCAGCGATTCCATTAGTGATATTTTACTATATAATCTTGTCGGTTACGTACAATATCTTGGGAAAAGGGCCAACAAATTAACGGAAGCATAGAATTATATTCATTATTCAACTTAGCAAATTGCAGGTTTTGCGCCTGCATCTTGTTAAGGTAGGCAAAAAGCATCCCGGGACGGGGCTTTGTAGACAAACCGGCAGAAGGGAAAACTCTCTGCCGGTTTGTCTAACTGAGTCAAACAGCGGAATAGTATATCATTCACTGCAGCTCGGATAAATGTATAGTGTGTTATGGTTTTTGGGATTTAACATTTTGTAACTTTCCCTCTACACTTTTTACAACTGCTTTCTGCTCTTCTACTTTTTGGAGTTTCTCATCTATCCGGGATTGAGTATGTTCAATATCTCTTTCCATTTGCCGGTTTTCGGCTTCCAGTTTGTATACTTTTTTATGGAGTTTTTTCGCTTCCTTATCCAATTCCTTTTTCGTTTTTTTGTCAATAGGGCTTAAACTTCTGCTTCTGAGTTCCCCGTCTTGCGTTTGAACAAACCCTTGCCCTGCTTTCAAGCGGTTTTGGTCAATTTCATGTTGTAAAGTCTCAATTTCATGTTTGTTAAGCTTAATGGTTTTGTACATTTTCTCTTTGTCTTTGATCATTCTATTGTGTTCTTTTTCCAAAGAGGAAAGCTTGTCCTCTTCCATATTCAATTCCTCTTGGATTACCTCTACATAGATGGTAAACCCGAACTCCTGTAAGAGTTTAACCGCTTTTTTACTGTTGGCCGGATCACTGGCAGAGGATAAAAAACCTTCGGAGGTTTCAAAAAACACAATCAGACGGGTACCTTGGTCAAAGGGCTCAATGCGGTTGTAAATATTCAAACTGTCTGTTTTTAAACCGGCAAGATGGGCATCACGGAGTGAAAATTCTTTACCACTGTTTTCTATTTTGGATTTTGTGCCCTTCCGGATCAGTTTTATCCACTCCTTTTCTACAATATCCTGCTTGGCCTGTGGAATGTCCACCATATAAGCATTTTGCTTCCCTTTACTGCACTGTGCTTCTTGTTCTTTTACGGTGAAAGGGAGGTTTTCTGCAAGCGTTATTTGTGATAAACCGAAACAAACCAATAAAGTAATAATACATTTTTTCATAGTGCTGAATTTGTTAGATTAGTAAAAAAAGTAAATTTTAGAGAAGGATTATAAGGTGGGTAATTACTTGATATTCAGTTGGTAGTTATCCCTTTTGTTTAAAAGGATTTTGATAGATTAACAATTTATTTCAAAAGATAGTTAGTTGCCCCAAAGCTAGTGGACGGGCAATGTATTGAAAGAATTACTTAAGACTTATTAGTAAATTCTATGGCCGGATGCCTTTTCTTAGTTGCTTCATTTGTAATGTGACTGTCAATAACAATGAGTGAAAATGCACTTTTGCTAAAAACTCCGAATGAAGCAATCACACTTCCTTTTTTTAGAATGAAACATGCTTGTATGTAGTCTGTGAGACATTTGTAATACCGGCCGGTTTTTTAATTTGTAGAATTATCGGGTTTTATCTTATTATAAAGACAAATGATGGAGCGCTTTAGGCAAAATAGAACAACTGTCTTGGCCGGTGGGGCGATGGGAAGTGGCCGGGCAATGAGTAAAGAAACTAAAATCCATCTTACACAAACGATATTAAACATTACTAAACCATGACACTCCAACAAGTATCTCTGGAACTCTTTGAACAGCTTTCTTCCTTACTTCGACAACTAAGGGAACCGGAGTTTACCCGCAGTTTAGCCGTGCTGAATGGCAATACCATTGGCAAGCATTTCAGACATATCCTCGAATTTTATGAAACCATGCTAGCCGGGAAAGAAGGAGAGGTGATTTGCTACGACCAGCGAAAACACGATCAACTTCTGGAAGAAAGCCATGCTTTAGCTTTAAGAAAACTCAAGGAGGTATCCGAGTTGGTCCGGCAAAAAGAATGCGATTATCCCTTGCAACTCAACGCTTGTTATTCTACGGTGCCTTCTTCGGAGCAGGTGCTTATTTCTACCTCATATTACCGGGAGTTGATGTATAATATTGAACATGCCATCCACCATATGGCCATTATCCGGATTGCTTTACAAACTGCATTTCCTCAAATAGAGATAGAGGCAGGGTTTGGGGTTGCCCGTTCCACATTGCGCTACCAACAGCAAATTAAGGTAAGTAATTAGTTGACAGCGTTTGCAGAAGCAGGTATCAGCAACATGCTTTGAGAAGTCAGGGAAAAAGATTTGAAAGAAGGGAAGGATATGCTGCCGGGAATCCCCTGTACTTGTTAATTTTGTTTGAAAAACGAAGCCTTATGGAGAAAAGAAACCTGCGAATCATTTTTATGGGAACTCCGGAGTTTGCCGTTCCCAGTCTGGAAGTATTGGTCAAAAACAAATTTGATGTGGTGGCAGTGATCACCGCACCGGATAAGCCGGCCGGGAGAGGCCTGAAGGTACAAACTTCACCGGTGAAAGATTTTGCCGTTGCGCAAAATATCCCTGTTTTACAACCCAAAAACCTCAAAGACCCTGCATTCATTGAAGAGTTAAAGTCCTATCAGGCCAACCTGCAAGTGGTGGTGGCTTTCCGTATGTTGCCGGAAGCAGTGTGGGATATGCCGGAGTACGGTACGTTTAATTTGCACGCATCTTTGTTGCCTCAATATCGCGGAGCCGCGCCAATCCATTGGGCAATTATCAATGGGGAAAAAGAAACCGGGGTAACCACTTTCTTTCTCCAACATGCCATTGATACCGGGGATGTGATATTACAAGATAAAGAACCTATTCACAGCACGGATACTGTGGGAGAATTGTACGGGCGTTTGATGGAAAAAGGCGGACAGTTAGTGTTGAAAACGGTACAAAAAATCGAAGCCAATGACTATCAATTGAGTCCTCAGATGAGCCGAGGAGAATTGAAGAAAGCTCCTAAGATTTTTAAGGAGACCTGTGAAATAGATTTTGGGAAAACTTCTCAAGAAGTATATGATTTCATCCGGGGGTTATCCCCATACCCGGCCGCCTGGATGACCTTAGAAGGTAAACAATGTAAAGTTTTTAACGCTTCGATCGTAAACGAGCCGGTCCATGCGGAAGTGGGCAAAGCCTATGCTACGGATCATAAACATTATTTGTATTTTAAAACGAAAGATGGCTTTGTGAGTATAGAGGAAATCCAAAAAGCAGGGAAAAAACGCATGCATATTGAGGAGTTTTTAAGAGGGGCAAAGTTGTAATAACCGGATGATTTTAAGGTAAAATTCAGATATATTATTTATGAAAGTAATAGAACTCAATCACGTAGCGATACATGTAGAGGATGTGGAGAAGAGTGTGGCATTTTATAGAGATGTACTAGGGCTTCGTCCGAAAGCACGCCCTGCATTTGACTTTCCCGGGGCCTGGTTTTACTTGGGAGAAGATCATGAGTTACATATCATCGGTATCCGCAGTAAAGAAGTACCGGTGGCATCGGCACCTAGGGGAGCACATTTTGCCCTGCAAGTAGACTCCGTTGATTCCTTTGCAGCGAAATTTCAAGAATTAGCAGTAGTTCACAGACCTATTAAAAACCGTCCGGACGGAGCAAAACAATTGTTTTTGGCGGACCCGGATGGCTACTATATCGAGCTGACCGAATATTCCAGTTAGAATGCGAACCGCACTTGAAACCTATTTCCTCCGGAGCCTGTAATCCGTCATTACAGGCTTGTTTTTATATTCCTTAGAAACCTTCTTTGGTCAAATAACCGTATGCTCTAAGCATTGATGACATATTTTTCAATCAATTCGTCTTTGACTTTGCGCAAGCCCAAGCTGGCTTTTTGTTCGATAAAAAACAAATTAGGCCGGTTGTTGACATTGGGAATGTCCGGGTCCACGATGTATTTGGCCACACTCCCCTCTACATAATCTAACAAGCTGGCAGCCGGGTATACCACTAGCGAAGTGCCTACTACCAAAAAGATATCGGCTGTCAGGGTGATTTCCGTGGCTTTTTCCATCATGGGAACAGCCTCACCAAACCATACGATATGAGGCCTGAGTTGGGAGCCTCTTTCACATTTGTCTCCGATTTTTAATTCCCAGCCATCGATCAAGTAAACCAGATTTTCATCCAGTGTACTACGGGATTTGGTAATCTCTCCATGCAGATGAAGCACGTCCGAAGAGCCTGCCCGTTCGTGCAAGTTGTCGATATTTTGGGTGATCACCGTTACATCGAAGTATTTTTCCAATTCGGCTATTACTTTATGGCCCCGGTTCGGTTTGGCCGTGAGGGCTTGTTTTCTTCGGTCATTGTAAAATTGTTGCACCAGGGCAGGATTGCGTTTCCAGGCCTCAAAGGTGGCCACTTCCTCTACTCTATACCCTGACCATAGGCCGTCTGAAGCTCTGAAGGTAGGAATACCGCTTTCGGCACTGATGCCTGCGCCCGTTAATACAACCACTTTTTTCCTTTTCATAATCTTTTTCTATTATTGGTTCTGCATTGAGCAGTTTGTTAAGTGATACACTAATTTACCAGTGTGGAGACTTTGTGTTTACTCAAGCGCTTCAATCTGTAAAAATATTAATATTTTTGTGGATTTCGGAGTCTATTACGTTCACAGTTTTTTGGAAAGAATTTCAAGATGAATATCAAAGTTTGGATTGAAGCATTTCGCTTACGCACCTTGCCATTGGCCTTGTCTAGCATTGCTATGGGTAGTTTCTTAGCTGCCGGTCAACAGGCTTTTCGTTGGGAAGTTTTTGTTTTGAGTGTTACCACAACGCTGTTCTTACAAATTCTTTCCAACCTGGCTAACGATTATGGCGACAGTGTGCACGGTGCGGACAGTGCGGAGCGCTCCGGCCCCTCTCGTGCCGTTCAGGCGGGAAAGATCACCCCGCAAGCAATGAAAACGGCCATGGGAGTATTTGTACTCCTTTCTTTGGTTTCCGGGATCTCGCTGTTGCTGATCGCAGTGGGCATCGAAAAAATGAAAATCATCCTCCTGTTTTTCCTATTGGGAATTGTGTCCATTTGGGCGGCAGTAAAGTATACGGCCGGTAAGAATCCTTATGGATATGCCGGGCTGGGCGATATCTCTGTGATGGTGTTTTTTGGTTTTGTCGGCGTTTTGGGAACGATGTACCTCCATACCGGAGGGCTGTCTGCGATGCATTTGCTTCCGGCTGCCAGTTGCGGGTTATTTGC
Source organism: Rapidithrix thailandica (assembly GCF_039710355.1). Taxonomy (NCBI): domain Bacteria; kingdom Pseudomonadati; phylum Bacteroidota; class Cytophagia; order Cytophagales; family Flammeovirgaceae; genus Rapidithrix; species Rapidithrix thailandica. The sequence goes on along the minus strand of NZ_JBDKWZ010000007.1, from coordinate 189,576 downwards.
TACAGCCGTATTGAATGTAAATAACATCCGGGACATCGAGTCGGATGAAAAAGCCGGGAAACGGTCCATTCCGGTCCGGATCGGGCGGAGTAATGCGGTTTTCTATCATTGGACCTTATTAGGTGTTGGAATTGCCTGTGGGGTCGCCTATGTATTTCTGAATTATACGTCTTCGTATCAATGGCTATTTTTGGTAACTCTGCCCTTATTATGGCGAAACGCCAGTGCTGTGCGACAATTTAAACAACCCGCTCAGTTGGACCCGTTCCTGAAACAAATGGCCTTGACTACGCTGCTATTTGTATTGACTTTCGGTTTGGGGCAAATGTTATAATCATAGGCCTTGTTCTTTTTGTTTTACAAGATCGGTAGACGGCAGCCAAATGCTTACTTCCGTTCCCACATACTCTTTGGAACAAATGTGAATGGTACCTTTCAATTTGTTAATGGTTTCCTTTACAATGTAAAGTCCGAGCCCGGAACCGGAGGCCTTGTCTGTAGCCCTGAAAAACATGTTGAATACTTTCTCCTGGTAGTTTGGGCTGATGCCAATGCCGTTGTCTTTCACTTTGATGAATACTTGTTGGTTGGATGCTTTAATGTCAATGTTGATTTGGGGATGTGTTTGATCCAAGTTTTGGTACTTGACAGCATTGGATAAAATATTGGTCAGTACCACTTGCAGGCGGTTTCTATCGGAAAAGAAAGGGGTATCGCATTGGATATTGGTAGAGAACTTAATGCGTTTGAGTTCTTCCAGGTAAAATAAATCTTCAATGGATTGGGTCACCAAAGCTTCAAAATCTACTTTTTCTACCCGTATTTCCACCCGGTTGTTTTTGGAGTAATCGTTGATTTCGTGAATGGTTTCGTCCAGTTTCCGGATACTTTTTTCCATCATTTGAAAGTACTCTAATACCCCCTCGTCTTGAAAACTCAGTTTGGTAATATTGATAAGTCCCAAAATGGAGGACAAAGGTGCCCGTAAGTTGTGCGAAGCACTGTATACAAATTGATCTAATTCTTTGTTGGCCTTTTCAAGCTCCCGGTTTTTGGCAATGATTTTTTCTTCGGCAAGTTTTCTGGCCGTGATGTCTCTGGAGGTGCTCTGTAGGCGGATCAACACTCCGGAAGTGTTGAAGATAGGTTGCATATTGGTTTCAAAATATACATAGGAACCGTCTTTTTTCCGGATACGGTATTCCAGCTTTTCATTGATTTGCCCTTGTAGTATTTTGGAGGCACTGCCTTGTACTTTGGCTTGGTAATCTTCCCGGTGGATGATGGCAAGCGGAAGTGTTCCGAGCAGTTCTTTGGCATCATATCCCAAGATCTCTTTGACCGAAGGGGTAATGTACAAAAAAGTACCATCCGTATCATGCAGGCAAATTAAATCGCGGGAGTTTTCAGAAAGTAAACGGTATTTCTCTTCACTTTCTTTGAGTTTTTGTTCTGCCACTTTCCGGTAGGTGACTTCCGTGGTGATGCTGAGAATACCGTCTTTTACCGGGTATATTTGGGCTTGGTACCAGTGGGTTTTTCCCTTGCGGATGTCTTTATAAGTGACAGTGGTGGTTGCGCGGTTCTTCATCACCAGTTGATACCCGATGTACAAAGGACTGTCTAATTTGTCGGGAAACAACTCTTGAAAGGTCTGGTGGGTAATTTCATTTTTGGGGAGTTGAAGGTTTTTGTGTGCTGCCGAATTGCATAGTTTGACTTTCCATTGAAAATCAAAAACCCATATGGCATCGGTGACGGAGTCGAGCATTAATTCATAACGCTCTTTGCTCAATTGAATCTCCTGGTTCAGTTGCCGTTCGGAGACATGCCTCTCTACCAATTCAAAATGATTCTTCAGCAACTCTTCTTGAATGACTTCTTGCTTGATTCGCGATTTTCGCTCCTTTTTCTCGATAGATTTCAGTTGAGTGATATCATGACTGATTACGATGATTTTATTGACTTTCCCTTCTTTCTTATCCGGCTTAAACAATGATTCAAACCAGCGGTACCTGCCAAACTTATCTTTGATTTGGTATTGAATACTTCCGGAGCTAATATTTCTTTGAGCGATATTGAGACCTAGTTCTTTGAGTGGCCATAAGTCTTGCGGGTGAATACAAATAAGTCCCGGAGAGTGAAGTAATTCTTCATCGGTATATCCTAAAGTATCGTACACCGATGGCGATATGTATTCCATCTTTCCGGACAGGTTATAAATACTGATGATTTCCCGGATGTTTTCGGTAACGACCTTATAATGTGTTTTTGTTTTAAGCGCTTCTGTTTGCCAAGACTTTAAATGCGTTTGGTTATGGAACAGTGTCAAAACCTCTTGATGATTATTCGGAATTACTTTGACATTGTAGAAATGGATTCCGGTAGGTTGCTCCACTTTAATTTCAAAATTTTGCGTCTTCCCGGTTTGTATACTCAGTCCATGAGCCAAGATCAATTTTTGTAACGCGGAAGCAGGAAGTGGGAGATGTTTTATAGATTTACCAACGGTGTGTGTAGGTGGAAATAAGGCATCCTCACTATTGTTATAAAAGAGTTTGAATTGACCCTGAAAATTGTGAATGAACACCACATCGGCAATGTTTTGAAGCAGTGCATCTTCCCGGTTAAGAGGAGCCAAGAGGTAGGGGGCCGGGCGTTCGTGCACTTCAATCAGTTCTAAATCTTCTTTGCCTTTTTCTGAATAGCATTTTTTCCTGACTTCCACATAAAATAAACTTCCACCTTTTTTTACAGCCATATGACAAGGCTTCCCAAGCAAGCTTGCATTGGTAAATTGTTGCAGGTGAAGTGAGGTGGGGCTGGCAGCCTCGCAGGAGTTGATATACAATGAGAATGGCTTTCCTACAATTTCCTCCCGAGTATAGCCATACAGTTGACAAAAGGCTTCATTGACCAAAATAATTTCACCCGAAGCGTTCTTAAGACATACACCATGTGTAAGGGAATCAATTAAAGGAGTAAGAATTTGGTTCTCTGTATTTTTCATTCGGAGAAGAGGTTTAATTGTTAGTTTGAATGATGTTAGTTGATCTTGACGGTTCGATTAAGTTCTAAATTTAACTGAAAATAGGAATATCTCCATTTTGTTAATAACTATTAACAAATTAAATGAAACTTTTTAGGAAGTACCCATTCCAGGTTGTTTTGTGAAGGGCTTAAATGGACAAACGCTCCCTACGGACCCCACGTTTTGAAGAAATGAAAGAGCTGAGATGAAAAAAAACCGCAATTGAAATTTGCTCAGTAGCTTTGTATGGCAAAGGGCAGTAGTAAGCCTTGAAGGGAAAAAGCAAAATGAGGAAGTTGCTCCTATTCGAAAAAAATCAATGTTGAACCTAAAATCGCAATCTCTATGAAGACGTATGCAAATATTTGGCAAGATATAGTTCGAATCAGGGAGAAAAAACCTTTGATTCATAATATCACGAATATGGTGGTAATGAACGCTACCGCCAATGCCTTGTTGGCACTGGGTGCTTCACCGGTAATGGCTCATGCACCGGAAGAAGTGGAAGATATGACCGGTATTGCGGGAGCTTTGGTGATTAACATGGGAACGCTGGATGCCCGCTGGGTAACATCAATGAAAAAAGCAGCCCTTCATGCCAAAAAATTAGGAAAGCCAGTTGTTTTTGATCCTGTGGGAGTGGGAGCCACTGCTTACCGTACACAAGTAGCAAAAGCATTTTTAGAGGAGTTTGCTCCTGATATTGTGAGGGGAAATGCTTCGGAAATTATGGCATTGGCCGGGGCTAATGGGCTTACCACCAAAGGTGTAGACAGCAGTCATACTGCGGAGGCTGCGCATGAGGCGGCAAAAGAGTTAAGCGAAGGCCATGGAATCGTAGTGGTAGTGAGCGGAAGTACTGACTATATAGTGTATAAAGAGAAGATAGCACAAATTCGAAATGGGATGCCTATGATGGCCCAAGTGACCGGAATGGGATGTACGGCCACGGCCCTTTGTGCGGCATTTGCCGCTGTCAATCCCGACTATTTTGAAGCTGCAGTGGGAGCTATGGGTGTGATGGGAATCAGTGGTGAAAACGCAGGAAAGCTTGCCAGTGGACCCGGCAGTTTATATGTGCATTTTTTAGATAGTTTATACCAACTGGAAGAAAAGGATATTTTGAAAGGTTTAAAAATTTGAGAGGAATCTTGCAATTTTGTGTTACTATCATAAAAGGAAGTTTGGTAATGTTACCTTTTAAAAAGGTACCTTTACCAGTGTAAAAAGAAGTGAACGTATAAGACTTCTAGCATATACCTCTCATGTTGCGGATGATAGTTTCTGTTGTTTTGAGCAGGAGTATAAAGGTAAGTGATTGAGTGTAAATGAAGAAGGTGATTTTAAACCGTTGCAATTACCCGGTCTTAGTATCAACACAAAGTCCCCCTTCGGTTTACGTTTTTGCCTTTTCATGCGTTTGCTCTACAAAAATCTTTATCGGCTGTAGTTTGAGCCATATAGTAATGAATTAAAAATACGTATAGAAGAGAATAGATGATGGAGGGAATTTATCTGGTGACCGACCGGAAATTAATACAAGGCAAGTCTTGGCTGTATGTGGTGGAAGAGGCTGTAAAAGGAGGGGTAAGCCTTGTACAATTAAGGGAAAAAGAGATTAGTACCCGGGAGTTTATAGAATTGGGCTTGGCTCTGAAGCAAGTCTTGGCTCCCTATCAAGTGCCCTTGTTGGTCAACGACCGGGTGGACGTGGCACTGGCAATCGGGGCGGAGGGTGTGCATATCGGGCAAAGTGATATGCCCTATCCTGTAGCCCGTGCTTTGTTAGGGGAAAAGGCTCTTATTGGTTTATCTGTGGAAACACAGGAACAGGTACTGCTGGCCAATCAATGGGAGGTGGATTATATCGCCCTCAGTCCGGTTTTTCCAACTCCTACCAAAACAGATACCCATACCCCTTGGGGGCTGGAAGGCATTAAAGCAGCCCGGAAAATTTCCAAGCATCCGATTGTAGGCATTGGAGGTATTCATCAGCACAATGCTCCGGAAGTGGTGCAGGCAGGTGTTTCCATGCTGGCAGTCGTCTCGGAAATTTGTACTGCTGAAGCGCCTTATCAAGCCGCTAAAAACTTGTTGAATGTTTTCAATTATTCAAAACCACAAACTAACATATGAAGAAGTCTTATAAAAGGGTACTGACGATTGCAGGGTCGGATAGTGGCGGTGGGGCCGGCATCCAGGCAGACATTAAAACCTTTTCGGCTTTAGGGTGCTATGGCATGTCTGCCATTACGGCTATTACGGCCCAAAACACACAAGGCGTGGCCGCAGTGCATCCCATACCCGTGCCTTTTATCGAGAAACAGATCAGTATGGTGATAGAAGATATAGGGGTGGATGCCGTGAAAATCGGCATGCTGCATTCGGCAGAGGTCATTAAAGCGGTGGCCCGGATGTTGGAGAAATACAAAATAGAAAATGTAGTATTGGATCCTGTGATGGTGGCAACTAGTGGAGACCGCTTGATCAAAGAAGAAGCGATTGCCACACTAAAATCCGTTTTGATTCCTTTGACATCAATCATTACGCCTAATTTACCGGAGGCCGGGGTGTTGATCGGTCAGGAGTTGTCCACATATGCCGATATGACCCGGGCGATGGCAGATCTGGTTTCGTTGGGTTCCAAAGCCGTCTTGATCAAAGGAGGGCATATGTCCGGGCAGTCCCGGATTGTAGATTTGCTGTATTATAACCATACTGTCAAAGAATTCAGCGCTCCCCGGATCGAAACCCGGAATAACCATGGTACCGGTTGTACCCTTTCTTCTGCCATTGCCGCTTATTTGGCCAAAGGGTGTACGCTGGACAAAGCCATGGATAAGGCCAAAAAATACATTACAAAAGCCTTGGATAACGGGCAGAATTACCGCTTGGGCAAAGGGCATGGTCCGGTGCATCATTTTTATGAATTCTGGTCCTGATCAATTCTGTGAAAATAAACAAAGCCAGGCCTTCTCGATGATAATAAACCGGGAAGGCTTTTTCTTGTCAAAGGGATTGAGGGTACAGCCTTTGACTTGGCGAGGAGTTATATCGTTTGAAGTATTGTATTTTTGATGGAAGGGGGATTTTTATATGTGTACGGTTCAATCAGTCAGACGAATGACATAAGCAAGTATATTGATTCTGCGATCTCAAACATCTGAGCCTCACAAAAGCCCCTTCTTTGAAAATTGCTTCCAGTATGCAGGAATCGGTGTTTTTTTTATAAGTCATATTTACTAGCTTTGTCCAAAATTTTGAGCGTCATTACATTTCACATCCAAATACAATGTCGAAAAGCATTAAACTATCGAAAGGTTTTGATATCAAGCTAGCCGGAAAGGCTGAAAAGAAGATTGCCAATATTGAGCAGCCGGAAACCTTTGCATTAAAACCTACAGATTTTGTGGGGATCTATATGCCAAAAGTTGTCGTACAAGTAGGGGATACGGTAAAAGCCGGAAGTCCGTTGTTTTACGACAAAAAAATGGAAAAAGTGCAGTATTGCGCTCCGGTAAGTGGCGAAGTAGTGGAAGTTAAACGAGGAAAGAAGCGGAAGTTGCTGGAAATTAAAGTATTAGCCGATAAGCAAGTGGAATATGAGGAATTTCCTAAATATTCCGTATCCGATTTGGCTAACGTTTCCCGCGAAGACTTCACCGGGGTGATGTTGAAAAGTGGTGTTTGGCCAAACATCATTCAACGTCCTTACGGTGTTATCGCCAATCCGGAGGACACCCCACAAGCGATCTTTATTTCTGCATTTGATACCAACCCTCTCGCTCCAGACTACGATTTTATTTTCAAGGGACAAGAAAAATACTTCCAAGCCGGTGTTGACGTGCTGAGGAAGTTTACCAGCGGTTCTATCCATGTCAATGTGAATGGAAAAGAAGAACTGTCCCAGATTTTTGCCCATGCAAAAGACGTGGTAGTTAATAAGTTCAGTGGGCCGCATCCTGCCGGAAACGTAGGGGTACAAATCCACCATCTCCAGCCGCTTAATGCGGAAGACCTGGTGTGGACCTTGACACCTTACGGAGTGATCCAAATAGGGAAACTGTTCCTGGAAGGCATTTATGATGCCACTAAGGTCATTGCCTTTGCCGGATCAGAGGTGAAGAATCCTCAATACTACCAGACTTACAGTGGTGCTTGTGTCAACAAATATGTAGAAAGCAATACAAAAAGTACAGAAGGTATTCGTGTCGTATCTGGAAACGTATTGACCGGTGAAAAGATCAAGAAAGACGGATATCTCGGCTTTTACGATCATCTGGTCACGGTATTGCCGGAAGGGGATGTCCCTCGTTTCGTCTTGTCAGACGGTTGGTTGGCGCCTACTTTCAAACGCCTTAGTTTTCACCGGGCATTCGGTTTGTTTTCCTTCCTGAATTCCGGTTCTAAAGAATACGTCCTGGATACCAATATGAATGGGGAGGAACGTCCTTTTGTAATGAGCGGTGCGTTTGAAAAAGTAGTACCCATGGACCTTTATCCTACCTATTTGCTAAAAGCAATTCTAGCGGAAGACTTTGATGAAATGGAAGCCTTGGGGATTTACGAAGTGATTGAAGAAGATTTGGCGCTTTGTGAGTTCATCGATGTGTCAAAGCACGATATCCAGAGCCTCTTGCGGGAAGGATTAGACATGATGCGTCTAGGGTAATTTATTACAATAAAATGAAGATTCTTTAGAATAGAGTTTTGCAAATTCTTGATTAGCGTTATACAATGAAATTTTTACACGATTTTTTGCAGAAACAAAAGCCGATGTTTGAGAAGGGGGGGAAGTTTGAAAAGCTGCATTATCTTTTTGATGCGCAAGAAACTTTCTTATTTACTCCTCCTGCTGTTACCAAGGCAAAAGGCGTACAGGTTCGGGATGCCATCGACCTGAAAAGGATGATGATGACGGTGATCATCGCATTGATTCCTTGTTTACTTTTCGGCTTGTGGAATGTTGGACACCAGCATTTTCTGGCGGTAGGGGATAGTGAAGCTTCCTTCGGAGCCAAGTTTTGGATTGGACTTCGCGAGGTGTTGCCGATCATTATCGTCTCCTATGCATCCGGAGGTTTGGTGGAAGCTGTCTTTGCGGTGGTGAGAAAGCACCCCTTGACGGAAGGCTTTTTGGTGACCGGGATATTGATTCCTTTGGTATTGCCCGTTACCATTCCTTTATGGCAAGTAGCGATGGCTACGATCTTTGCCGTAGTGATTGCCAAAGAAGTATTTGGAGGGGTGGGGATGAATATTTTGAACGTAGCTTTGACAGCACGGGCTTTCTTGTACTTTGCTTATCCCACCGATATTTCCGGGGAAATTTGGACTTTCTTAGGAGAGGCCAGTGCCGTAGACGGATATTCAGGCGCTACTTACTTGGGAATTGCCGCAACTGCCGCTACTACAGACGGAGCTACTTTAGTAGGTGAAATGACCAAAGCAACTTCATGGGCACCTGGCTTATATGATTTCTGGAACATGTTCTTAGGGCTTATCCCGGGTTCTATCGGAGAAACCTCTACTTTAATGTGTTTGATCGGAGCAGCCGTGTTAGTATTGACACGTGTGGGTAGTGGAAAAATCATTTTGAGTGTGTTTGTCGGGGCTTATGTGATGGGCTTTCTTTTCAATTTACTCGGATTGAATGACTTTATGACCATTCCTCCTCATCATCACTGGGTCATCGGTGGTTTGGCCTTTGGAGCGGTATTTATGGCGACCGACCCTGTAACGGCTTCCCAAACCGAAACGGGCAAATGGATTTACGGATTCTTGATTGGATTCTTGACCGTATTGATCCGGGTGTTCAACCCAGCGTATCCTGAAGGCATCATGTTGGCAATCTTGCTGATGAATGTCTTTGCTCCTCTCATTGATTTCTATGTAGTAAAAGCAAACAAAAAACGAAGATTGAGCCGTGCAACAGTCTAATGGATATATAATCGGATTCGCAGCTGCGCTAACTGTCATTTTGGGCGCAATCCTTTCATTCGCTGCAGTGAAATTGAAACCTATCCAGAAACGAGAAATCGAGCTGGATACCAAGAAGCAAATTTTGAGTGCCGTTATGAGCACCGAAGGGAAGCCGAAAACGGAATTGGAAAAAATCTATAATTCTCGTATTCAGGCCTTGGTAGTAAACTACGATGGGGAAGAATTGACCCCGGAGCAATACGAAAAAGAAAAACCGGAAGACATTAACCTGACGGCTCAATATAAGAAAAAGCCGGAAGAACGTTTCTTGCCTGTTTTCAAATTCATGAAAGAAAATAGCGATACGGAGGTCGAGTTCTATATTCTGCCCATGTATGGCTACGGCCTTTGGAATTATATCTGGGGATACGTTGCCGTAAAGCCGGACTTAAATACCATTGCCGGGGTATCGATGGATCACGTAGGGGAGACGCCGGGTTTGGGAGCCCGTATCACCGATCCTGAAGTATTGGCTCGCTATAAAGACAAAAAAATCTATGATCCCTCAGGTAAATTAGTGTCGGTAGAAATGCTGAAAGGTGAAGGAAATAAAGACTTGGGAGAGCATGAAGTAGACGGAATGTCCGGAGCTACCCTGACGGCCAAAGGGGTGAATAAAATGCTGGAGACGTATTTTGAGGGTTATAGTGGATTTTTCAAGACGGTGAAGTAAGACAGCGCTCGCTTCATCTACTAGTGATTTTTCTTAAACAAGCATATAACGCTTTGAACTATGAGTACTGAAACCGTAGAAAAAGACGAAATAAAACAAGAAGTCCAAAAGGTTGCTGAACCGCTATTCTCTAAGAGAAGACGTAAAATCGTTGCGGATCCTTTGGACGATGACAACCCCATTACCGTACAGGTATTGGGTATTTGCTCGGCGCTGGCGGTTACCGCTAAGTTGGAGCCGACTTTGGTAATGGCTATCGCGGTAATGTTCGTGTTGGTATTTTCTAACATGATCATTTCTGTCATTCGCAATATTATTCCTCAACGTATCCGTATTATCGTGCAGTTGAGTATTGTCGCTTCCTTGGTAGTATTGGTTGACCAAGTGCTGAAAGCTTACTTATACGATGTGTCCAGAGTTGTAGGGGTGTATGTGGGATTGATCATTACCAACTGTATTGTGATGGGACGTTTGGAAGCCTTTGCCATGGGAAATAAGCCTTTCGATTCGGTATTGGATGGATTTGGTAGCGCCTTTGGTTATGCTTGGGTTATCTTGGTGGTTGCTTTCTTCCGTGAATTGTTGGGTTCCGGCTCTTTGTTTAACTTCAAAGTATTTGAAGCAATCGGTATTGACAACTTCCCAAATGTCGGTTTGATGACCTCTCCGGTAGGAGCCTTTATCCTGATTGGTGTTATCATTTGGGTACAGAGGGCACGCAACGGCTATGTAGAACACAGTTAATCTGACTTTCAACATTAAAAAGATATATTGATCATGGATCTTATCAACTTAGGGATCAAGTCGATTTTTATAGAGAATATGGTCTTTGCCTACTTCTTGGGTATGTGTTCATACCTGGCAGTATCTAAAAAGGTAACGACCGCTTCAGGATTGGGGATTGCGGTAGTTTTCGTATTGACGATCACCGTACCGTTAAACTGGGCTATTTACCAGTTTGTCTTAAAAGAGGGTGCTTTGGAATGGTTGGCCGGTGTCCATCCTGAATTTGCCAATGTAGACCTGAGCTTTTTGCAGTACATCATGTTTATTGCGGTAATTGCTTCTATGGTACAATTGGTAGAGATGGTGATCGAAAAATTCTCACCGGCCCTGTATGGTTCTTTGGGGATCTTCTTGCCTTTGATTGCCGTAAACTGTGCAATTTTAGGTGCTTCTTTGTTTATGGTACCAAGAGATTATACATTCTCTGAAGCTACCGTATTTGGATTTACCTCAGGAATTGGTTGGTTCTTGGCCATTATCGCTTTGGCGGCCATTCGTGAGAAACTGAAATACTCCAATGTACCGGCTCCTTTAAAAGGTTTGGGAATCACATTTATTGTGACCGGTTTGATGGGCTTGGCGTTTATGTCTTTTATGGGAATTTCTCTATAAGACTTAAATAAAATATATTCCGATAACTACAGCGCCCTGAAAAGGGCGCTGTTTTTTTGTGTTCTTGTGGGCTTGCTCAAATGCCATTGGCCTGCCAGAGAATGAACCCGTATACTAAAAAACGGAAAACCCGGAAACTGGCAAACTTACAATAGGTACTGAATGTAAAACCCAGTGAACCGGAAAGAGCGCTGATAAAAGCGAAGGGAAGTGGCGTCACGGCAGAGATTAAAATTAAGATCCCTCCGAACTTCTGATAATATTGAAGGTATTTCTTAAAGGTCTTTCTTTGAAGAAGTTTTTGAAAAAAGGCCGTATGGTTAAAGTATTTACCATACCAAAATGCAATACCTCCGCCCATATAGGAGAAAAATGCCAAAAGCAGCAATTTGAGGAGGTAAAGATACAGCTGCTCTTCCATGGACCAAATCATGAAAAACTCCGGGGGAATAAGCCCGAGAATGGTTTCCGAAAGAAGAAAAATCCCGTACATCAAGACGGGTTTGGAGGTGAGAGGACTTAACCATTGGATATATTGCTCTGAAAGATATACTTTCCCCAAATAAAAAACCAATAAACTTCCTAACAACCACAAGGTTCCCTGAATAAAGCCTGAAAATACCAAATGCGATTTTTTTTTGAGCTCTGGCATGGCGAATTATACAGAGGGTTAAAGAATGGTTAATGATAGGGCCTTGTCAAAGGTCACTTTCCAAATAGAAGAAAGGCCCTTCAAAAGGAAGAGATGAGAAAAGAGGCAGTTATAGCCGGTTGATCACAAAAAAACAAACCCCCTTTTTAACTTCTCATCGACCTGTATTCGAAAAATAAAAATCGGAAAAAGTTGATTTACTCTTTGGGAAGGGACTCCGGCTTGGTTAATTGTGCATCTACAATTTCCACTTCTTGGTCATCAATGGTGTGAAACCACTCTTGCAAGCGGGTTTTGGCTTTGAGTTTTATGGAAGGTGTAATATGCATGATCACCTGCGAAAGTGCAAACAAGATAACCCCTATATCATCGGTATAGCCTGACAGAGGTACAATATCCGGTAATATATCCGCCGGAAAAACGAAGTAACCCAAAGCCCCGGTAATAATCGCTTTGGCCTTGGCCGGAACATTTTCGTCCTGTAAGGCATAGTAGAGCAACAAAGCACCGTAAACCACTTGTACGCCTGCCTTCCGGGTGTATTTTTGGAGTTTTTTCCAAAATTTCTTCTCAGAGAATCGGGCCTTTTTTGCCGGTTTTTCCATCGTCCTTCTATCTGTTTGCTACAATGTTATGCGGTTACAAATCCATCATTGTAAAGGTGGCTTACTTCTAAATATAAGAATAATTCGTGAAAATGAAAGTGGAGGAGGTGGGGAAAGCAATAAAAAAAGGTAAGGCTCATCGCCTTACCAAAATGCCTGTGGCTTGTTTTTCTATCGTAAACGTTTCGAGGTGTTGCTGTTTGCTGGAAAGTATTTGCAACTTTGATAAGTCGTGGGCCTGATAAGGAATTTTTAAGGTCAGGGGTTCTTGACAAACCTTGCATAATTGCTCGAATACCACCTGTTGGTCGGGTGTGATCAAGCGAAGGGTAATTTCCATTTCCTGGTTGGCATACATGGACAAGGTTACATCATGGTCAGTGGAATTGACCGTCAGTGCCAAATCCACTTCAGCCTCCCGGTTTTTTAAAAGCTCACGGTCATAGAAGTTGATTTCCGAAGAGGTTTCTATGGTAGAGCCGGGAAACAAGCTGGAAGATTGATGAGGTTTGTGATAAATGTTTGAAGTCACATTGGTGGTTTGTCCCATAGCTAGTTGGTTCCACATCATAAAAAAGAGTAGAGTAAAAGATATCTTCATAGGAGAATTGGTATAATTATTAAAGGTACACTTGAAAAAGCCTGCAACTTTGTGACCTTCAAGACCGGTCCTGACCTAAAAGGTATGCCTCAGCTTTAAAGTATAAAACTATAACTATTTCCAGATATAGAGGTTATTCGGGATATTGGGGAGGAGGGCTCTGGGGGTTAGATTTCAAATCGTACATGCTTAAGAGCTATTTTTTTCTGTAGAATCTCTGAAATAGTACATGTTTCTTTCTTCTTGTTTGTTCCATAAAAAGCGATTTTTCTTCAGAATATCCATGGTTTTCTCATAGCTTTATACATAAAGTATAATATTGTTACTTAGATCCTACATGAGGTGAATTGCCTTCGATTTCAATCTATTTCCCCATTCAAAGAGAAAATTGATTTCAATCTTATCTTAAGGAAGAGAGAAGTCTTTTCTCACTGGCACTTCTTGCCTTCCTCTTTCAGGAACTTCAAAAGTGCATGGACTTCTTCATCGGTATGTGCCGGAAAGTTAGCAATCCGGAAGGTGATCTCTTTCCAGGTGCCATACCCATTGCCCAACAAAAAGCCTGCTTTTAACGCTTGGTTTTTGATATAAGTCACTTGTTGCGGAGAGGCTTTGATGGCAAGAACCGTATCTGCTCTTAAGCGCTTGGAGTGTATGAGGGCTTGAAAACCAGCTTGTTGCAATTCCTGGTACATATAAGAGGCACGGCTTTTCAGCAAGGTACTGGTGGTTTGAATGTCCGGAACATGTTTTAAGATCCGGTTTAATAAAAAGATGCTTAATACATTGGGGGTATAAGTGGTTTGCCATTCCCGCATCTTTTCACTCATAAAGAGCAGACTATTGTAATGTAGATTATGTTGCATTTCTTGGGCTTTTTCGATGGCCCGCGGAGAGCAAACCATCAAGGCCATACCGGCAGGCAAACCGAAGCATTTTTGTACGGAAGCAAACCAAATGTCTCCATAGCTCCATTCCAGTTCGATGCCTCCCATTGAAGAAGTGGCATCGATGGCAATCAGGGCTTGTGTGTGTTGCTTTTTGATCTTTCGGATTTGCTTGTTTTTTAATTGCGTACTGTTAGACGTTTCGCATTGTGTGAGGCAGATCAATTCGGATTGTTCCGGAATCGTCAAGGATTTGATTCCTAATTGTCGTTGAGTATGAAAACGCTGTCCTGAAGCATTTCCTCGAATTTTTTTCCGGTAGTTGAGCCACTTTTCACCGAAGGCACCATTGTAAATATGAAAACTATAGGCATCCAAATAAGATTCTGCAAGTACTTCCCAACATTCGGTGGCTGAGGAGGTAAAAAATATCGAGTAGTTTTTCGGAATATTGAGTTTTTGCTTGAGTAATAGAACGGTTTCCTGTGAGAGCGCTACAAACTCAGGGCTGCGGTGGTTGCGTGATAACAGCCCCGAATCCATGGCTTCGGCCATAAATGTCTTCACTTGCGGGTATACTTTGGAAGGACCAGGGTAAAAAGAGATCGTTTGCATAATAGCTTGTTGGTTTGTGCCATTGGTACCAAAAAGCAAAGATGGAGATTTTACAGGAATGTACAAGGGATTTGTGAGAGGCTTCTGATCAAAGTTTGCGATCTCGTTTTTTTATTTCTTTCCTTTTGCAAAAGGAAAGACCCTTTACCTCCTGTTCCTAAAGAGTGAAGGGCTTTCTGTGATGTACAGCTCTTTTCCCTTTTACAATGCTTAACTTGCATTTTTTTAGTAATTTTCCATTCCTGAAAAAAATATTCTACCTTATTATAAGGCCAAGTATACGAACCTACAGTGGACCGTGTACATAACCGGATTTAGAGAAAAACTGTACTTTAACGATTGATGAAATACATACGGTGTCTTTTCGGAATCTGATTCATCACAACAAAACAGACAAGACCTTGGAAGCGAATACAATCAGCATAGAGAAAAAAAAAATTAACCTGTTTATCCTGTTATGTAGTATCTTTTTGACCAATGCCCTGGTGGCGGAAATGGTGGGTTCCAAGTTGTTTTCGTTAGAAGCGCTGCTAGGGGCTAAGCCTGCGGCCATTCAACTGTTCGGGCAGGGGCCTTATAGTTTTACCTTGACCGCGGGAGTACTTCTTTGGCCGGTCGTGTTTATTACTACCGATGTAATCAATGAGTATTTTGGAAAGTCAGGTGTCCGGAAAATTTCATTTTTGACCGCAGGCTTAATCACCTATATGTTTATCACCATTGTGGCAGTGACCGAGCTTCCCCCTGCGCAATTGTGGCTGGATTTATACCCTGAGTTGAAAATCAGCGAAGCATTTAATACGATTTTCCGGCAAGGCCTGGGCATTATCATAGGTTCTCTCACCGCTTTTCTGGTGGGACAGTTGGTAGACGTGATGACCTTTCAATGGCTGAGAAGATTTACCGGGAGCAAAAAAATCTGGCTGAGGGCAACCGGTTCTACGCTGGTCTCCCAATTGATCGATAGTTTTGTGGTGTTGTTTGTTGCTTTTTTTATTTTCGGACGGATGAGTATGTCCGAAGTTTTGGCCATTGGTGTGGTCAATTATATCTACAAGTTTAGTGTTGCTGTTCTCCTTACCCCTCTGTTATATGTAGCCCATTATTTTATTGACCGATACCTGGGCAAAGAAGCTTCGGAACGGATTGTAGAAGAAGCCTCGCATAGCAAGTTGTTTTAGGGGTTTGTACCCGCTACCGTATTTTATTCGAAAACAGTTTTCTCCTCCTGGAAAAGGGGAAGGTGTAATTTTTCTTGCAAAACAGAAAGAGTGAATTTCCCTGGAAAAGATGCCTGTTTTCTCAAGGTAATTTTGCATCTTTATAAGAGACAGGCCGGAGTATTTCGGGTTTGTTACATAGCCTGTTCAATTGAATATTCCCTTAATTTGTTTTGTCTACCTACTCACCTTATGAGTAAGGTGCTAACCCCCATTGTACACTATGCCTGGTAAACAAAAGAAAATCCATATCAAACATAAAAGCAGCCATGCCTTTTTGTATGCTTTAGTAGCTTTAGGAATTTTGGTTTTCGTACTTCGAGAGACATATTTTCAGGCTATTTTTACCCAATATCAAAATGCAAGCTCTACCATAGATGTACTCATTGCAGTAGTACCTTTTGTGTCTTTTCTTATTTTGTTGCTGTTTCTCGGTTTTGTTTTTTATAAACTGCATAGAACGCATAAGGCCTATTGGCAAAAAAAGTCGGAGGTAATTTCTATTCAGGAGTATATGGACCACCGGGAGCAAGAAAGCTTACAAAGGGAGGAATTGCTGAAAATCAGTAAGCAACAAGGGGACTTGAAAGAAAGGATGAAACAAGTGGCCAATTTGAGTTTGGATTTGGTAAAAGCGGAGGATGTGGTGATTTGGTGGTATGACCTTGCCGAAAATACGTTTGTAGCAGAGATTGAAATTGCCCGTACCAGTGCTAAACTCTGGAGAAACAGTGTGATAACGGCGACTGCCCAACCGGGTTTGTTCCAATACATGCTTGACCGGCAAGTACTAAATGCGTTTGATGTGAAATCCGAAGCCCTGTTACAAGAGTTCGGAAGTCATTTCTGGGAAGAGCGAGGTATTCAATCTTTTTTGCTGGTCCCGGTCGGAACAGAAGAAAATTTATATGGTTATTTAGGTTTTGCCTCTATCCAATACCGTAATGTATGGCCGGATTGGGCGTGTAACGGGGCTTCTTTTACGGCCGGTTGTATATGCCAATTAGTAGAAAATCAACAGATAGCCCAACAAAAAAAGCAGGCAGAGGAAACCGAACGGCATTTTGCTTCGCTGTTCTTACACTCCTTACAGCCAATAGCCCGTTTACAAATTTCTCAAAAATTAACGGCTCGAATAGAGGGAGAGCAGCTTGTGGATGTATTAAAACAGAAGCTCTGTACTGTAGAAGCGAATACTGCTTTTATTGCGCTTTGGGGCTTGTCAAAAGAACAAGTGGGAAAAACGCTTCTAAAAGACGTTTTGGGGCAAGCAGTGATGGAAGAATTGATACGACTTTTTGTTGACCACAACCGCCAACCGGTTAGTTTGCATGCTGAAGTAGAGGTGAAGGGGACTCGGAAATGGCTAAACCTCTACCTGGTTGAAGAGCAAGAAGGCCCTGAGCAGGGAAGCTTTTGGATTACTGCACTTGAGGAGCGGGACATACCTCCAGAAGTTGTGTTGGATGCGGAAGAACAGGATATTTTACAAAACTCTCCGAATGTTTACCTGTTGACCGATGAGCATGGAGAAATCCGTTATGCCAGTAAGGAAACCGTCAATGTATTGGGCCGGCTGCCTGAGGATTTATTAGGAAAACCTTGGCTCTCGCTAGTGCATGCTTCCGATAAAGAAACAGCCATAGAAAACTTTCGTAAAATGCAGGCCGACCCGAAGGCCGTAATCCATATGGAAATTGCGATGGAGGATGTGTATGGAGAAAAATTTTTGGCGGAAACGATTTCCAAAAATGTGGTGAAAGAAACGAAAGTGACCGGGTTTTTATTCGAAATCACCGATGTCACTGAAAAGGCGCAACGGGAATTCGAAACCAACTTCAGGGCAAATTTTTACCAATTGATTGCCGAGACCACTTCCAGTATCGTATGCTTTATTGATGCTAATTATACCATTAAATATATTAACCCTGCGTCTAAAGAAGTGTTGGGTTACGAACTAAAGGGGCTGGTAAACGAGTGGTTGCCTTCAACGGATTTTGAATGGATCAAAGAAGAGTTGGACAAGGTGGCTCAAACCCCCGAATATACCTATCAGTGTATTACACAACTTATGGACAAAGACGGGTATTGGAGAGATGTGGCCTTGAAGGCATCGAATGCACACCAACACTCTTCATTCAAAGGCTTAGTATTGGAATTTAACAAACTGGAAAACGCTTCACAAGAAAGCGGCTTAAACGGCAAACTCCTCCAAACCGTAGCCCATAGTCCAACACATATGTTTTTAAGGCTGGGGCCAAAAGGAGAGGTGTTGAATAGGGTAGGCAAAGCCATTGATTTTGCCGAACTCAAAAATGAGGTAGAAGAAAGGGCCAACTTTTATACCTTGCTTGCTTCCGAACAGCAGTCGCATTTTAGCAAAATGATCCGTCAGTTAGATGAGGGAGGTATTCTTGAAGGTACCTTGGAAGTGAAAGACACAGCTGCTTTTTCCCATGTACTTTATGATACTTTGTTGATGCGGGACCCTGTAGACGAAAGCGTATTGCTACTGTTAAGTAAAAAGGCCTTGCATCCTGATCCTGAATCACAGAAAAGAGAGCCGAATCAAGAAGCCCAAGAAGAAACCGACTCGGAAAAAAAAGCTTTACAAAAGGAAGTGAGCCGGTTACAGGAAGCGCTTACACAAGGGCAAGCACGAAGCGAATGGGAGGAGCTATCCGGGCCTTTTTTGACGCTGATACAGAATGCTTTTTTAGGTAAAATGATAAACCTATTGGAGCTTTCCGGACAGGATAAGGAAAGTGCACATTATTTAGCTTATCAAGAGCTATTGGCGAGTGCCGGTCAGGAGGAAGAATTGATCAATATTGAAGATGTACTGAAAGCCTTTTTACCCATATTTACAGGAGGGAAGTTTAAAAATATCATATTGGATTTTGAGCAAGGGGAGAGTACATGGATATACTGGAAAGTATTCGATTTGCAATGGTCGGTCGGAGAGCTCATCATCTTTCTGATTCAGCTACTGGATTTTCAGGGGAAAGTATTCGTGAAGGTAGGAAAGGAAGGTGAAAATATTCTCTTTCTCATTCAAGGGGCACCGGTTGCAAACTATCAAGCAAAAGCAGCGTTTGAGAATTCCGTACAATTACGGCTTGTCCGGTTTTTGATCGATCAACATTGGGGAAAATTAAAGGTAGATGAAGTGGGGGAGGGTATACAAATTGAAATAAAACTTCCGGTAAAGCATCGTAGAACGGTGGATTGAATCTGAATCATCGGAAAAATTTAAAAGGAAATTGCAAACCCTTCAAGGTTCAAGAAAGGTCTGCAATCAATTACAGGAAGTGTACAATTGCCCTGTCATTTATTTCAATTCCACGTGACTAATCCACTTGAATTTTGTGAGCAAGAGCATGCTTGGGAGGGTGATCATGGTTCATTGCTTTGGCACACCAGGTACCAAAAAATGATATCAAAATCAAAACAAACATACTTTTTAAGAAAAGGTTTTTCATGATACTTAAGATAAATGGAATAAAAATTCAGTCATTACCAGTATCTTTTAGATTACAATTGTAATACCTTTTACTGCTTGTTTCTTGATAATCAATCTGTTAATAATAAAGTAAGGGGAGGGTTGGCTGTACGAAACCTGACAGTTTTGTTCAATTTCGTACAGCGTAGTTGAAGGGGTTGCCCGTTAGGCGCGTTCGTTTTTACGTTTCTTTCTTTTGAGCTTTTTATACTCTTTTTTAAATTCTTTGGCTTCTTTAAAAGTACTGTGTTTCCTTTCGGCATTTTCTAATATTTTTTCATAGTATTCCATCGCCAGGTCATAGTCTTCTTTTCTTTTGGCAATTTGGGCCAGCCCGGACAGGCTATGTAAATAATAGCCGGAATCTAATTTTTTGATTTTTTCTGCAAAATACACGGCCCTGTCAAAATACTTCTTTGCCGCCTCCATATCTCCGTATCGCGATTTATACACCGAACCTAAGAAAAAAGCTGCATAGCGACCACTGACTTCTTCATATCCCGCCATGCTTTGATCAATTTTTCGCAAGATATCTTTACAAACCGTTTCCATTTTTGTAATACGCCCGGTAGTGTACAACAGGCGGGCATAATACCGCTCAAAATAGGCATTATTAGGAAAGGTAGAATGCAAATATTCGGCAATGGGTAATGCTTTGTGAGGTTGATTTTCTTCTATGGAATAAATGCGCATCAAAAAGTATTGGGCCTCTACACGGGTATAAAATGCTTCCTTACGGACCCTTTCCAATTGTTCTATTCCCAATTGTTTGTCTCCCTTGTCAAAAAACAACATGATAGGGCGCAACAAAGGATAATTTTCCGGTATCCACACCGAATAGTAATTGTACAGGCCATCACCAAATAGCAGTTCGGGGCTCATTTGCCCTAAGCCTTTGCAATAATCCAGGTATTTGAGTGCTTTTTTCCCGGCAAAGGCAGCTTTGCTCCAGTTTTTTCGCTCCGAGTGCAGGCGCCCTTTAAAGCCATAAGCCGCAGCCAGAAAGAAGGCCGCTTCAAAGTTCTCATCATCCTTATCAAACAAGGATTCTGAATAATAGATCGAAGAGTCCATATAACTCATAAAACTTTGGTCGTAGGAGGTATTTTCCACATTCGGAACAATTTTCCACCATTGGCTTAGACCTAATAAGAAGTAGGGAAGTGGATGGGTGGGATAAACCTTTTTAAGCCATAAAAATTCCAGCTCGGCTTTGGTAAATCTAAAGTTGTATAAATCGTTGACAGCCTGTGTACATTCAATCTGAACCGTCATGTCGGTCAGCAAATACTTGACACTGTCTAGCGTTGGCAAGCGTTGTGCCTGACCGGTGGAGACTCCAAAGAGAAGAACTACAAATATTGCTGCCAGTTTTTTCATAGCGATTTTTATAATAATAAGGTCTGTTTATGTTTGTCCCCCTCACACCGTCTACAAAGGAATATTTTTCATAATCACCTACCGGAATATGCTAAGGAGGTACATAGGTATTTAATTTAATCATGCTTAGCAAAAAATAGGCTAAGGCAAAATATTATTCAAGTATTTTTGAATTAATTCCGGTTCAAATCCTCTCCCATAAGCAAAGTTGAAACACTTTTGTTTCTTTTTTAAATCACTATCTTCTCCTTGTAGGGAAGAGAATTTTTGATCTATTATTTCTTTGAGTGTGTTGAAGTAAGCATCCTCATTGATTTCTGAAAAACCGGATTCGATCATTTTTTCGGGGATTTGTTTGGCACGGAGTTGATGCCGGATTTTGATTTTTCCCCATCGTTTAAAATGAAATTTTCCCCGGACATAGGCACGGGCATACCGCTCTTCATCCAAAAACTTTTCGTCTATTAACCAATCCATGACTTCATCTACTTCAGAATAGGCCAGGCCCATGGTATACAACTTTTGCCGTACTTCATGAGGGCAGCGCTCTTGGTATGCACAGTATTTGGCCATTTTAGCCATTGCCTCTTTGGCGGAGTAGTGTTTGGAAGTTCGCATTAGTTTGAGGTCAATCCGGTTTGTTTTCTAAGCCATAGAAAGATTGTTTGAAACAGCTCCGGTGAATACCCCGTGATTTCCGAAAATTGAAAATCACCCCGGGTTTCTCCCAACATCAACAAGTGATTGGCTTCGGGAAGCAAGACAATTCTGCTGGTGGAAATATCCGACCGGTCGATATGGGTCCTCATTTTTTGGCTGTTTTCTTCGGCTGAAAGCAAAATATCCTGTTCTCCATAGATAGCCAGGATGGGGATATCAATTTCGTTCAAATATGTTTCCGGACTAAAGGCATAGTTTTTTCGCCACCACTCTACATATTCTTTATTGTCAAAGGAAGTTACAAACTGTTTCCATGGCTCGGAATGGAGTTTTTTAGAGGCTTTTACCATCTCAGTGGAATCTACTTCCCCTTCCAAATACCGGAAGAGGGTTTGGGTATATGCTTGAGCTGCCCGAATGTCTTGTGTTGTGTAGCCGTCAGCAGCCATTCGTTGAGCACAAGCGGTCAGTTCTTGTTCCATCATGCTCACCGTAGGGCCGGACAAACTCACCATAAATGCAATTTTATCGGTCTGACTAGCCGATACGGGCATTACATATCCGGCTTGGTCCAAGCCTACCAAACCAATATGTTGTGGGTCAATATTTTTATTTTGTGCAGCATGTTCGATAAAGGCCGTCAGGTCGTTTGCCAGGTCTTGAATACTGCTTCCCGTAAGAGATCCGGAAGAAAAGCCACAGCCCCGTTTGTCATATACCAAAGTGGCAATGCCCATATACGGTAGGATGCGGATATAGTCGTCCAACATGTTTCCCCGGTATTGCATACCTGCTCCCGGCACAAAGATTACCAAAGGATAGGGGCCGGTAGTATTGGGGTATGTAATGGTGCCATGTAACTCGATAGTTTGATTGTGTACGAGGATATCCTCCTGATTTAGTAGATCGGCCAGTCTTCGACCGTTTACGGGCGGCTGGTTGGCGTCTGCCAGGGATATGGTGAAAAACTCACTTCGGGGTTCCTCTACCACAGTAACTTCGATTTCGGGAGGATAGATGCCCAGCATTTTCTTTCCGGCAACATAGGACTTCTCGTTCCGGGGAAAAGCAATGCGTTGTTTTCCGGTTTTGTAGTCCAGAATAGAGATAGGGGTTAAATCAAAGTCCACCATAAACGGAGCGATTTGCACGATATGCCCCGGTTCAAATTCAAAGTAGCCTAAGAGGTTTGCCAGGCTCTCCAGGCCTTGAGGCTCTATTTTTATCATATTTAAGGGAATCTCCCCTTGGCTTTCCGTTTGGATTTTTCCTTGAATATGATCGCCCCATATTTGTCCGTATAGTTTGCCTTTAAATCCGTGGTGATCTAAAGTCAAATAGATACTATCTTCTGTCAAGTAGAATTTTTTGGGCGCGTCAAATTGTATTTGTTTGTAATATAATTTTAGTTGAATAAGAGAATCCAAATCCATACGGAACAAGTCCGGGTAGGGCTTTAAGGGAAGAGTACCTACCCAACTGCCTTTTACCGCTTCCGGGAGAGGGCTTTGTCCTAACAACGGATACGTGAACAATAGAACAAAAATGCTTAATAGAGAATATTTTTTCATAACATCGGAATCACTTGACTTTCTACAAAGGTAAAGATACTGCAAGAATCCCAAAGGACTTTTCGAAAGGCAATTGGGAATGTACCCTGTCAGTAAAATAAGTACGGGTGAGTGCTTGGAAGAGTACACTGCCGTGAAGAAGCTTGATAAAAACGGAATGTAGGTCTTCTTTCACTTTACCGGATTAGCGTTATCCATGATTCAGGAAGACGTAAATTCCTTTCAATAAGCGGTATTCCGGGTTTTTTGGCGTTTTTTTAGCGTGGTTTCTTTTTTGTGGATCAACCACTTTTCTAGTTTTTCCAGTTCTTCCGGACTGTTAAAATCATATTTGCGGGTGTGCAAAGATCCTCCTGTTTTTTTGGCAATGGTAAGGTATTGAGGGTTGAGGTAAATCAAGCGGTTGTATTTAAGTCTTCCGATAATGATATGTACGGGTTTTTTGACTTTTTCCAATAATTTCATATCCCGTACGGCACTGGTATTGTCGGCAATCAGGACCAGTGTCTTGGCATCAGGAAATCTTTCTTGCGTAAAAAGTAAGGCTTCTATATCGTTTTCAGGAATGTCACCACCACCGCCAATCCACTCAATATGTTTCATCAGCTTGATGACGTTGTCAATCGAATCTGCCCGGATGGCATATAAGCCTCCGGTTTCCCCGATTACTTTATCTTTATCCTCTTTTTGATCTCCGTCATTAAAAAAAACGAAATTTTTGATTCCGCTCCTTTCCCAATTATCAATATGCCAGCGCAGTATTTGCCCTGTAAAAGGATACATGCTTGAAGTCCAGTCACTGACGGTTACAATGTCTTTCCAACGGGTGAAGTTTCGCTCCAGAGCAGCTACGGAGGTCAAGTCTCTTCCGTAAGTAACGTACTTGTAATCTTCTTTGGGAAGTGTGTCCAGTAATTGCTGGGTGCGCTCGGGAATGAGGTTGCCCAGGATTTGATTTTTGACCACTTCGGGGCGTTGTTTTAGTTTTACGATAAATCCGTGAACCAACAGGTTGGCGTCTTCTTTGGTTGTACAATCCGTTTGCTTTACCAAATACCATTTGATGGATTGGTCTTGAGTCAGTTGGGGATAAAGCTCGATTAGAGCCTGAAAACGATTGATATTTAACCGTTGAAAGGACATGCCCTTCGGGTAGTCGGAGTATAACAAGGCTACACTTTTGATGTTGTCGTTGAGGATTTCTTTTAAGACATCGTCATTTTCCAAATTAAACTGCCCGTAAGCCATCTTCAAATGACAATCGAAAGGTTTCATTTGATAGGAAGGAATAGTTACTTGTGCAGCATGGGAGTAGATGGTCTCAGCGATGCTTTGTGCCTGGCTCAGGGAGGTGAGCGAGATAAAGATGACCCATATCAAGAAGCTTGTCTTATACATTTCCGGTCAATTATTCTGATCGTTTCTAGCTTTAAATTGATGTACATGTTTAGCTAGAACGTACGGAGGCTTACCGAAAATTTTATGGACCCTTAAAAAAATAGTTTTTTTAAGAGATTTCTCGCATTATGTAAGGTAAATGTAAATTTATTTGGACATAATAGCATATTTTGAAGGTGCCGGTATACCCTCTCTCAGCCGCTTTGGGACGGCCTGGCCTCCCGGGATAAGATACAAAAACTCCAACAGGCAATCAATAAACATGGAATTTTTTCTGACTGAACCGGAGTTGTAAGAATAAAGTCAACTTACCTTATCTTTTTATGTTGGTGGTTTATTCCGGGCAATTCTTCTTGGGGCTATGTGTAAGTTTTCTGGGAACAATTCCGTTTGGAACGGTGAATCTTTCAGTGATAAACACTACGATACATCGCAATTTGAAATCCGGTTTGCATTTGGCCGTTTCAGCGTCCTTGGTAGAGGTGGTTCATGTACTTTTGGCGATTCAATTCGGGAAGGTGATTGTACAATTGTTACAGGGCAATGCCTTGATTCATGCTTTGGTGATTGTGGCTTTTACCGTCATAGGCGGAATTTTTTTCTTTAAAAAAGCCCGGCACTCCCATTCCCCCACAATCGGTAAAAGCCCATCCTTTTTCCTCAGAGGTGCTATTATCGGCTTGCTCAACCCTCAGGCAGTACCTTTTTGGGTGGTCATCATAGCCATGTTACAATCCATGGATAGCATTCGGCTTTCCACAGAACCGCTCCTTTTTTTCTTGGTGGGGGTGGCCTTAGGCAAATTGTTAGTTTTATTCTTGTACGGTTATTTAAGTGCCATCATTGTCAGAAGAATTCAGAAAACAGGAAAATGGGTGAATAAGGCTATCGGAATCATTTTTATCGGTATGGCCATTTACGAAACCGTACAATGGGCCTTGGGGTAAGTCATAAAACAAACAATCCTTTTCACATCTCGGACTGCTAATCCGCAAAATTGCTTATTTTAGCTCTAAAGCAATTTCCAATCAAAAAGTAAATACTATGAAATTTGTAAGCCTGTTCCTTTTTTTTATTTACACTTGTTTCGCCTATGTGCAACTCAATGATTTTGATCCTTGGTTATGGGTGTCAGTATATGGATACTTGGCCATTGTAGCGGCTATGGGAGTGTTTGGCAAATTTCATAAAGTATTGATTACTATTGGAATGTTGGGGACATTAATAGGTAGTTTATGGTTGATGCCCAGTGTATACGAATGGCTAGTTCATCATGAGCCGGCAGATTTATTATACGGCATGTCACCCGACAAACCTTATATTGAAGAATCCAGAGAATCCCTGGGATTATTGATTTGCTTTTTAGGTATGTTCATCTTGTTTCGAAAAGCATCCGTTCAGCATCCGGAAGCGATTTGATACTTTGAGGCAAAGTTTTGACCTCTTACAACGAAAAGGGGAGTACTGAGCTTACGCTTTGCTGGTTTTTGTAAAAAAAATTGCAGCTTTGTAAATGGGATAGAGAGGTGAATAGAAAATGAGTTGCATTTATATCCTTGTTCATTTGCCTATTTTTAACAGCTATAAGTGCTTGAGGCACTGTATAATTTAAGAAAATATGATCCGGTTCGAATACTTAGAAGCCCATAAAGAAGATCTCAGAAAGCAATTCTTGCAAGCAAAGCCTTTTCCGCACCTGGCAATTGATCAATTTTGTGAGGAAGATAAAATCGAGCAGTTGTATGCGAAAATTCCCAATATAGAAACCAAAAGTGCCGACTATATTTTTGCCAAGAATAAATTTGAGAAATCAAAGTTTTGGCTGATGGGAGAGGAGTTTGAGGAATTGTATCAGGACTTGCGTTCCGAGCGCTTTCAACAACTTTTGCAGTACATCACCAACGAAGACGTTTTTATAGATCAAAAGTTTTACGGAGGGGGAATTCACCAGGGGAAAAAAGGAAGCTTTTTGGATATGCACGCAGATTTTAACTATCATCCTTTGGATGCTACCTGGTTCCGAAACTTGAACTTGTTATTATATCTGAATAAAGATTGGAAGAAGGAATATGGAGGAGAGTTGAAGCTGGAAGACAGCCGGAGTGGTGAAAAGACCGAGGTGGATGTGCCTTTTAACCGTCTGGTGATTATGCTTTGCCGGGGTTATACATTACATGGCTATGACCCGATCAATTTCCCGGAAGGAAAATTCCGTTCCTCTATCGCTGCTTATGCTTATACCTTGCACGAAAAGCCTAAAGAAAGTCCCAGAACTACCGAGTGGCATGTGAAAAAGGACAACAAACTGAAGTATTTTATTTCCAAACTATGGGTGCCTGCCGTGAAACTGAAAAGTAAATTTTCCAAAAGTAAAACGGCTAAGAACTAAGATTTATCGAATTAAAGTGATTCTCCGAAATACAAAAAGAGATGGTGACTTAAGCCATCTCTTTTTTGTGAACCTTGCTCAAGTACAACAAGGTAGAGCTATTGAAGTACAATCTTTTGCAGGAATAAGTGCTGGTCTTGTTGTACTTTGACAAAGTATACCCCACGAGGTAGGGTGGAAGTGTTAAGTTTGCGGGTGATGTAAGCATCTTTGGTTTGGAGTTGCTGTCGTAAATACACCTTTCCGGTGATGCTAAGCAACTGTACCGATATATCCGATTGGGTAAGGTTTTTAGCGACCAAAGTCAATTCGGAGGCCCCGGGGTTGGGATAAATGGTGGCTTGGGAGATATCCAGATTGCGGTGGACTGTGATGACCGGAGAATAGGAAAAGGCCCCGTCAAAGTCGGTTTGTTTTAAACGGTAATAATTGTTTCCCGGTAAGGGATGAAAGTCTGTAAATTGATACTGTTGCGGCGTTTTGTTATTGCCTGTTCCGGGCAGCTCTCCTATTGATTGATACGCATAACCATCCAGGCTTCGCTCTATGGTAAAAGTCGCGTTGTTCTGTTCCGTATCCGTTTTCCAAATTAAGAGAACGGTCTGGTTTTCGGTCATTTTTCCGGAGAAGGCGCTTAGTTCAATGGGCAATACGGCATGGTCTTCACAAAAATCATTATTACCGGATACACAAGCAACACCATAAATAATATTACAAGTAGATTCGCATGTATTATTGTTACCCAAAATGATATTTTCCCCTACAAATAGTTGTCCCGGTACACTGAAACGATTGTTGTTGCCGGTACTAAAGTTGAAAGTTACGTTCACATTGCCATTGATCTCTATATTGGTATTATTTGCAGGTTGACTACCGGGGTTTTCAAAAAAGAGGTTTTCTACATTGAGTGTGACGCCACTATTCACAATGAATTTCGCATCATTGCTTTGTGTGCGGATCGTTAAATCTCCTTCAATGGTATAATTGACATCAAATACAATGGCATCGTTGCCGTCCAGGGTTTCGATAATGACATTACCGTTAAAGAAGTCTACATCATCTTGTGGGAAATTTGTATCCACACAATCTTGGTCCCATGCACTGGCATTGCCCAACAAACTGCTCCAGGTGACGCTACCATCCACAAAGGTATGGGTACAGGGTTGGGCAATGCTATATATAGGAAGGCCGAAGATACAGAAGAGTAAGAAACTGTAAAGCTTATTCATAACCGTTTGTTTGAATGGAGTTTAGAAAAAAGAAATGTTGGTTGGGCTAGTAGCTTCCTGGTGGTTTCTTTACGTCAAGCGTAGTGTATACATACCCTTTGTTGGATTATGACACCGGCAAAAGGGATAATTCAGGTAGGGTTTATTTGGACAGGTAAAATACAAAAATATTCGCCTTTAGGGCAAGTACAAAAGCGTAAAAAAATGTTAATTCCTCCCGTAAAAAGTACAACTTTTTACAAAGCATCACTGGCTTGCAGTACCCGGTGCATAACGCTCGCCTCTTTGGGACAATAATGAGAGAATTGTGTAGTGTGTTGGATAGGGGGCGGTACATTTTTTCTGGGGATCCTTTCAAAACCCAGGTGTTTAAAATATCCTTCGGTCGCTTCGGTAATCAAGTAGATGTCCCGGAGGCCTTGTTGGTAGGCATGATGCAAGGCTCTTTGTACCAGCTTCCGGCCTATTTGCTGGCTTCTGAACTCCCGGTTGACGACCAACGAGCGCAAAAGCCCCAGAGGCATATACGGTTCTATTCCCACCGAGCCTATCAGTAGTTCACCGGTATAGGCAACCAGAAAGCCCGACAGGTCTTTGGGTAAATCTTCCGAAGGAAGGTGTGCTCCATGGAGTAAAAACTGGACTTTTTTAAAATCCGATGTATTGGCTTTACGAATGGTGATCATGGTTATGGTAATTTTTAATTTGTTGTACAAGGGTTACTTCTCAGGTCTTGCCAGCTGCTTCTATTCCTAAAGGTAACAAAAAAATACCGCTGTATGCTCCAATGGAAGGCTCCTTGGTTCCGGGAGTTATTCAAGATAGCGTTCCGCTACCGGAAGAAACTTGCAGTATTTTTTCTAAAATGCGACTTCTTCAAGGCAGTTAGCGGGAAATTTTCTTATTTTGAAGAACAAACCAGTGTCCTGTGAAACGCAAACTTCATAGCCCAAAAATTTAAACCAATGATGCAGTTATTTCTGAAAAACTTAGAGGATATTTTATTGGACGAATTTAAGCCTGCTATTGATCCTTACCCAGGGTTCCGGTTGCAACGCAACCATGATCAGGAATACAAAGAAGAAATTCAACGGATTTTTGCTGAATTGGGAGGAACCGGACATTTACCAAATACTTGTTCCCTGAATTGGAATTTGGAACTGGAACGGGGAATTGTACAGTTGGATGAGCAATTGCATTTCAACAAATACCGGAGAATCACTCTGCGTTCCTCCATTTACCAGGAGTTTAAAGGGTTTCAATTGGCCAAATACCAACAATATTGCCGCAAGTTTGACAAAGAGTGTCTGATGGCAGGATCGGCGGGTGAGCTATGGACTCATGCGCGGGCCGAACGTCTTTTCGGACCTGGTGAAGAGTACGGAGATCTCTATGGCAAGGGGGCGCCAGCTTGGAAAGTCAGGGCCTTTGAAGATTTTTTGCAGGACATTACGGCATATAAAGAACAATTGCCCCTCTTGCGCTTGTCGGTTTATGATGAATTGATGATCAATAAACAATTGGTAAAAATCAAAGACATTCTCACCACCCCTACGCCTGAATGGAAAGTTGCCTTGATAAATTTTGTCAAAAGAAAGCTTGAGATTTAGGCAAAGCCGGAATCTGAAAGAGATGGCAGGGCTACCTGCTCTTCCGGAAAGTGCCTTACTTTCGACTGTAAAGGGGCATTGATGATTACCCTCTTTGTCAATGAAACCTTCATTTCTGTTTACATATTCTGACCGGAATACAAACAGAGAATTATTTCAAGATAGTAGTCTCCGTTTTTTGATTTTCCCAAGAGCATACTTCCTCAAAAGGATAGTATGAAAATGCCGGCCAAAGCTTTTCCAATACTTCTTGAAACATCGGTTGAAATGGGGCGGTAAGTTGAATGACTTGCTGTGTTACCGGATGGGTAAAATGTAGTTGAAAGGCATGCAACAACATGGTGTCAAGGTGAAATACACGCTCAAATAATTTGTTGTGCCGGTGATCTCCGTGCTTTTTGTCGCCGACAATGTAATGACGAAGGTGGGCAAAGTGCCTGCGTATCTGATGCGTGCGTCCCGTTTCCGGTTGAACTTCCACCAAGGAATATTTGGAGAGGGGGTAGTTGCCAATAGGAAGGGGTAAGGTGATCGTTTTGAGCCGTTTGTAATGAGTGAGGGCTTCTTGCATTACCCCGGAGTCTTCTTTGGACAAGGGTTTGGTAATGCTACCGGACAAGGGAGTATGCCCCCGGACAATGGTCAGGTACTTTTTGTGTAGCCGTTTCTCCTCAAATTGGGCTTTCATGAGCTTGTCCGTGCCTTTATCCAAGGCAAAGAGCAAAACCCCCGAAGTTTTCCGGTCGAGGCGGTGGCTAGGGTATACGTGCCGGCCTAGTTGATCGCGAAGTTTTTGCAAGGCAAATTCCGTAGCGGCTTTGTCCCAATTTGTACGGTGTACCAACAAGTTATGTGGTTTGTTGATCGCCACTAACTGCTTGTCTTGGTAGAGAATCTCTAAGATATTATCCATCATTTCTTCGCATTCTTCCAAAAGCAAAAGTACCAAGATTTCTCCAAGGAAGGTGCCGGTCAACAGGAAAATAGTAATATCCTCGAAAGAACTTTCCGGAGAAACCGCTTTTCCATTTATGTAAATTCGTTTTTTCAAACTGATACGGGGTACTATCTTTACCGGAGTTTTCAACAATTAACAGAAGAATAGCTATATGAAAAAAGTTTGGATAGGGCTGTTAGCCTTTGCCTGGAGTGGCTGGGTTAGTGCCCAGAGTACTGATAAGCAAACCGTAGAAAAATACGCGAATACGATCACGAAAGATGACTTGAAGAAACACCTTTCTATCATCGCTTCGGATGAATACGAAGGCCGGGAAACAGGAGAGAAAGGCCAGAAAATGGCCGCAAAGTATATTGCTACGCACTTTCAAAATATTGCTTTGGAAGGGCCGGTAAAGGATAATAAAAATGCTTATTACCAGCCGTTTGAGTTGGTCAAATCAAGCTGGGGCGATTGCTATATCAAAAGTAAAGGAGGCAAATTAGAGTTGCTCAAGGACTTTGTGCCGTACGGGAATTTTGAAATCGCCAAGTCTAAAATGGAAGTGGTTTTTGCCGGGTTTGGTATTGAACATGAGAACTATTCGGATTACAAAGACCTGGATGTGAACGGGAAATTAGTGGTGGTGATCGAAGGTGAGCCACAAAGTGAAGACGGAAAGTATGTAGTGTCCGGTTCCGATAAAAAATCGAAAGAAGGAAATCTGTTAGAGAAAATGAAGTTGGCGAAAGCCAAAGGGGCCGCTTCCATTGTGGTGGCTTACCAGGAAGATGATAAGTTTTCTAAAATGTTGGGCCAATTCAGTAGAAGATTAGAAAAACCTTCTATGGGTTTTGATAAAGGCAAAGAGGGTAAAGAGAATACCTTCGGCTTATTCCTGACTTCTTTGAGCAATGCTGCCGTAGCGTTAAATACGTCAAAAGAAAACTTGGAGACCGGGCTTCAAGAAATGAATACGGGTAAAAGCATTGCCGGAAAATTCAACGGTAAAGTGAAAATTAAGGCAGAGCGAAGCGTCAGTCCGGTTATTTCCGAAAATGTATTGGGATACATGGAAGGAACAGATAAGAAAGACGAGATTTTAGTGATTACCTCCCACTACGACCATATCGGTGTGGACCCTAACGGTGATATCAACAACGGTGCCGATGACGATGGCTCCGGTACGGTAGGGCTTTTGGAAATTGCCGAAGCATTTTCCAAAGCAAAAGCCGAAGGAAAAGGTCCGCGTAGAAGCATTCTGTTTATGACAGTGAGTGGTGAAGAAAAGGGTTTGTTGGGTTCTGATTTCTATTCTCGCAATCCGGTTTTTCCATTGAAAAACACAATCACAGATTTAAACATTGATATGATTGGCCGGGTGGATGCCGAGCACAAAGACGAACCGAATTATGTGTATATCATCGGGAGTGATATGTTATCTTCCGAACTGCATAACTTGCACGAAGAAGCGGCCAAAACGTATTATCCTGATTTCAAATTGGATTATAAATACAATTCGGAAGATGATCCGAACCGTTTTTACTACCGTTCCGATCACTACAACTTTGCTAAGCACAATATTCCTGTGATTTTCTATTTTAACGGGACACACGAAGACTATCACAAACCAACGGATACCGTAGATAAAATCGAGTTTGAGTCGTTGAGAAACCGGGCTCGTTTGGTGTTTGTCACTGCTTGGGAATTAGCCAATCGCGAAAACCGGCCTAAAGTAGATAAGAACCAATAAAGAAATAGAATGTAATAAGTGCTCTTTACATTGGCAGCCAATCCAGGGGATGAGATTTTGAACAAGTTCAATTTCTTATCCCCTGATTTTTTATGTTTTTGCGAAAGACGTACTGTTTCTACTTGTCGTTCCACAGGGATCTTTAATTCCCTTATGATTGCCTACCTTTGCCGTTTTACAGAACGAGAAGAAGAGTGCAATGCGAAATATGTTATCTCCGGGAGTGCGGTATATGTTGTTGGCCTCATTTGTATTTTCCATTATGAATGTTTGTGTGAAGCATATCTCCCATATTCCGGCTGTAGAGATTGTGTTGTTCCGGGCAGGAATTTCCCTGGCAATGAGTTATTGGAGTTTGAAAAGGCAAGCCATTCCTATATGGGGTACTAATACAAAAGTCTTATTGCTACGCGGTACGTTTGGTACTTTGGCTTTGGTCCTTACCATCTGGACTTATCACAACATGCCCTTGGCCACTGCTGTGATGCTACATTATTTATTTCCTGTGTTTACGGCAATTCTGGTAAGTGTTTTTTTAGGGGAAAAGCTTTACAAGCCGCAATGGTTCTTTTTTGCACTCTGCCTGGCAGGAATTTTTATGATCAAAGGCTTTGATACCAGGGTGACTGTCACAGGGATGGGAGTAGCCATACTGGGGGCTTTTTTTACGGCTTGTGCCTATACCTGTGTCCGTAAATTAGCCGGTACCGATCATCCGTTGGTGATTATTTTCTATTTTCCTTTTATTGCTTTTCCCATCACAGGAATTCTCTCTTACTTTCAGTGGGTGCAGCCTTTGGGTTGGGATTGGTTGTTTTTACTGCTAATTGGAGTGTTGACCCAAATCGCCCAAGTGTACATGACCAAAGCTTACCAAGCGGAAAAAGCGTCTAAAGTAGCCAGTGTAAATTATGTGGGAATCATTTATGCATTAGGCTTTGGCTATTTGTTTTTCAATGAGCTTTTCAATTGGAAAGTGTATATCGGAATGGGGCTGCTGCTAGTGGGAGTATTATTGAATGTGAGTTTTAAAAAGCCCAAAGAGAAAGTGCAAAAGGAAGTTGTCCGTTAGGTTGGGGGACGCCGGGTGTGATGTACGGAAGCATTCGTTTCATACAAGTGCCTAACGCTTTTTGTAATAAGCACTTGTATGAAGTAGGTTTGTAGAAAATTTTAGCCTTGAGCTTGTTCGAAGCCTCTGTCCGGAGGTAAGCTATTCCCTCCTTCTGCAGCTGCCTTGGCCAGTTGGTCACAGCGTTCGTTTTCCGGAATGCCGGCATGCCCTTTTACCCATTTGAATTTCACCTTATGCTTTTTGTACCAAGGGATAAATTCTTGCCACAAATCGACATTTTTCTTGCCTTTAAACCCTTTTTTGACCCAACCCCAAAGCCATCCTTTTTCTACGGCATTGACTACATAAGCAGAATCGGTGTGGATCATGATTTCCGAACCCGGAATTTTTAAGGCCTTTAAGGCTTCGATCACCGCCAACAACTCCATGCGATTGTTGGTCGTTTTCCGGAAGCCGGAAGAGAGTTCCTTGCGCATTTTGTGCTGTTTTGAAATTAACACAATCCCATATCCTCCCGGGCCCGGGTTTCCCAAAGCTGAACCGTCTGTATATGCAATAATCATAAATTCTGAATGTCTGAAATACCTTTCCGGCTTATTGCCGCAGATGAAAAATTGATTGAGTGGTAAAAATATGGGATTTCTTTGGAAATGAAACAGCTTATAAGGAGAGAAGCTGAAATCTTCCCAAAGCAAACAAGCTTCCTTGTAAAGAGGAATAGGGTTTAAATACAAAAAATCACAAAATGAAGAACCTCATGAAAGGTTCCTTACATCCCTATGTCCTCCCCGAAAAGAATATCCTTCTGTGGGTACGGTGCATGGCCTGAATTTAGTAAGCCTTCTGTTACAAACAACACTCTTAAAGTTATGAAAAAGGAACTATTCTTTGAAGATGAATTCATCGAAATTGCTTATCTCTCTGAAAAAAACATTATCTACACCGCCAGAAAAGGATATCCCACCCTGGACAAGGTAAAAGAAAGCCTGGAGCATAGTTACGAGTGCTTGGTGAAGTACCAGTCACAAAAGGTATTGTCAGACATGACCCAATTGCAAGGGACTTTTACCTTTGCCAATGAGTGGGTGACCGGTGTCTGGCTGCCCAAGGCCCTGCAGGCAGGGTTAAAGTACGTAGCATATGTCTATTCGGAAGATGTATTCAGCCGCTTTGCATTGGATGACTTGATGAAAAAGATGACAAACTTTGAAATGCAAGTATTCAAATGTAAAGAAGAAGCACTGCAATGGTTAGATGAAGTGGACAAATAGGCAGAAATACAAAAGCCCTGAAGATCTTGACTCCAGGGCTTTTGTATTGAAAGCAACAAGGGTTTATATCCACTTGTCTGCAATATGATCTACAATGCCGTACTCAACGGACTCCTGGGAGTTCATCCAATAATCCCGGTCAAAGTCTTTCAATACCTTTTCTGGGGTGTGTCCACAGTTTTCAGCCAGAATTCTGGCACCTAACTCTTTGGTTTTTTGGATTTCTTTGGCGGTAATTTCCAAATCGGAAGCCGTTCCTTGCATCCCTCCGATACTGGGTTGGTGAATCATTACCCGGCCGCTGGGCCATACATAACGCTTACCTTTTTCTCCGGCAGAAAGCAAGATGGAACCCATCGAAGCCGCCAGACCCATACAGACGGTGGCTACAGGGGAAGAGATCAGTTTCATGGTATCGTGGATGACCATTCCTGAAGTGACCACGCCTCCCGGACTATTGATATAAAACGTAATCTCTTTGCCTGGGTCTTTGGACTCCAAGTAAAGTAAACGGTTCACTACGCGCTCAGCGGACTCATCCAAAACCGGACCCCAAAGGAAAACTTTTCTCTGTTCGATAAATTCCTTTTCAAAGCGCTCGTTGGAGGCAAAATCTTTTATAATTTCTTCCAAGTTACTATTCATGGTGCTTACTGTTTTTTATGGATAGGCTTAATATTGCGTAAGGTGCTCCCTTGCCAAAATAAAGAAGTTTTTCCTACTATCACAATAGAGGACCTTTACTTTCGGACGACACAGCCGGAGCTATTGCCCTTTTTTATTTTCTTCTTTCAAATGTTGGACGAATTTATCGCAAAGTTGGTCCAACTCATTGGCCATAAATTCATCATTGGTGGCCGTACGCATGCTATTGGCAAGACCACCTAAGATATCAATATAGAAGCGTTTCATTTCATGTATGGGCATATCTTTTCCCCAGAGGTCGATTCTCAAGGTCTCTTTGTAGCTATGATCCCAGATAGACACAGAAATGGCTTTGGCCTCCTCCAGCCCTTTAGAAGCTCCATCCGTAGCCTGCCAGAAAATTTTTTCCGGAACCTTCTGATCGTCTAACTCTATTTTAAACCTGATTTCCGATTCTTTCATTGGTCGCTTATTTAAAACAAAATGATTTCTAATGCAAAGATTGGAAAGTTCTGGGAATAATAATAATCCTCGGCGAGGAGAGCGGAGTTTTTACAATTTCAACTGGCTAAGGAGCAGCGCCAATCAGTCGCCTTTGTAGGGTTGCAGTACAATATGTGATTTGCAAACAATTATGTTGTGAATTGAGTTAAAAACTTATCAATGGCAAAAAGTTAAGTAAAAATAACTGGAAATTGTCCAGGTCTTTTTTTTAAGCGATTGATAATCAAATTTTTACTGTTTTTTTTCTTTTTATCAAATACAGACGAAATTTTTTGCTGTAAAATTGATGTTACTCTTTTAAAAGTGTGGATTTCTTACATAAGAAAGCAAGGGGGGAATTCGTATACTTTTGTCAAGATTTCACTTGGTTTTCCTTGTATTGATGTCTAAATTTAGAAAGGGAATTTTGTGCGTGTATTATTAACCAAAATATTCTTCTATGATCATCTAAATTTTACATAAATGATTAAATATTTATTAGCAATATGCTTATTCCTTTGGGTTACACACCAGGCTGCCTCTCAAAGCTTGGAAGTCTTGAAGTTTGACGAAGTCATTACCGGTGAAATCGGGCAAATGGTTTCTTCCAAGATTTCTTTGCGCAATACTTCCGAAAAAGTGATTAAACTACGTGTAGAAAAAATAACGGATGAATTATTAGAAGGGCAAGAAGCGTACTTTAAGCTGGGGGGGAAAACCACCAAAGCCAAATACAATTTTTCTGTAAATACCCTCCAACTGAAGCCGGGAGAAGTCCTGGATAATTTTGAGGCTTTCTTTAAAGTCGGTATTGAAGAAGGTGAAACGGAGGTAGTTTACATTTTTTATGATGATGACAACCCGGTGGATTTTGCCAGAGTGAATATCAATTACAACATCAAGGCCGACTTGAGTAAAGACAAACTGTTTGTCAATAATAAAATCGAAATCTCTAAGATTTATCCCAACCCGGCAACCAGTTTTGCAGCTTTCGATTACCGCTTGAGCGATGGCGGGCAAAAAGCAAAAATAACCATCCGCAATGTGTTGGGGAGTGAAATAGGGGTGTACGAGCTATCTCCCTTTGAAAACCGGGTCAAATTCAACCTGGATACTTATAATACCGGTGTTTATTTTTATACCCTTTCCTTGAATGACCAAACCATTGTGACGCGCAAATTCATGGTTAAAAAGTAAGTTGAAAGCAATTTTTTCCTCTCTATTGCTTTCAACTTGAGTGTATTTACAGCGACTTCCCCTTATTGATTATACCTTCGGAGGCAACCCCTGCCTGTTTCTTCTCATTCTTTAATTGTATCATTCTTTTACCGGAAAGCAATGTTTTTTCGGGCAAATCTCTATTTTGTACACCTTGTGGGCAGTGTAGCTGAAAAGAAAAAAGAGTTAAAAAAATAGATAAAAGTTGACTGCCTTGTATATCAATTTCATGTAGATTAATTTTGCGGCTATGGTAAAATGGAAATTTATTCTCTTTTTAGCAGTGTGGGCAGGCTTGTCTTCCTGCAGTAAGTTCACCAGGATCATGAAAAATCCTGATGTGGATGAAAGGTATGAAGCGGCAATGGAGTACTATGATAACGAGGACTACTATAAAGCCAGCTTGTTGTTTGAAGACTTATTGCCCAACCTGGTAGGAAGTGCAAAAGCAGAGAAAGTGCAGTTTTATTATGCCTATTGCCATTTCAACCAA
The DNA here is from genome assembly GCF_039710355.1 of Rapidithrix thailandica. NCBI lineage: Bacteria > Pseudomonadati > Bacteroidota > Cytophagia > Cytophagales > Flammeovirgaceae > Rapidithrix > Rapidithrix thailandica. The sequence continues at coordinate 152,298 of NZ_JBDKWZ010000007.1, read as the reverse complement.
AAGCAATATATGCTGGCAGCCCACTACTTCAAGACGTTCTACGATACGTATAGCCGCAGTGAGTTTGCTGAAGAAGCGTTGTATATGCAAGGGTTTTCCCTGTATAAAAGTACTCCGGTATTCAACCTGGACCAATCGAATACTAACGAGGCGATTACAGCCATCCAGGACTTTATCAACCGGTTTCCTCAAAGCAAATATGTAGAGGAAGCCGCCGAGTTGATCGAGAAGCTCCGGGGAAGTTTGGAGAAAAAATCGTATGAAATTGCCAAACAATACCATAAATTAGAAAAGTACAAAGCCGCCGTGATTGCTTACGGAAACTTCCAGCGCGACTTTCCGGATTCTCATTTACGGGAAGAAGTGGAGTTTTTGAAAATTGAAGCGCAGTATGATTTGGCGCGTTTGAGCGTTTATAAACTCAAAGAAGAACGTTATCAACTCGTAAAAGAATATTATTTGAAATTTATTGACCGCTATCCCTCTTCCCAGTACCTGAAGAAAGCGGAAAATTATTTCGAATCCAGTGAAAAAGGCTTGAAGAATATCGCAGCGCAGGCAAGTGTAAAATAATCGGACCTATTAAATTTATAACATAAAGGATATGGCTAAATCAGAATTAGTTACCAGAGACCTGCCGGAGTTAACACAGGGCACAGACAATGTTTACCAATCAGTGGTAGTCATTTCTAAAAGAGCACGGCAGATTAGTTCTAAACTGAAAGAAGAGTTGAACAGTAAATTGGCCGAATTTGCTACTACAGTGGATAACTTGGAAGAGGTTTTTGAAAACAGAGAGCAAATTGAGATTTCTAAGTTTTATGAGCGTATGCCAAAACCGACTAATTTGGCCGTAGAGGAATTTTTGGAGAACAAAATCCACTTTACCAGAATAGAAGATCAAGAAAAAGAGCTTTGATTCCTCTGAAATAGTTGTTTTTTTGCCTTTTTAATGTGGAACTTTGAACTATGATGAAAGGCAAGAAACTACTGATTGGGATCACCGCAAGTATTGCAGCATACAAAATTGCATTACTGATTAGAATATTAAAAAAAGCAGGAGCTGAGGTGCAAGTCATAATGACTCCCTCAGCTTTTGAATTTATCCCTCCTCTCACCCTGGCTACTTTATCTGAAAAGCCTGTCCTCAGTGAATTTGTCAAAGATCAAACGGGCACCTGGAACAACCATGTGGACTTGGGTTTATGGGCCGATTTGATGTTAATCGCACCTGCCAGTGCCAATACCCTTGCCAAAATGGCCCATGGCCTTTGCGATAATTTGCTCCTTGCTACATATTTATCAGCCCGTTGTCCGGTAGCCATTGCCCCGGCCATGGATTTGGATATGTATGCTCATCCCACTACTCAACAAAATCTGCAAACCTTGCAAAGCTTCGGACATCTGCTTATCGATGCGGAAGTAGGCCCCTTAGCCAGTGGCTTGGAAGGAAAAGGACGAATGGCAGAGCCTGAACATATCTTCCGGTTTTTGGAACAATACTTTACTCCGGGCCGTCAGGAGCTAAGTGGAAAAAAAGTCTTGATTACTGCGGGGCCTACCCGTGAGTACATCGACCCTGTACGCTACATCAGCAACGGGTCTACAGGAAAGATGGGCTTTGCCTTGGCAAAGGAATTTGCGGCAAATGGGGCGGATGTTACGGTTGTATGTGGACCTACTGAAGCGACACCCCCTTCCTCGGAATGGGCAGAGATTATCCCGGTAACTACTGCTCACGAAATGTATGAAGCGACTTTGCAAAAATTTGAAAAAACGGATATTGCGGTTTTTACTGCAGCAGTATCGGATTACACACCCAAGCAAATCGCCCCCGAAAAAATCAAGAAAGACAGCCCTGAAATGAATATTAAGTTGGTGAAATCCAAAGATATTGCCAAAGAAATGGGCTTGCGGAAACAGACCGGGCAATTGACAATAGGCTTTGCATTGGAAACCCAGAACGAAGAGGAAAATGCCCGGGGAAAATTACAAAAGAAAAACCTGGATTTCGTAGTTTTAAACTCTTTGAGGGATCAAGGAGCGGGTTTTGGGTATGATACCAATCAAATAACCATCATTGATTCGCAAGGAACTCACAAATTTGAATTGAAAAGTAAGGACAAAGTTGCCAAAGATATTGTAACTTATGCCATTGCTTGTTGGAAAAGAAAGGAAGCGTAACCTTAACAGTTGGCATTGATATTCATATTTAAACATTTGTTTTTCAACCATGGGTAAATTGTTAAAGCTTGCATTGCTTCTTCCCATTGTATGGGGAGGGATTTTAGGGGGGGAATTGACCGCTCAAGAACTCGACTGTGAAGTAATTATCAACAGTGAAAGCGTGCAAACCCAAGAACGGAAGATTTTTGAAACGATGCAGCAAGCCATTGGGCAATTTATGAATACCACCCAATGGACGGATGATCAATTTCAAGAACATGAAAAAATTAAATGTACCCTATTGATCACCTTGGGGAACAATTCTACCATTCAAAACTATACGGCCAATGTACAGGTTCAATCCATGAGACCTGTATACGGAACGGATTACGAGTCTCCGGTTTGCATGTTTTTCGATGAGAAATGGCAGTTCCAATACAATGAGTCGGACCCGTTGATATTTACGGAAAATTCCTATTCTACGGAACTCACCTCTTTATTGGCCTATTATGCCTATGTGATTATCGGAATGGATTACGATACCTTTTCGCCCAAAGGCGGAGATAAATATTATAATAAAGCACTGAACATTTTGACCAATGCCCAACAAAGCGGTGGAGCCGGTTGGTCGATTATCGGAGACAAAAGAAACCGGGGATGGATTGTGGAAAATTTGTTAAACCCTCAGTTCGAACCGTTCCGGGTGGCTTTGTACGATTATCACCGCCAGGCAATGGATGGCTTTGAAAAAGATGCCAATAACTCCCGCGAGGTGGTGTTCGCTTGCTTGGAAAAAGTGCAGGAAGTATACGAAGTACAACCCCAAAATATTAATACATTGGCTTTTTTCGATGCCAAAGGGGCCGAACTGTTAAATATATTTTCACGGGGAGAAGTGGAGGTACGCCAAAATGCAGTGAATTTGCTTACTCAATTAAACCCCAGAGATGCCAACCGGTACAAAAAGCTTTTAAAGTGAGATGGATCGTGGAGTTGTGAAAGAGAATTTAAACACAAATCGAAGAAACAGCGCAGGTTGCTATTCGTGGAGAGATGCTAGGGGTTATTTATAAATACATTCGAGTGTTAAGTCTGGACATTGTGGTAGGGGCTTGTGTTGGAGCCTTGTTTGTTGCTTCCCTTGTAAAAGTGAATTTGCCTTGGCTGTTGTTAGCGGATTTGGCATTAAGTGTTTGGTTGATCTATACATTTGATCACTTGTTAGATGCCCGGAAGATTACCCATCTTCCGTCTACCTTCCGTCATGCTTTTCATCAAAGGCACGCCAATGCACTAAGTCTTACCTGGCTTTTTTTAGCCGGTTTTGGTATTTGCTCTCTCTTCCTTTTGCCTATCCAAACATTACAATATGGGCTTATCTTGCTAGCATTGGTAGCTTTGTATTTTTTGTTTTTGAAACTTGTCGGTCATTTGCCTACCGTTTTCAAAGAGCTGGCCATCGCCCTGATTTATACTGCCGGAATTTTTTTAGGCCCCTTAAGTCTTACCCAACAGCCTTGGTCTTGGTATTGGTTGATCCTGTTTTTGGAATATGCCGCTTTGGCGTATATCAATCTGGCGGAGTTCTCGATATTTGAACTTAAAATAGATACGCAGGATGAACACGGTAGCATTGCCCGGAAAATCGGAGAGCAAAAAACGTTACGCATGATCCGGGTTATTGCAGCAGGAATGGGAGGGCTGATGCTGGCCGCTGTGTTATTGTTCTATGACCATACAACACTCTTCTTCGCCACCCAGCTTTTATTCTTGTTGATGTTGGGAAGCTTATTAGCCATTGTCCAGTGGCCAATGATCTTTGTCAAAAAAGAACGCTATCGTATTTGGGGCGATTTGGTGTTTTTGTACCCCTTGGTGTTTTTACTGAGTAAGTAATAAAATACGGAGTCGTGTATTCATCAGGGTTTAAAAGACAAGTGAACATTCGTTGCGGTTTCCTCTCAACTTTTCATTCACTAAATCAGGTAAACATTTCTTTACCACTATGAAATAATTAATAAGATCATACCTAGCTGATACACCCCTATGGCAACTGAAACGACTACTAATAACTTCAATTGGATAGCCCCTTTTTATGATCATCTGACCCGGTGGGTTTTCCGGGGCTGGGTACAAAAGTCACAATGTTGGTTTTTATCCTTGATTCCGGAGCAAGCCCATGTACTGATTTTGGGCGGAGGGGCCGGATGGATTGCCAATGCCGTATTACAACAGACCAAGGCGAAGAAAATAACCTATATCGAAGCCTCGGAACGGATGATCTCTTTGACCCGGCAAAAGATAAAGCCAGGGGATGCTAAAAAAATCATTTATATTCATGGTACTGAGAAAGATATCCCTCCCCAAGCCGTCTATGATGTAATCATTACCAATTTTTACCTGGATCTTTTCCCAGAGGCGTATTTAAATAAAGTCGTTCAATTATTGGCAGACTCAGTCAGGGGAGGAGGCTATTGGTTTTATACGGATTTTAACATTGGACATCGAAAGTGGTGGGGGAGAACAGGGCAGCGAATCACAGTGTGGGGAATGTATCTGTTTTTCAAATGGACTTCCGGTATCGAAGGAAATCGCTTGTTTCATTATGGAGAACTCATTGAAAAAGCAGGTTTCGCACGCAACTGGAAAGCGGATTTTCTTTCAGGGTTTATCCTCTCTGAAGTTTGTGTGAAAAAGAACATTTCAACCCCTTGATATTGGAATGTTTTGGCCAACACTCCAAGTCATCAATTGCGCTCAATTAGGGGTTTGTCAAAAGCAAAAAAACAGGCTGTACAAGCTAAGCTACTCAAGTAAAGGGTCTTATCATAATCAGGGGGTACAGGGTGAAATAAGTTGCCTGCCATTCGTAAAAATTCGCTAGTAAACGGATATTTTATGAAATACACCTCAACGAATTCTCCTGGTTAAGGTTTCCCCGACTCACTTCCCTATTCCTTCCATCATTCCATCATTTATTGTTATATTTGCCGCCAACAGTTTGAAAATAAAATATTTTAACCCGAAGAATTATGGCTAAAATTAAAGTTGCAAATCCCGTTGTTGAGTTAGACGGTGACGAAATGACCCGGGTCATTTGGACATTTATCAAAGACAAATTGATCTTCCCATACTTAGACCTGGATATTAAATATTATGATTTGGGTATCGAAAGCCGTGATGCGACCGATGATCAAATTACAATAGATGCGGCAGAGGCGATCAAAAAATATAACGTAGGGATTAAGTGTGCAACCATCACTCCTGATGAGGCACGTGTAGAGGAGTTTGACTTGAAAAGCATGTGGAGATCTCCTAACGGAACCATCCGGAATATTTTAGGGGGTACTGTTTTCAGAGAGCCTATTTTGATTAAAAACGTACCAAGGTTAGTTCCGGGATGGACACAACCTATCTGTATTGGCCGTCATGCTTTTGGTGATCAGTACCGTGCTACGGACGTGTTGACCAAAGGAAAAGGAAAATTAACCATGACCTTCACTCCTGAAGATGGTAGCGAGCCTCAATCTTGGGAAGCATATCAGTTTGAAGGAGACGGTATTGCAATGATCATGTACAATACTGATGAGTCTATCTACGGCTTTGCCCGGGCTTGTTTTAACATGGCAATTTCTAAAAAATGGCCATTGTACATGTCTACCAAAAACACCATCTTGAAAAAATACGATGGCCGTTTCAAAGATATTTTTGAAGAGGTGTATCAAAATGAGTTCAAAGCCAAAATGGACGAATTGGACTTGGTTTATGAGCACCGTTTGATCGATGACATGGTAGCAGCTGCTTTGAAGTGGGAAGGTGGATTTGTATGGGCTTGTAAAAACTACGATGGTGACGTACAGTCCGATACCGTAGCGCAAGGTTTCGGTTCTTTAGGTTTGATGACTTCAACGTTGGTCACGCCTGATGGCAAAACCATGGAAGCGGAAGCGGCACACGGCACCGTAACCCGTCACTTCCGTCAGCACCAACAAGGTAAGAAAACGTCTACTAACCCAATTGCTTCTATTTTCGCATGGACTAGGGGATTGGCTTTCCGTGGAAAATTAGATAAGAACCAAGACTTGATTGACTTTAGCCACAAGTTAGAAGAGGTTTGTATCGAAACGGTAGAAAACGGAACCATGACCAAAGACTTAGCGCTGTTGATTCATGGAAGTGAGCTGAACGAAAGCCACTATGTGACTACAGAAGAGTTCTTGGAAGCTTTGGACAAAGGTTTGCAAGCAAAAATGGCTTAAGGTATTTACTTTCTATAAATGGAAAATCCCCGGAATTCCGGGGATTTTTTTATGCCTTAGGTTTTCTTACTCGACAAAGTGCTTTCGTTACGCGATTCTACCTGTTTTAGTAGAGCTTAGGCCACTATTGAGTAAACTGTTGCTGCGTTTGGCAATTCTTTGATCGCCACCGGCAGAGCTGTTGATAGCTTGTACCACCTGGCGCTCATCAATGGTTTTTAACAAAGGAAGAGAGGTCAAGCGATTTGCAATAGCGACTTGTACAATGGCTTTTTCAAATAATTCCCGGGTTTTGTTAATCCATTGATTGACGGTTAAGTCAATGGCCATGGCCATTCCCAAAGGTGAATTGATGATTTCCGTAATCGGAATATTACTTAAATTAAAAGCGGGAAGGTTGAGTTTGATTCCCAAGGCCGGGCGCACATAACCGATCACCGCCCGGGCAATTTGTACCTGAATCAGATTCAAATCATAGCCGGCCCGGATAAATACCCCGTGTAATACTTTGTCGGCCCGGATGGCTTTTTCCGCATCTGTTCCTTTTACCTCAAAACGGCCGTTGCTGGCTTTTAAATCAATGACTTTGAGTTCGCCTTGATGCACTTCCCCGTTGCGAAGGGTGTAATCCACATCCACACCCAACTTGACAAAATATTCTTGAAACAAGCGCGGTTGCCGCTTCTTCATTTCTCCCAATAGGGCACCCAGTCCTCCACCGTTGCCGGCAAACTGAATAAACCCGAAAGAAAAAATTGCTTTGTCATAGCTGTTGATGGCATCAAAATTCCCCTCATGAGCGGATACATATTTCACGGCCTCGGCCAAATTAGCATCCAACCCTAGCTCAGTAAATAAATTTAGAGGTAAATCAGGCTGTGAATTCCCATTGAAACTAATCCCGTCATAGTATTGATTGTAGCTGCTGATAGGGAAGTTCCGGAATTCCGCTACTACATTTTGCCCCCGGTTGTAAGGGTGAGGGAATGCTACTTTGTATTGAGTGAAATCCCGGAGAACGATATAAGTGACATCGTTGGGAGAGACAATGCCCGAGTTGTATTGCCGGGTACCCAACATGGCAATGCGTTCCGGGGTTTGGGTCCAGTAGTCTACTTTGTATTTGCTCTGAAATTGCTGAATGGCGGCAATGGTTTGAGGAATACTACGCGCCATGATAGGCCCGCCTCCCTTGCGTTGTAAAGCGGCCGGAGACTCACTGTGTTGTCCGGGCAAAAGCCCCAATTGAATCAAGCATTTTTGTACTTTGTCCAAGTCGTCCGGGTTCATATGATTGGTCCGGCCCACGGCCCCTCTCAAGCCAGAACCCATAATTGCTTTTCCATTCAACTCTTGTACCTTGATGAGTGCCCTTGCTTGTTGGATGTGTGTCAAATGTGCGGGGACATTGGGTTGAGGCCGTGGTGGGGGTGTGGGCGTATTGCCGGTATTTCCCGAAGTACTGCCACCGCTTCCCGAAGTCCCACTTCCCGGTGAAGGCACCTTTAGTTTTTGCCCCACATAAATATTGGTATTGGCTGCAAGACCGTTCAACTGCAAAATTGCCTGAGGGGTTGTACCTGCTTTTTGAGCGATGGCATACAGCGAATCACCTCTTTGCACGGTATAGTAGTTGGACAAGTCTTGTTGGGTGCTGCCTGTATTGGTTACCGCAGGGACTTTTAACTGTTGGCCCGCATACAAAGTAGCATTTTTGCTAAGCCCGTTGAGGTTGAGAATATCTTGTACGGAGGTTTGAAAACGGTTGGCAATGGCATACAGCGAATCGCCCCTTTGCACCGTATACGTACCGGAAGCACTGCCTGAAGTATTGCCATACCCTTGATGCGTTTTTATCCGTAAGCGTTGGCCGATAAAGATGCTGGTGTTGGCTGCTAAGCCATTGATTTGTAATATTTCCTGAGGAGTGCTATGGTATTTTTGAGCAATGGAATAAAGGGACTCTCCCCGTTGTACCAGGTGAAATTCACCTTGAGCAGAAGCATTTGCGGACACTTTGAGATTTTGTCCTATATTCAGTGTGTCGTAAGGCTGTAACTGGTTGATTTGTTGGAGCTCAGCAACTGTAATGCTAAACTTTCGGGCGATGCTGTACATCGTATCTCCGGCTTGTACTGTGTATGTCATGATTGTAGGGAAAGATTAAAAAAGTTAAGTCTATATTTTTATGTTTAAATAAAAGGTCAGTAATTGTTTTAACGATTATACTTGCCAGTGACTAATAGGGAAACAAGTTGTGTCTATACTAAAAAGCACCGGCACTTACCTAAACCTAAATAGGTGGGATATTCCGATAAAGTTAAAAAAAATCAGGTATTTCTATTCCTGTATCCTGTAGAATTCCCAAGGATTTTACTTTTTACCTACCTTGTAAAAGGTTAAACTTGAGAAAGCAATGCCTTCCTTCATATAGCTTTTGCACAAGGGATACAATGTGTCAAATTTGCGAAGGGCCGTTGAAAAATGAAATTAAAAACGATTTTCATCTAAATTGTTTGCCATCTCTTACCCTATTTCCATTGGAATAAATTCAATCCGTTTTTGAACCTTCAAATTAAACTCTATTTTTGTCGATTATTTAAAAAAAACTGTAGAGGTAGGACTGTATAGTCTTATTGGCAGAAAAAGGATCAACCTGCCTTATCCCTTTTTCAGTAGAAGGGTAAAGCATCAACGCGCTTTACGGGAAAGGATAGGTTGAGGGGTGGGCCATTTCTGGCCGGCATCCACTTTCAAATTTGTAGTATCAGCCAAAAAATAAAAAGTTTTGGAAAACGGAACAGATCACGAAGAGCACATACATCATGTCATTCCGGTAGCGGGAATGTATGAAAATTGGTTTTTGGATTATGCATCTTATGTAATTCTGGAACGGGCCGTGCCTGCGATTGATGATGGCTTTAAACCCGTACAACGGAGGATTTTGCATGCAATGAAAGAACTGGATGACGGGCGCTTTAATAAAGTGGCGAACATCATCGGAAGCACCATGCAGTACCATCCGCACGGAGATGCCTCTATCGGAGATGCAATCGTCAATCTGGGACAGAAAGACTTGTTGATTGAAACCCAGGGAAACTGGGGGGATATCCGCACAGGTGACAGTGCCGCAGCCCCTCGTTATATCGAAGCCCGTTTGTCCAAATTTGCCTTGGATGTGGTGTTTAATCCACAAACGACCGAATGGCAAATGTCCTATGATGGCCGGAAAAAAGAGCCGGTGTCGCTTCCGGTGAAATTCCCGATGTTATTGGCACAGGGAGTGGAAGGGATTGCGGTAGGTTTGGCGACCAAGGTGATGCCTCATAACTTTTGTGAGTTGATCAAGGCATCTGTGGATTACCTGAAAGGAAAAAATGTCAATTTATATCCGGACTTCCCTACGGGCGGTTTTGTGGATGTATCCAATTATAATGAAGGGAAAAAAGGAGGCAAATTAAGAGTCAGGGCTAAAATCGAAACCGTGGATAATAAAACGGTGGCGATCAAAGAAATTCCCTTTGGCACAACAACTCAAAGCTTGATTGACTCGATTGTCAAAGCCAATGATCAAGGAAAAATCAAGATCAAAAAGGTGGTTGACAACACGGCCAAAAATGTAGAAGTAGAAGTGCAATTGGCTTCCGGGCAATCGCCTGATGTGACCATCGCAGCGCTCTATGCATTTACGGATTGCGAAACATCCATCTCTCCGAATACCTGTGTGATCATTGACGAGAAGCCTTGCTTTATGAGCGTCAATGAAGCCTTGAGAAACAGTACGGATAACACCGTGAGACTGCTAAAAAGCGAACTGGAAATCAGGCGGGCAGAACTCAAGGAAAAAATCTTGTTCTCTTCTTTGGAGAAAATCTTTATCGAAAACCGCCTCTACCGTGAAATCGAAGAGTGTGAAACCTGGGAAGAAGTATTGGAGGCGATTGATCAAGGCTTGGACCCGTTTAAAGCGCAATTTTACAGAGAGATTACCCAAGAGGATATTATCCGTTTGACAGAAATCAAGATCAAACGAATCTCCAAATTCGATACCTTTAAAGCAGATGAACTTTTAAGAAAACTGGAAGAAGAGCTGGAGCAGGTGAATCACCATCTGGCACATCTGACTGATTATGCCATTGACTATTTTAACAACCTGTTAAAGAAATATGGCAAAGGCCGGGAGCGAAAATCCCAAATTTCCGTATTCGATACCATCCAGGCGTCTAAGGTCGTAGCGAACAATGCGAAGTTATATGTCAACTACAAAGAAGGGTTTATCGGGTATGGCCTGAAGAAGGATGAGTACGTGATGGACTGTTCGGACATTGACGATATCATTGTATTCCGCAAAGACGGAAAATGCCTGGTGACTAAAATTGCAGAAAAAGTTTTTGTGGGGAAGAACATTTTGCATGCGGAAGTGTTTGTCAAAAATGATGAACGGAAAGTCTATAACCTGATTTATATGGACGGGGCTACCGGAGTTTCCCGGGTTAAGCGTTTTCAGGTGTTGGCAGTAACCCGCGACCGGGAATACGACCTTACCAAAGGTACGAAAGGGAGCAAAGTGCTGTATTTTACGGCCAATCCGAACGGGGAAGCCGAGACTCTGACAATCTATTTGAACCAAAGTTGTATGGCTCGAAACAAAGTGTTTGACTTTGATTTTGCTACGTTGGATATTAAAGGAAGAGGGGCACAAGGGAACATTTTAAGCAAATATCCGGTACGGAAAATCAAACTGATCAAAGAAGGGGTGTCTACCTTGGCAGCTATGGATTTGTGGTTTGACGAGCATATCGGAATTCTGAACAAAGATAAGAATGGCAAATACCTGGGAGAGTTTAGTGATGAAGATCAGATTTTGGTAGTATATGAAAGTGGTGAATATGAATTAACCAGTTTTGAACTGACCAACCGCTACGATGCCCGTCAAATTATCCATGTGGAGAAATTTGACCCTGAGCGTGTCATGACAGCTATTCATTATGACGGCCCGGGCCGGAATTATTACGTCAAACGGTTCCTTATCGAAACTTCTACCCAACATAAGCGCTTTTCGTTTATCAATGAAGGACGGGGGTGTAAATTGGTCTTTTTTACCACGCACCCGACACCGGAAGTCGAAATTGCCCATAAGACCAAGTTGGGAAGAGAGTTTATTACGGAAAAACTGGATGAATACATTGATGTAAAGGGTTGGAAGGCCATTGGTAATAAGTTGTTTGTGGATAAAATAATGAAAGTGAAAATGCTTTCCAAGGAGATTCCTGTAGAGAAAAACAACTCTTCAAATACGACTGAAGACGGAGACCAAAAAAAGTTATTCTAACAGCAATTAATAGATTCGTCAACAGATAAGGCCCGGGTTTTCTGCCCGGGCTTTTCTTTTGTATGGGGTTTTCATTTGCTCTGTTACGTTAGTCAATCTTACCTATCCTACCGGATTATCAGGGGGCTTTTTTATATTCGCGGTTCTAAAAAATAGCGAGAAGGGGATTTTCCTCAATTTTTATGATTCCTAAATAATTAAGACAATTCCTAATGAAAAAATTAACGATTACATTATTATTCACCCTGATTACCGTATTTTCTGTAAACGGGCAATCCTCTAGTTTCTTCCAGGCAAAGGAAATAGTATGGGGGAAGAAACAGAAAGGAAATCGAATTTTGCCGTTTTTGCGTGGGCAGGTCTATCCTTATAAGGATAAATTCTTGGTGGTAATGGACTACACCGTAAAAAAGATGAATACAGCGGAGTTGCATCGCTATGATGCAAAATTAAACCTAGAGAAAGTTGTCTCGTTACCTTTGGAGCATGCAGGCAAGGAACTGTATTTACTTTACTCAAAAGTTTTGAAGGGAAAATTCTACTTTTTTGGCTATCAATGGAATAAAGCCAAAAGAGGTGTAGATATCTATGCCCTTGAAATCAATCCTGAAACGATGAACATAGCCGGAAAACCTAAAAAACTTTTTGAAATATCTGATTTGTTCACCAGCTTCAATCCGCTTAATCTCAACAACATGATGAAGAAGGCAAGGGCGAATATAAGTGTTGATGTGTCAAGGGACTCCTCCAAATTAGTGTTCCAGCAAGGTACTCCAAACTTGAAAGGTCAGGATCAACAACAGTTTGTTTTTAATGTATTTGATACGAAGTTAAATGAATTGTGGGAGAAAACATTGGAGCTTCCTTATGTCAATAAAGAGTTTGGTTTGGTTGGTTACTTAATCAATGATCATGCGGATTTGTATTTGTTAGGCAAAGTGTACCATAAAGGAATCCTTAGCAAAAAAAAATCTAGTTACCACTATGAAATATGGCAGTATTCCGGAAAAGAAAACGCTGTTCCGAAAACGTATAAAATACAGCCGGAAGATTGGCGTATCAATGAATTGAGTATGAGGCTTAATAAAAGAGGGGACCTGATTTGTACCGGTCTGTACTCGGAAAAGAAAGAGGACACGAGTAAAGGTGTTTATTATATGTCAGTGGACCGGAATACCCAGCAAATCCGTAAGGAAAATTATCAAGAGTTTGATGCAGAGATCTTGAACTATTTTATGCCAGAAAAGAAAGCGAAAAAGGGCAATGGAGAACTGGGTGGTTTGGAATTGCGTGGATTGGTGACTCGCCCGGATGGTAGTGTGGTTCTTTTATCCGAAACATCTTTTATCCTTTCAGGAGGATCAGAACCTTCATACCCAATTTTTATTAATGGGAATATCCTTATTACGAATATCAATTCAGATGGCAATGTTGCTTGGTCCAGAGTAATACCTAAACATCAATCAATGAGATATGCGAATGCTTGGTGTTCCTTTACATATGAAAGCAAAGGACAAGAGGTTTATATCCTATATACTGATAACATAGAAAATTTTGATATTCCTTTTGAAGATCACAAAAATTACAAAAGGGTAGGGCTTAACGGCAATAAAAAAACCACACTAAATATGGTGAAGGTGGAAGCAGATGGTACCATGAGCAAACAGCTATTGTATAAAAACATGAAGGATGCAATGGTTATTCGCCCGAGAAGCAGTAAGAAGATTTCGGAAAATGAGCTATTGCTTTTAGGAAGGTGGGGAATCAAAAACTACAAAATCGGAATCGTAGAATTGAAATAGTTTGCACACTTTACCCCTTCAAGTAATCAGTATACTTGAAGGGGGAAAAAAATAGATTCCCTCCCTTGCGATTCCCTTTACTTTCCCGGTAAAAAAATGTAATTTGAAGTCTGCAACAACAATGCTTGATTCCCTTCTCTCTTCTCTTGGCAATATTGCACCTAATTTAATCCTTTCTTACTAACTCCACAAAGTGGGTAACCGTCCATTTCCCCAATCTAACCAGCTTGTTAATAACAATAATTAACACAAGGTCTGTATTCTGTTCACTACAGGGGTACCTCTGGTTTAGTGATTGAATGAAATAGTAAGTAGGCAATTAAAAGACTAAACAGTTGATGAGTCGGGGACAAGGTTTTCCTTCACTCGATCGCCATTTCGCTCACTCACTAAAAAACCGAAGTAATCTTGCAAAGCTTGAATGAGCATCCACATGCAAACAATGCAAAGCACCATAGGAAGTTTTTAACCTGCTCGTATATCCGGCATCATGATTAGCATACCTTCATTCGCATTGTTAATCTTTAATTAAATGCAAAAAATGATTATGAAAGGCTTCTTTCGACTACACCTCTGGAAAGTGGTGGGGTTGATAGGAATGATGAATGTGTATGGCTTGGTGACAGGCAATTCGATGGCCATCGCTCAAAAAGTGTTTACCGTGAATGTAGCGGGGGATGAAGGAGATCCGGATGCAGGGGAACCCGGAGACGATGGCCTCTGCGATGTGGATCCCAACACCCCCGGTGAACAATGTACTTTCCGGGCTGCCATTCAAAACCATAATGCCAACCGGCATTTGGGGCAGAATGAAATCAATTTTGATGTCAGCCTTCCCAGTAACGGGCGAGTAACTATTATGGTAGGAAGTACCGGTTTGGGACCGCTACCACCCGTGTTAGGTTCCGTATCCATCGATGGTTTGAATATAGGAAACAATGCCGGAGGACGTGTGGTCCTGGACGGAAGCATGGCCGGCTCCAACGCGATTGGTTTACAATTGTTGGGTGGCCAGTGTATTATCCGTTGGTTGGTAATTCACAGTTTTGATGCACATGGGATCATGATTTCCGGAACACCTCCTCCCGGAGAAGGCGGGCACCTGATCGAAAACAACTGGATTGGTGTAGATAGCACAGGGATGGTGGATATGGGTAACGGAGGTGATGGGATTTTTATAGACGATACCCCGGACAATACCATAGGGGGAGAGGGTTTTATCCAGCACGGTAATGTGATCTCCGGCAATGGGGGCTATGCCATCCGGATTGTCGGACAAGACCCGGACGAGTCGGGAAGCAATCGCAGTGGAGCCACTAACAACGTAGTACAGGGAAATGCCTTGGGGCTTGCGGCCAATTTGGGAGATCCGATTCCGAATACTTCCGGAGGTATTTTGATCGAAAATGCCCGGGACCAATTGATAGGTGGAGAGTCGAACAGTGAAGAAGAGAAGGAAAAAGTAGGGAACAAAATAGTCGGTGAAAAAAATGGGATTACCTTAAAAGGCAGCCTGTCCAAAGGGGTTCGCCTCTTGGGAAATTTTATTGGAAAAGACGGTACCGGAGCCAAATTCAAAGTGGGCATCCTGGCCGGAGGAGGGGATCAGCTCACCATTGACGGCAATGTATTGACCAATATCGATTCGGTAGGGGTAGAAGCCTTCTTGGATTTTGGCGGAAGTTATAATATCAAAGACAACCTGTTTAACGGTTCCATGATCGTAGGAGCCAAGGTGCAATTTAACACTACAGATAGTGTGCAACTGACCTATCAGAATAATTTTCATGTCAATAATGCAAAAGGAATTGAAATGGAGGAGACCGTCAAAGGAGTCTTCAATGTACTGTTAGTAGGGGATACCATTTCCGGAGGAAATACCGGAGGCTCAATCTTCTTAAGAGGGAACGGCACCTGGAATTTGACGGACAATGTTTGGGAAGGCAGTCTGGGGGTGGGTTTGCAGTTCAATGCGGAAATTGATCAAGGAATCAATGCCAAAATCACGGTTAATGGAGATGTTTATGCAGGCAATCAAGTGGATGGCTTGAGAGGAATAATTAACACCCAAGGAGAGATACGTTTTACCTTGGTAGAGATTGTAAGCCGTTCCAATGGCAATAATGGCTTGTGGCTGGAAGGCTTCGGAGGTGTAGGAGGCCAACTCTTTCTGGAGACCAGCGAAAGTCAGTTTGTGGGCAATGCTTCGGCAGGGCTCCGGCTCAGCAACGGCTCGACTGTCATTGATTTGTTCAGAGCCGAGGTTGAACGGAATTTTATGACCGGAAATACGGAAGGGGGAATTTTTACCTTCGGAGTGAATTTGCTCAATAGCATTGTCAATAATGAAATTATCGATAATCAAGGGCCGGGAATTTTATTGGCAGAAGGAAGCCAAGCCCGTGTTGACAGCAATTTGCTGTCCGGAAATACCTTTGGGATTTTGACGACTGAAAACTCCTTCGGTTCCTTTGAGAATAATACACTGACAGAAAACAACATTGCCATTGCTCTTACCGGAACGGGAGTGGGCACTCCTTTTCTAGGGAATTTGATTTTTAACAACACTTCCCTGGGAATTGACCTGGGTAATGACGGAGTGACTCCCAATGACCAAGGAGATGTGGATACAGGCCCCAATAACTTGCAAAATTTTCCCGAATTGAGTCAAGCTACTTTTGCGAACAATACGCTTGTCGTGGATGGCACACTCAATAGCCGTCCGGATGCAATCTTCCGTTTGGAGTTTTTTGCCAATACGGCTTGTGACGCTTCGGGATTTGGAGAAGGTGAACAGTTCATCGGGTTTCATGAGGTAATGACCGGTGCCAATGGAGAGGTCAATTTTTCGGCGGGATTTAATGGGCTAGTGATTCCTGTTAATGCCTTTATTACAGCCATTGCTACAGACACAAGTTTTAATTCCAGTGAGTTTTCTGCTTGTGTACAGGTAGGAGGAAATGGAGGGCCTTCTGCGGCTGATTTATCTTTGACAAAATCCTTGAGCACTCCCCCGAGCTATAAAGTAGGCGATACGCTAACATTTGTACTGAAGCTGGTCAATACGGGACCCGATCCGGCCTCAGGTGTGGAAGTCACCGATTTGCTACCATCGGCTTTGTCTTTTATCGCGGCCCAGCCTGATCAGGGAAGCTACAATGCCAATACAGGTGTGTGGACGGTAGGCAATGTAAATACAGGTGATACTACTACTCTGAGCATAGAGGTTATCATTGCTTCTGAGGGTACCATTACCAATACGGCTGAAGTTACTGCCAGCGATCAAAACGATCCGGACTCTACTCCGGACAATGCCAATCCGTTGGAAGACGATCAGAGTTCGGTAGTATTTGAAGCGGAAGCTCAGGACATAGAAATCGAAGAGTTGTTTTCTCAATTGGCAGTGGACATTCAGGCATTGGTGAAGGCAAATGCTTTGAGCAAAGGGCAAGGCAAAGCCTTGCTGATTTTTATCCGCTTGGCAGAGAAAAAGATTGACCGCAATAAACCCCAAAAAGCGATAGTATCTTTAAAATTATTTATCAAGTTGGTGAAAATCCTGGTAAGGGTCGGAAAGCTTGACTCTGAACAGGGCGAAGCGCTTATTTCGTCTGCCAACCAAATTATTGAAGTATTGAGCAATGGCCATCATACATTTGCACAAGCGAAAGTAAGCACAAGTACAAAACCTGATCCAGGCATTCGTTTACAGGTTTATCCCAATCCGATAACGGATAAAGCTACAGTGCAGTTTGAACTGTCCGAAACGATGCCGGTGAGGATACTAGTGTACAATTTGCAAGGGCAAGAGGTCATAAGGCTACTCGAAGGAAAGTTGTCTGCCGGGGTACATCAGGCTTCTTGGGATGCACATGAAGTGTCCAACGGTGTATACCTGGTATGTGTACAAACCGCTTCCGGGTTTTACAAAGAAAAAGTATTGCTTTTCCGCTAAAAAAACAGAGCTGAGTACCGGCCTTTTCGGGAGGTACCTGTAGAAAAAAAGAGAAAAAATAAGAAATGGTGAGGTGCTGGTTCTTGCCGGCACCTTTTTCTTTTGAAGTAACATCTCCCACTCTCGTTGAAAAAGCCCACGGTATCCGCCTTGTTTACTTTTGTGACCGGATAACTGAATTGAAAAAGAAGTGGTTTATATTTTGAAAATCAAGAAGGTATCTTACCTGGCATAATAACTGTCCCTTTTTCCATATCACAAGCCTATTCTCAAGAACGAATCTACTGGAAAGTCCGTAGAATTAATATCTTTGTTGGAAAGTCTACTCAAGTTGCAAACTAAAAAAATGAATTTTGTATGACATCACACAATGTAACAAATCAACTAAAACGGTTAACGAAATCAATGATCCCTTCTTTGCGAATTAATTTGATGAACTTGTTTTTATTAGCGATGATCGCCTCTGTAGGACTGGGGACAGTGGGGTGTAAAAGCAAACAAAAGCTAGCAGCGGAACAAGCAGCAAAAGAGCGGGCTGACCAAATCAGCCGGGCAAAAACGGAATTACGTGCTTTGTTGAATGATGATAGCATTCCGGTGGAAGAGATGGAGCGAAGGTTGAATGCGGTCAAAGCCATGAACCTCAACGATGCGGAGGTGGATAACCTGATCGGACAAGTGGAGGCGAAAATTGCTGAAAAGAAAAGACAGAAAGAGGAAGAGCAAAGACGCTTGGAAGAAATGAAAAGACGTGAAGCCGAGAAGAGAGCCAAAGAGCAACCTTATAATGATGTAAACACCTATTTCAACCGTATTGCCAATGCTGCCAGCGTACAGGAAGCAAATATGCAAATTGCGCAGGCTTTGGGCATGTTTGAATCTACGGAAACACCGGTATTGATCATTATCCACGAAGAAAACGGACAAAAAGATTATGACCGTCCGACAACTATCAAGCGCTATTTGGAGTATTTAAAAGATCAAAAGAAAAGTCCGGACAAAGTAGATAACCTGAAATTCAATGCGGCCGGAAAAATTACGGAAGTGGAGTTGAGAAAATAATCGTTTACAAACAAACTAAAACAGGAAATACTTATGCTAAACTATAAAGCTTTCTTACCCTTTGTATTTGCATTGATGGTAGCTTTGCCTTCATTGGCACAAGAGGAAATCAGTCCGCAACGTAAACAGGCGATCGATTCCTTGGCCATGGAAAAGGTGAAAGACCTGAGTAAATACATCAGTATTATCGGAAACAAAGAAACCCCTTTTTCGGAAGCCAACCGTGTGATTGAACGTACTCTGGAATTATTTGCTGACGGGGCACAAATGGGGGTATCTTCTTTGTATAAAAAAGAAGTGCGCTACTATGATGTACGGACTTACCTGGAGCGTTTGATGGCTTTAAACTACGACAGGGTGACCATCAAATGGTTTAACATCCAATATATCAGTGATCTGGAAAGACAACCCGATGGACGATACGTAGGGGTGATTACCATTTACCAACGATTTGAAGGGGAGTCGGATGATGGCCTGAAATATGTGGATACTACCAAGAAGGATATCACGATTTACGTAGAACGAAAACAAACTCAGATCGGAGGACGTATGATTGGTTTTTGGGACGTGTTGTTGGGAGATATCCGGGTAGCGGAAACCAAAGCGTAAACGGCCTTTCTGCTTTCCCAAATCCGTAAAAATAAAATTATAAGTTTGCCGGAGTATCTGTTTTTTTTATGATACTCTGGCCTTTTTTACTTTAATAAACCAGACATAGCGTGAAAAGAATAACGAGTGTTATATTGTTGTTCCTGGGAGTGAGTTTGTATAGCCAGGCGCAGTCGACCTTAGGAAGTTACTTGGGGGATGAGAGTGGCTTTTATGCGGAGACCAAGCAAGTCAATCAGTTTTTCCGGAGGTTTAACAATGAAGAGGATAAAAACGGAGTGCGCTATGAAATTACTGACAAACGTTATCGTGCGGCAAAATTGCGGAAAAGCTATCTGGAAGTACTCTTTGACGGCCAAAACCGGAAACTTTCCCCTGAGTTAAAACAAGCGTTTATCGAGACCCTTACCAATAAAAATAATCCGCAATTCCTGGACTTTCACGAAGGTGGTTGGTTCGCGCAGGTAGAAGCTTTGGTGTATTACAAAGGCCAGGAAAAAAAAGCAACTTTCTATTTGGAGCTGGAAAAAGAAATGCTGGGCCATAAATGGGCTTTTACTAAAGTGTATTTTGAACCCTTTCATCGTATGTTTGCGCAAGGAGATTCTACGGAAGGCCGCAAGAAGTTTCTGCACCCCTTGAGTCATGAGGTCGATTTTATGAATTTGAATAAAGCTTTGCAAGATAAACGCTTTGTAGAATACTATGCACAGAAAGATTTCCAGCCAGATTATTTAACTTTGTTTTTTTACGAGATCAAACAAGGCAACCTGAAGTTCAAAACGATTCAGGAAGTCAAATTTCATTTCTTTCAAATTGACCAGTGGTATTTTGAAATTTCCGAATTTAACCGTACCGGCTATAACCGGGGTTGGTTGATTTCCAATCTGGCCAAGGTGAACGATCAACAAAAGAACCTCTTAAAAAAGTATATATACAATGACTACTAAGTATACAACTTTTCTAAAAGTTAAACTGTTGGCCTTCCTGGTTCTGGGAGGGTTTTTCTGTGGTTTCGGGCAAACGTCTGCCCAGGAGTTAAGTCCTTCTGAACTACGGGAGTATTCCAAACAAGCCGAGCAACTGGTGAAATACTTGCAGTTTACCTTTAATACCCTGGGAAGTCCGGAAACTTCCGCTCAGGAAAAAGATATTCTCATTAATCAAAGTTACACCAAGGTATTTAAAGACGAGAACGTGCAAGTGGAAGATGATTTGGACGAAACTCGCGAAGTGGTAACCAACAAGGATGTACAAGCTTATTTGAAAGACATCGATTTCTTTTTCAAAGAGGTGCGCTTTGAGTTTACGGTAAATGAGGTAGAGCATAGGGTGAGCGCTGGCAATGAAGTGTTTTTTAAAGTCTCCTTTACCCGCAATTTGCAAGGCGTAACCGTAGGTGGGGATACGGTGAACTCTACCATCCCCCGTTTTATTGAAATCAACCTGAATCCTCATGATCGCGACTTGAAAATCGCCAGTATTTATACGACCAAACTGAGTGAAAAAGAGGAATTGGTCAATTGGTGGAACAGTTTGGATATCGCCTGGAGGGATGTATTGGGCGATGGCTTTCCATTGAACGATACCTTGGAATTAAAAGATGTGACAACGATTGGCCCTTCTTGGTTTCATACCCTGGAAGACAGTATTCCGATGACGGGCTCAATGGTGTTTAATTATCTCAAGGATATTTCGAAAGTTGAGGAGCTGGACTTATCCAATAATTTTACCATCACCAGCCTGGAACCGTTAAGCCAATTGACTTCTTTGAAAGTATTGAATATTTCCAATACCGAAGTCAACGACTTGGCCCCTATCCGTAACCTGACCAAGTTGGAGAAACTGTCTTTTGCACAAACCAAAGTAACCAGTCTGGAGCCACTTAAATACGCGGTGAGTTTAAAAGAATTGTTTCTGTTTAATACCATGATCAGCAATATTGAAACGCTGAGCAATTTCAAAAAGCTGGAAAAACTCTATTGCTACAATACGTTTATCACGGACTTACAGCCTCTTGAAGGCTTGACCCACCTGAAAGAACTCTGGTTTAACAATACCCAAGTAAGAGACTTGGGACCTTTGCAAAACCTGAGCAAGTTAGAGATGTTGGATGCTTCCAATTCCAATGTAGCGGATTTGTCTCCTTTGGCAAAAGCAACTTCTCTGAAAGAAGTGAATATTGACCGGACCAAAGTGAAAAACCTGACAGCGTTGGCCAAAGTGAAAAGTCTGGAAGTGATTTCTCTGAACGAAACGGAAGTACAGGACTTAAATAGCTTGTTGGCATTACCTAACTTGCAAAGGGTGTATTGTGAAAAAACAGGAGTCCGAAAGCGGGCTGCGTTTGATTTTATGAACCGCAAACCGGGAAGTCTGGTGATCGTAGAGTCCAGTGAACTAATGTCTTGGTGGAATACCTTGCACAAGCATTGGAAACAAATATTTCACAAGTACGTACCGGTTGATTTTGAACGGCCAGGCGTAGAACAATTGCAGGAAATTTCGGCTTTGACCGAAGTAAATATTTCCGGCAATCCGGAAGTAAGAAGTCTGCGACCTTTGGAAATGTTGACCAACCTGGCCAAGCTGGACATGTCTAACACCAAAGTGACCAGTCTGGAACATTTGCAAACACTGCCTCATTTGGAAGAACTCAATTGTTCTTATACCTTAATCGAATCGTTGGATCCACTGAAAGATAAGGAGGCTTTGAAAATAATCAAGCTGGACGAGACTCCGGTAGATAAGCTTTCGGCTTTGGGAACATGTGCGGAGTTGAGGCTTTTAAGCTTTAATACAACTCAGGTGAGTGATTTGAGCCCTTTGTTTACTTTGAAGAAGTTGGAATGGCTGTATGCCGATGAGACTGCCGTATCTGTAGAACAGGTGAACGAGTTTTTGGAAAAGTATCCAAACAGCCAAGTGATTTACCAAACGGCCGTACTGAATCAATGGTGGAGCGCTCTGGCAGACCCATGGAAGGAAGTATTTGCCAAGCAAATTCAATTGGATGCTGCACCAAGTAAAGAACAATTGCACCAATTGGTTAAGTTGCCTTCTCTCAATATACAAGACAACTTAAACATTGCAGACCTCCGGCCTTTAACGGTATTTTATCAATTAAAAGAATTAAATATTTCCAAAACGCGGGTAAGAGACATTCAGCCTTTGAGTACACTAATTCGCCTGGAAACCTTGGTATGTACCAATAGCCCGGTGGAAGATTTACGGCCTTTGGCGAATCTGAAAAGCTTGAAACAACTGACCTTGGAAAATACTCCGGTGACTTACCTGGACCCTTTGGAAGGCCTGATCGAGCTGAAAATCTTGAACTGTGCCGGAACCCAAGTGCGCAACTTACGACCTTTGGAAAGTATTGGTACGCTGGAAACGTTAGATATCTCTAATACGCAAGTGAAAAGCCTGGGGCCTTTGGAGACTTTGTCAAGTCTGAAAAATTTGAAATGCTATAATACAAAAGTTTCTTCCCGTAAAGTGGATAAGTTCAAAGAAGTATTCCCTGAGTGCGAAGTGTTGTATTATTAATAGAGATAAGCCGGCCAAGCCAGCAAACAAAAAGCCCTTCCGGATACCATAAGCCGGAAGGGCTTTATTGATGTAGGAAAAATCCAGAAGCTAAGTCAAAATTCCTTTGACGACTTCCCCGGCCACATCCGTCAGGCGGTACCTGCGACCTTGATGTTTAAAAGTCAACTTTTCGTGTTCAATACCCAAGAGGTGAAGCAGAGTGGCCTGGAAATCGTGTACGTGTACCGGGTCTTTTACAATATTGTATCCGAACTCATCGGTTTCTCCATAACTTATTCCTTTTTTGATGCCCCCTCCGGCCATCCACATGGAGAAACACCGGGGGTGATGGTCGCGGCCGTAGTTGTCTTTTTGAAGTACTCCTTGGGAATAATTGGTACGTCCGAACTCTCCTCCCCAAACGACTAAGGTATCTTCTAAGAGTCCCCGTTGTTTTAAGTCCATCACCAAAGCGGCAGAAGCCTGGTCGGTACTTTTGCACATGACTTGAATATCATTAGGCAAATTTCCGTGCTGGTCCCAACCTTGGTGGTAGAGTTGGATGAATTTTACATCCCGTTCGGCAAGCCTGCGTGCCAAAAGGCAATTGGCCGCATAAGTTCCCGGAATCCGGGCTTCCGGACCGTACATATCAAAGATATAGTCGGGCTCATTCGAAAGGTCCATGGTTTCGGGTACGGAGGTTTGCATACGGTACGCCATTTCGTATTGGGCAATGCGGGAGTTGATTTCGGGGTCGAGTAATTTTTTGAATTGATGTTGATGAAGTTGACCGAGGTAATCCAACATTCGCCTGCGGCTACTGTGTCGAAGGCCTTCCGGGTTATTGAGGTATAATACCGGGTCTTTTCCGGAGCGAAACTGTACTCCTTGGTGTAGGGAAGGCAAAAAGCCATTTCCCCACAAGCGCGAATACAAAGGCTGGCCGCCTTCCCGCCCTCTGGATAAGAGGACGCAAAATGACGGAAGGTTGTCATTGTCAGAGCCCAAGCCATAGCTAAGCCAGGCTCCGATGCTTGGCCGCCCGGCTTGTTGCGATCCTGTTTGAAAAAAGGTAATGGCCGGGTCGTGGTTAATGGCTTCGGTGTGCATAGAGCGGATAATGCACAATTCATCGGCAATGCTTGCCGTGTGGGGCAACAGTTCGCTGATCCAAGCCCCACTTTGTCCTTGTTGGGCAAACGAAAATTGTGCTCCGGCCATAGGGAAGCTTTTTTGATCGGCCGTCATACCTGTTAGCCGTTGTTCTCCCCGGATGGATGTGGGCAATTCTTCACCATTGCGCTTCAGCAACAGAGGTTTATGATCAAACAACTCCAGTTGAGAGGGGCCTCCGCTTTGAAACAAATAAATAACCCGCTTTACTTTGGGAGGAAAATGAGGAAGCCGGGGAGAAATGTTTGAAGCATTTCCGGCAAATAAAGACCCGGGATTTAACAAGGAGGCAAGCGCCACTCCTCCAATACCCAAACTGGTTTTGGAAAGGAAGTGTCTGCGGTTCATTTGATAGTGGATATCGTTTTCTAAATCTGTATGTTTCATGATTGGCGATTCGTATTATGATGAACTTTGTGGATGAAATGACTTAACGTTTGAATACAGCCTCATCAAAATTTAAAATGGTATTAGCTACCACCGTATAAGCGGCCAAAGAAGCTTCTTCCAACTGAGGGTTCCTGGGGTATTCTCCGGTTTGTAATAGCGCCCTTCTGCCTTGAATATCTTTTTCAAATACGTTCAATTCTTCTTGAAACAGTTTTTCCAAAAGAGATTTTTCATGCATATCGGGCTTCCGGCTGGTTAACAGGCGAAAAGCATAAACAATCCGCGATTCAACGGAATTTCCGCCTTCTTGCATCATTTTTTCAGCCAGTATTCTGGAGGCTTCTACAAATTGCGGATCGTTCAATAGTACCAAAGCTTGTAAAGGCGTACTGGTTTTTTGTCTTCTGACCGCACAGAAGTTTTTTTCGGCCGCATCAAAATTAATCATGGAAGGCGGAGGAGATGTCCTTTTCCAAATAGTATACATACTTCTTCTGTACAAGTTTTCTCCTTGGTCGGGTACATATTCCGTGACATTACGCGTAGCCAGTTCTTTCCACAAACCCTTGGGCTGATAGGGTTTTACACTGGGTCCTCCTACTTTTTTTACCAATAATCCGCTTGCGGCCAAGGCATTGTCCCGGATCATTTCGGCTGACATCCGGTAACCGGGGCCCCGGGCCAACAGGTAGTTTGCCGGGTCTCTTTCAAGGAGTTCGGGCGTGGCCATAGAAGACTGCCGGTAGGTAGCAGACATGACAATGCGCTTTTGCAAGGCTTTAATATCCCAACCGCTTTCCCGGAAGCTTACTGCCAGCCAGTCCAATAGCTCGGGGTGGGAGGGTAGCGCTCCCTGGTTGCCAAAGTCTTCGGAGGTTTCCACTATGCCTTTGCCAAAATACAACTGCCAATACCGGTTGACAGCCACTCTGGCGACCAATGGATTTTCCGGTAGAAAAAGCCATTGGGCCAACCCAAGGCGGTTTTTTGTCAAGGTATCGGGAAATGTAAGAACCTTATCAGGAGTAAGAGGCTGTACTTCTTGAGTAGGGGCATCGTAGGCTCCCCGGTCAAGGATAAAGCTTTTTCGGGAGCGTGTTCGCTCATGCATCACCATTACTTGCGGCAGGCCGGTATAGTAGTCCAGAAGTTTTTTTCGCCAAAGGCTCAGTTCTTTAAAGTGTTTGCTGTATTCAGAGTTAATGTTCCAGAGGTAAAATTCTTGTGCATCAGCCTTGGGAGTTGTGGGTTTTACTACAATGGTGCCCGAGGGATCTTCCTGAGGTTTGAGAGATAATAACCGAACTTCGGGGGAGGTCAGATTTCGTTGAAAAACCATAAATTCATCAATGGCTACCGCATTCAGGGTTTTACTATCTCTTCGGCCTATTTGCAAATTGCTCACCCCATACCAGTTCTTTTGCTCTTTGCCAAAATGTTGGATACTGGCGTGGAGGTTATCCACCAGCACTTCCGTGAAAGCGGCTTTTCCGTTGATATAGAGCCGGAGCCCTTGCGCTTTCGCAGAGCCGTCATACGTCATGCTTAAATGCAACCATTGGTGTAAAGGGAGTTGTTCTTTGCTGACAATATGAATGGAATTGTCGGGAAAAGTATGGTTCAAACTGATCGAAAGGCTCCGGTCCGGTAACAATAACATGTCGTAGCCCCGGTAGCCGTTCATTAACCCTCCGCTCCGGGAAAAAAGAGGGGCCTCTTCCAGACTGTCTTTTTCTATTTTCACCCAAAAGCTTATTGAGAAAGGTTGGTGGTGTTCGAAATTGCCAACCTTGCCAAGGTCTACATGCCCACCGCCTACAAAAGACAAGGCCTTGCCTGTGGGCCCTTCTATGAGGTGAGGGCGGTCTTTTTCCAAGCCATGTAAATAAGCGGGTTGCTGTCCATTTGTGTTGTTTGTAACAGCCTTTCCTTTTTCATTTGTGAGTAACCGGTCAAAGGAAAAATACCCGGTTCTGCCTTGCTCAAAATCCGCTTGTATGGCTTTCGTTTGACCGAGCCATTTGACGAAGTCTTCTTGGTAGTGTTCCGCTTGTAATTTTTGTTCGTGTTGGCTTATCTGCTCTTTAAGAAAAGCAATTTGTTGATCGGCTTCATCATCTGTCAGGAGTATGGTAGGACTGGCTTCTCCGGTATAAGGGATCTGTCCTGTTTCATTGTTGTTATTAAAAAAAGCAAAAAGTTGAAAATAATCTTTTTGTGAAATGGGATCGTACTTATGATCATGACAACGGGCGCATTCCAAGGTCAGGCCCAAAAAGGCTTTGCCAAGGGTATTGGTCCGGTCTGCCACATATTCCACCCGGAACTCTTCGGAGACAATGCCCCCTTCCTGACTTTGCATATGATTTCGGTTAAAGGCAGTGGCCAGCTTTTGTTCCTGACTGGGCGATTCCATCAAATCTCCGGCAAGTTGCCAGGTCACAAACTGATCGTAAGGCATATTTTTATTAAACGCTTCAATGACCCAGTTGCGCCAAGGCCACATATTGCGCATGCCATCGTCCTGATAGCCATGGCTGTCGGCATAACGGGCCAAATCGAGCCAATCTACGGTCATTTTTTCTCCGTAATGCGGGGAGGCCAACAGGCGGTCTACTACTTTTTCATAGGCCTTGGGGGAAGTGTCGGCAAGGAAGGCATCTATTTCTTGTGGCGTAGGGGGCAATCCTGTCAGGTCAAAGCTTACTCTACGGATTAAGGTTTCTTTGGAAGCTTCCTGTTGTGGAGAGATTTCTTCCTTTTCCAGTTTGGAAAGGACAAAATGATCAATCTCGTTGTTAGGCCAAGCTTCAAGACTTACCTGGGGTAATGCGGGTTGTTCCGGAGGAATCAAGGCCCAATGTTTTTTATAAGTGGCCCCTTGTTCTATCCATTTGATAATATAGGCCTTTTCCTCATCGGTAAGTGTGAGGTGGGATTCGGGAGGAGGCATCACCAGTTCGGGGTCATCTGTTATCAAACGGTGGTAGACTTGGCTTTTTCGCAAATTGCCGGGAACAATGGCATGTCCGTCCCCGGAAGTCAATGCTGCCATGGCATTTTCCGGAATATCCAACCGTAAGTCGGCTTTCAGGTTGTTTTTATCCGGCCCATGGCATACAAAGCAACGGTCGGACAAAATAGGTTTGATATGTAAACTGTAGTCAATTTTTTCAGGCAATTTTGCCTCTGCTTCCAGGATTTTATCCGGTTTTTCAATACCACAACTGCATAAGGTGAGATAAATAAACAGTAATAGATGATGCTGTGGCCAGCGTTTGAACGTTTGGCAATTCATGTCACAAGGAAATTAGTAATGGATTTTTTTCATTTTCATCAGTGAGTAGAGTTAGTAAACACATGTTGTTTCCAGTTGGAGATCAGGTTGTTCCGCTCCTCAAAGGTTTGTTATAAAAGAAACCTTCCTAGGGTGAAGTTGGTTGTTATTGGATAAATGTGCATATGTATGAACATATATAAAGTAAAATAATTTTTTAATTAAAAACAAGGTAGTGAATGGGAAAGTGATGAATTCTGTTTGGAACGGTATGTATAAGGTTGGGCATGCGTGAGGCTAAGTTCCTTGGGGATGAAGTAATTTTTAGTTCAACAGATCATTATTGCCGATGGGAATGCTATCCGGTGAGTGGTGATAGAAATAAATTTAAGCAGTGTATGAAAGGAAAGTTCGGTGAATCCCTTTCTTTTGCTTTTAAATATTCAACTATTTATGAAATTCATCCAGGCGATACTGTTTATCTCCTTAATTGTAGGAGGGTGCGGCACTTCCGAAGAAGTTCAAAAAGACAATGTAGTAAATGTGCAGGCTTCAGAAATCAAAATTCATAAGCCCATTGCATTACCTGATTTTTCTGCATTGATAGATAGCCTTAAAGCAGCCGTTCGTTACGAATGCCAAACCCAACAATTACCCTCCTTGTCAGTAGCACTGTTAGATCGGGAAAAAGTGGCCTGGCACACAGGCTTTACCTGGAGCAAAGACAAAGGGAGTGAAGCTCTTCCGCAGCAAGCCTACTATCAGATGGGAGAGCAGGCCTATTTGTTAACAGCTCATTTACTCCACGAAGCAGTGAAAGCCGGGAAGTTGTCAATGAATGATCCGGTAAATCTCTACCTTCCGGAAGTGGTGCCTACGACTTCATTGAAAATCCGTCACTTGATACAGCCAGACTCGGGAATTGCCATCCTATTGCCGGAAGGGAACCGCTACAGCTCTCCCCCGAATTCTTTGGAAACGGCTGTTAAAAGCCTGGATTTTTCCGGGAAAGTGTCCGAAACCTCATGGCAGGAAACAGACTTTTTTGTGCTAGGTTACTTATTAGAAAAACTTTACCGAAAGAAATATACTGCGTTGCTTGTAGAGTTTGCTCATAAACACAACATAGCCAATCTTTTTACCGAAGTTTCCGATTCCATCCGCAAGCATGTATTGCCCGGATCCTTTTGGACTTATGAAGGTAGAAATGTTTCGCTACCGGTACCTGAAGCAACACTGGGACTCCCCCATGAGCTCTGTACGGATGTGCAAAGTTGGGCGCGTTGTTTACAAATACTTTTGCCCGCATTTTCAGAGAACCCGTTTTGGCAGGTTATGTTTCCCGTTTCTGACACCTCCATTTGGCAAAGTTCGGGAAGCGGGTATACTTCATTTTACCGGTTTCACCCGGTCCAACAATGGGGCATCGTATTACTCTCTTCCTTAGAGGGAAGCGAAGGCGCCATGGCCAAAGTGGCGGATTATGTTTTTACCCAGATGCAGCGCTTGGAAGCGGGCCAAGCCATGACGGCCTATCCGAGAAGTTTGCCGGTTAACCGAGAAAAAATACGGCTTGTGCAGGGCCGGTTCCAACAGGGGGCGGAGGTGCTTTCCCTGGAGCGTTTTTACAGAAAGTGGTTTGTTTGGAAAAATAATCGAAGAGTAGAGTTGCGCCAGTCAGGGGATTCGTTGATAGTGGATGGAAGGTTGGCCTTTGGCGAGCGCTTTTTTCTATTGAATAAAGATACACTCCAATCGAATGGGGAAAGTTGGATAAGAGTACCGCCCCGGAGGCCGGAAAAGGTACCCGGGGAATGGAAGCATTTGATAGGAGAATACGGTACGAAACAGCCATATTGGAGAATACTGGAAAAAAACGGGCAACTCTATGCATTGATCGATCATTTTCATCTGTTTCCACTACAGAAGTTGAACGAGGATGCATTTTTAATCAAAGAGCATGATTGGACCCTCTCTTTTACTAAAAATTCCAAAGGAGGGGTAGAAGCCATACGCCTTGGCGAAGTAGTTCTTTCCAAAAGAAATAAAGGATTGCAAGAGGCGAAGTATTTCAAAATTGCGTTAAGCAAACCGCTATCGGAAATCCGGGAAATAGCCTTCAATGCTCTCCCTCCGGAGGAAGCCGGTTCCTTCCGGGAGCCCGAATTAGTGGAGTTAAGCAAAGTAATTCCCAATGTGAAGTACGACATTCGTTATAGCAAATCCAATAACTTTATGGGAGTGCCTTTTTACACTCTCGAAAGAGCCTTTTTACAACGTCCGGCCGTACAAGCTTTGGCCAAGGTAGCCAAAGTGTTAGAGCGCCAAGGCTTGGGCTTATTGATTCACGATGCCTACCGGCCTTGGTATGTCACCAAGATGTTTTGGGAAGGTGCTGCCCCGGTGCACCGGAGGTACCTTGCCAATCCGGCCAAGGGATCCAGGCATAACCGGGGCTGTGCGGTGGATTTGTCTCTATACGATTTAAAATCGGGGAAACCGGTGGAAATGGTGAGTGGTTATGATGAGTTTTCGATACGGGCTTATGCACTTTATCCCGGAGGAACCGAACAGCAACGTTGGCACCGGGATTTATTACGGCAAGTGATGACTGCCTATGGCTTTGTGAGTATTAAAAACGAATGGTGGCATTTTGATTATTACCAATGGAAAAAGTACCCGATCTTAAACCTTCGCTTTGAAGAACTTGAAAAAAATGCCGGATAGTGTAGCCAAACCTAGTTTACAAACTGCTTGCAGAAGCCACCTTCGGAGAGTCCCGTACATTGGGGAGCCAAAACGGGTGATAATGCTTTTATACATTCTGAGTATAGGCTTTGCCAAGTAAAAACCTCAAATACCCATTGCCTCCTGAAGGTGAATATCTTTCAAATTTCCTTTTTTATTTCATAAAATTATCTGGATATTCGGCCAGGTTTATTGTGCTTTCCATATACTTTTGCATGTAAAGTATTCAAAACCTGATAACTCGGTTGGCAGCATTTCATAGGGTTATGATAGAAATATTCCTGAAGTGAATTGTTTGATAAATGTTGAAAGGGATATCTATAAGTAGGGTCAGGCCATGAATTACTTGCTATAATTTTGTATTTTTGAGAAATCATTAAAACGGAAAAATATGAATATGTTGAATGTCTTATTGTTCGGAATGCCAGGTGGCTGGGAATGGTTACTGATTGGACTAGTGGTTGTATTGTTATTCGGAGCAAAGAAAATTCCTGAATTGGCCAGAGGATTGGGTAGAGGTATCAGAGAATTTAAAGATGCTACCAAAGAAATCAAAAATGAGATTGAAGAAAGTACAGAGGATCAAAAGAAAACAGGTTCTTCTGTAAATAAATAAACAACTGGCTGGAATTATTTCTTACGGTTGAAAAATATATCCCGTCTGGCAATACAGGATTGTCAATGCATTGCCAGGCGGAGAGAGGTATTTTTTTCCGCAGGAGTAATGGACCAGTACGCTAAAAAATAATCTACCACCTAAAACCAAGGGCCAGTCTTGTATTCTTCATTTCAAAAAACACAAGCTGCAGTTTTAAATGGGGAACTTAGCTGCAGAGAGGTAGTGGAGTATTTTCTCCGGAACATCGAGCAAAAGAAACATCTCAATATCTTTTTAGAAGTATACCAACAGGAGGCGTTGGAGCGAGCCGAAGCGATTGATCAAAAAATTGCCGACGGTACTCAAGGCCGCTTAGCCGGAATGGTGCTGGGTATCAAAGATGTCTTGTGTTATCAAGGGCATCCATTACAAGCCGCCAGTCAAATTTTAAACGGTTTTGAAGCGCAGTTTACTGCGACTGCCGTACAGCGCTTGTTGGATGAAGATGTCATTATTATCGGCCGGCAAAACTGCGATGAATTTGCTATGGGTTCGTCTAATGAAAATTCTTCGTTCGGCCCCACGCTCAATCCCGTAGATGAAACCAAAGTACCCGGAGGGTCTTCCGGGGCATCTGCTGCCGCAGTGGCAGTCGGGCTATGTCATGCCTCTTTAGGTTCGGATACCGGTGGCTCCGTGAGGCAACCCGCTTCTTTTTGTGGGGTAGTTGGGCTCAAGCCTACCTACTCACGCATTTCCCGTTGGGGCTTAATCGCTTATGCTTCTTCCTTTGATACCATCGGAATTTTAAGCCATACGGTGGAAGAAGCCGCACTTTTGTTGGAAGTGATGGCCGGGCAGGATGAATTCGACAGTACGGTCTCTCAAAGAGAAGTGCCGGCTTATGCACAAAAACTGTCTTTGGAAAGGCCGTTAAAGGTCGGTTATATCAAAGAGACTATTGAAAGTGAGGGAATTGATTCGGAAGTAAAACAGAAAACCCTGGATCGGATTGAGTTTTTGAAACAGGCAGGGCATGAGGTGAAGGAAGTTACTTTTCCATTGTTGGAATATGTGTTACCAACCTATTATATCCTTACCACAGCTGAGGCAAGTACCAATCTGGAGCGGTACGATGGGGTAAAATTCGGCTACCGGACCCCAGAAGCAACCGACCTGGAAACAATGTACAAAAGAACGCGCTCGGAAGGTTTCGGAGCGGAAGTGCAACGGAGAATTATGCTGGGAACCTTTGTCTTAAGTGCCAGTTACTACGATGCCTATTTTACCAAAGCCCAGAAAGTGCGCAGGCTGATTGCCGAACAAACCAAAGCCTTGTTCAAGGAGTTGGATTTTTTGATTTTACCCACTGCGCCCACTCCTCCTTTTGAGATTGGGAAATACGGTGAGGAGAATTTAATTGAGTATTATTTAGCGGATTTGTTTACCGTTCAGGCTTCGGTATCCGGTATACCGGCCATTTCCATTCCAAATGGTACCTCAGAAACAGGCTTGCCCATCGGTTTACAAATTATGGCCAACGCTTTCAATGAAGATAAATTGTTGGCTTTTGCCAAGTATTTATTATAGAATATCCGGCCGGAGAAATAGTTAAGTTTTCCCTCTTGAGAAATAGCCGCTTTTGTTTTTTGTATAAAGTCTTTCTAAGCTCAAGAGGGAGTGTACTCTTTCGGAGTTAAGTTTTGTTAAGAGATTATTGTAAGATATTCTAAATCAAGATGTTATTTAATAGTTTTTGGCGTTTGATTACTGCCCGGCAGTAGAAAGCCAAGAACCCAAATACAAGCATTGGGGTTTAAGAAACACCACTTATGTCTTGTAATATTCGGAGGGTTTTGGAGCAAATATTGCAGTTGGTTTCGTAATTTCAATGTAGTATTATTTGCATAGTAAAATATTTCCGTACATTACATGTTTTGCTACTTTAACAAACTAGAAGAAAGCGAGAGGAAGTACCCCATCAATTTATCATTAGGTCAAAACCAGATACTATTATGTCGCTAAACAATTATCCCTTATTGGTCTTGTGGACGGGGCTGTGTTTTCTGGGCAGCTTTTCAACAAAGGCCCAACAATCCCAAACAGAGATAGATAGTACGTTCACCGTTGAATTCCCCCCCGATTACCATCTTTTTTTGGGCGACTTGGAAGAAGAAGTAGTGGCGGCCACTGCAGCTCAAGAAGAGGAAGTATACCAATTGAGTTTTGACACCACCTCTGCCATTTCAATAGAGAATATTATTCAGGAATACGATTATATTCCTTCCGTTTCTGATGAGTTAGTCCAAGATCGCCTTTCTTGTCTTCAAAACCGGATACCTCTGAATTTTCATGAGCGGGTACGATTGTTTATTGATTATTTTTCCGTGAGAAGAAGAGAATACACCCTGACCATTATGCAACGGAAAAATATTTACTTCCCGATGTTTGAAAAAGTATTGGCTGAACATGGGATGCCGGATGAACTGAAATACCTTTCTATTATTGAATCTGCTTTAAAACCTACCGCACGTTCTCGTGTAGGGGCTTTAGGCTTGTGGCAGTTCATGCCTTATACGGGGCGACAGTTTGGGTTGAAGCAAAATTTCTACATGGATGAACGGATGGATCCGGAGAAAGCGACTCACGCAGCCGCTAAATACTTGAGGTCGCTGTACAAAATGTTTGGTGATTGGGAACTTGCCATTGCTGCTTACAACTGTGGACCGGGAAATGTCCGGAAGGCGCAACGGAGATCCGGGAAAAAACACTTTTGGGACATCTATCATAAATTACCCCGGGAAACCCGCTCCTATTTGCCTCAATTCGTAGCCATGATGTACGTATTAAATTATGCGGAAGTGCATAATTTAATACAAGAGTTTCCTAATTATGAGATTCCTTCCGAAGCCGTATATATAAGCCAAGCAGTCGATCTGGGAAAGTTGGCCAAAGAAATGAATGTGTGTTATGAAGATTTAAAAACTTTGAACCCGGCCCTTCGGTTTGGCTATATTCCCAAAGGTGTGGAAAATTTTAAGTTGAGAATTCCAAGTATGCGATTGGATCATTTTTTAAACAACTCCAAAGAAATTCTGGAAGCATCGAAATACGATGGGAAATTGGTAGCGGTGAAAGGAAAAGGTGAAAAATACTACCATGTGGTGAGAAGCGGAGAATCTTTGGGGCTGATTGCTCAGCGAAACCGTGTCAGCCTGTCCAAACTTCGGGTTTGGAACAATCTTTATCACAACCGGATTTATCCCGGGCAGAAATTGGTGATATACTCTGCTGGTGCTACCCCTCCCCAAAGAACACAAAGCAAATCTTCGGCCTCACAAACTCCAAAACCTGTAACCCCCAAATTGGTTTTAGGAAGCGGTCAGGTATATGTAGTACAGTCAGGCGATACTTTATGGGATATTGCCAATAAGTTTAAAGGACTGACAGTGGAGAAGATTAAACAAATGAATAAGTTGAGTTCCAGCAAACTGAAACCCGGTCAGAGATTAAGGATTGGGGGATAAGCGAAAATGACTCTAAAAACGATAAAAAGCGGCAAGTAAGTTTCTGATTTACTTGCCGCTTTTGTGTTTTAAGTAACGGAGTGTTTCAGATAGAAGTAAGCCTTATATTACCCAATAGTGAAACCCATAAGACGTACTTTATGAGTGATTATACTGAAATCGAAGATATTGTGGTTTTCTCATGAATTTGGCTGGAGTTCAGTATGCTTGGCTGGTGGGAGCATTTTTTACATAACTCATGAGGGGAAAATCATAAACATGACAATTACCTGATGTCATCTCAAACCTTCTGTGTAAACGAATCATAAGATCAAAGGAACGTAAAACAAGAACCCCCTCTCAATGCGTATTTTGAGAGGGGGTTCGGTATATACAATGAAGTGGTTTCAACTTATCGTTTTTGAAACATTTTTCAGGAAAAAGAAAAAGTTTAATTCACTTCTATATAAGAAAGTAAATGATCAAACCATTTAGAAATGTTTTAAAATGAGCTTTTTGGTTATTTTTTTATTGCCAGTGACAACAGACAAAAAATACA
The DNA here is from genome assembly GCF_039710355.1 of Rapidithrix thailandica. NCBI lineage: Bacteria > Pseudomonadati > Bacteroidota > Cytophagia > Cytophagales > Flammeovirgaceae > Rapidithrix > Rapidithrix thailandica. Next base: position 117,328 of record NZ_JBDKWZ010000007.1, on the reverse strand, counting down.
GTCCTTTGGTCAAGTGCTCGTTTGGCGTAATATTTAAAGAAGTAAAGTTAGATTGTGCCCTGAGTTTGTCTTTAAAGACAACGTTTCCGATCGTATTGTAAAGGGCCAACTCTACATTTTTATTTTTCAAGCCGGAAAGCTCTACTTTAATTTCTTTCCCCTCATCTATTTGTACAACGTTTACGGAAAAGTTGTTTTCATCCTCATCATGCTTATCCATAAATTGAACCTTAGGAACAATATTATTAGTCTGTCCTTTGGCATTATTCATAGAAAATAACAAGTTTGCATTTCCCAGAATAATGAAGGTTAGTAGCAGTTTGGCTAGAAATGGGATGACTTTTTTTATGTTAATGTTACTCATGTTAATTGACTTTTAGTAGATAAGTGTGAATTGTTAATCAAAGCTGGTCAGTTGTATAATTAAATGTTAGTTTGGTTTATCAAACTGTTCTATTAATATTAATGTGTGAAATTACTCTAGGGTTGCCCCTGGTTAAAATGTTTAACAAATTTTAACGGCAAAAAAAATGCCTGCAATATTCTCCGCAGAAGTTCCGGCTTTCTTTCCAAGGAGAAGAACGATAAAAAACGGAAGAGAGCCCTGAAATCTTACAATCTTATCCCCTTTAAGATATAGGCTTTACGCAGATTTCGTTAACATTGCATTTATGATTCCTACATGGAAAAACAGATCGAACTTTTGACAAAAATGACCCTGTGAAAGGGCAGAACAAAAGTACCCTGTGAAAACGGGCCTGCGAAGGTAGCATTTGTTTGGAATCAAACCAAGAAATGAGCACATAAACAATTAACAATTGTTAGTTTTCTAAGTATTTACGAAAATGTTTGATGTAAACAAGATTGTGCGAAAGCATATATTGAGCCTCAAGTCGTACTCTTCCGCTCGAGACGAATACACAGGTACAGAAGGAGTTTTTTTAGATGCCAATGAAAACCCCTACGGCTCGGCCGGAGGAGGGGATTTCCATCGCTACCCGGATCCCTATCAACGCAAGATTAAGCATGCCCTTGTGGGCCATACACCTGCGTTGGGCGTAGAGCAGATTTTTATCGGTAATGGTAGTGATGAAGCCATCGATCTCTTGTTCCGGGCCTTCTGCGAACCCCTTGAAGATAATGTGTTGATCATGCCTCCTACCTATGGCATGTACCAGGTGAGTGCGGACATCAACCGTGTGGCGATACGGGAAGTGCCTTTGAACAAGGAGTTTGCCATACAAACCGAGAAGGTATTAGCCGCTATCGATGAGCATACCCGGATGATCTTCGTATGTTCTCCTAACAACCCTACGGGCAATACGCTTTCCCGGGAGAGTATTGAAACACTCTTGAATAATTTTGACGGCTTGTTGGTGGTAGACGAAGCCTATATCGACTTTTCCCCTCATCAGAGTTGGGTCCACTCTTTAAAGCACTATCCTAACCTGGTAGTATTGCAGACCTTGTCGAAGTCTTGGGGATTGGCAGGTTTGCGTTTGGGGATGGCCTTTGCTTCAAAAGAAGTGATCGGGATTGTCAATAAAATCAAACCGCCTTACAATATAAATGAGGCTACACAACAGTTGGCCCTGAAAGCCTTGGAAAACCGTGAGGGAATGCAGGCAATGGTGGCAGATATTTTGCAAAACAAATCGGACCTGGAAAAAGCCCTGTTGGCCCTTCCTTTGGTGAAAAGTATTTTGCCTTCGGATGCAAACTTTATCATGGCCAAATTTGAGGAACCGAAAAAAATATATACGTATTTAACCCGCAAATTGGTGATTGTCCGCGACCGCTCTTCGGTGTTGAATTGTGAGGGGTATTTGCGGATTACCGTGGGCAGTGAAGAAGAAAATAAAACTTTACTGAAGGCTTTGAAAGCATATCCCGAAGATGGGATGTAAACGGAAAGAGAACCTTTGGGTTTTTACTGGCTTTTTGCTGAAAATCTTGATAACTTATCCTTGCGACAAGAACACAATGAACTTTGGGAATCGAAGTGGTTTACACTTAATAGTTTTTGACCGAAAATGGAATCAAAATCGGCTCATCAAGGCATTTTTTGAAGAGAATAGCCAAAGCTATTGTTGCAAAAAGTAGCACAGAGGAGGCGTTTTTGAAACATTTTTTAGGAAAAAGAAAAAGTTTAATTCACTTTATCTCTAAAACCAACAACAATAGGCTACTAGTATCATTAAATTTTTTGTACTATGAAGAATTACCTTTTTTCGATCGTTATTGCCCTATGTTTTTCACAAAGTACTTGGGCACAAAGTCAATTTATATTTTTTGATGGCAGCTATGAGCACTTGCGGATGCGGGCTCAGTCTTCTCAAAAACCTTATTTCCTTTATTTCTATGCTAACTATACGACAGTAGCCAAGCGTCTGAACCAACAGACATTTACCGATCCTTCATTGATAGAATATGCAACGAACAACTATTTAGGGATGAAGTTGGATGGCGAGTCCATTATTGACGAAGGGGCCGATCTGGCGGAATCGTATCAAGTACTGTACTTTCCTGCGATTGTGATTTTTACTCCTGAAGGCAAAGAGTTGGAGCGTATTTACGGGTTTATCTCTCCACAAGAGTTAGGGGAAAAACTGGAGCAATATGCCAATGAACGAGGGGCGCCTGATGTCACTCTGGCTGAAAAAGCCGAAATGCAAACGGCAAAAGACAAAAGCCGGCATTTATTTAAACTGGATGTGAAACGCTTGAAAAAACAAGGTTTTGGCGTACAGGTAGGAGTCTTCCAAAATTATCGCAATGCCTTTTTGAAATTACTGGAATACGAGGAAGAAAAATTTCATAGAAACGTTCTGGTACATGTGGATGAGAGCAACCCTCAAGCAGTACAATACAAATTGATCTTTGGGCCTTTTTATTCATATGATCAGGCCGATAATTATAAAAAGTTGATCGGCAACAAGGAAGGGCTGAAAGGGATTGTAGTAGATTTATCAAAACTGGGTGAAGAAGAAAACTAGTTTCAAATCCATGAAACACACAAAAAACAAGGCGCCAGGGAAATTTCCTCTGGCGCTTTTTTATGAACTTCGTTTAATCCTTTGAGCTTGCCTGATAGCTATCTTGCAACTGATACAAGATTTCATGAATGGCCGGACGGATATTGAGTGAATACAATTTCTTGTTTTCGCGGGTAGGATATACCCGGTTCGACAAAAAGATAAAAACTAAATCCTTTGAAGGGTCAGCCCATATCAAGGTCCCGGTAAAGCCTGTATGCCCGAAACTTTGCATAGAAGCACTCACTGCTACCGAGCCCCTTTCTTTATGCTCTAACAATGGCTTGTCAAACCCTAAACCTCTTCGGTTGCCTTCTTCACAGTATTGGCAGCGGGTAAACTCTTTGACAGTTGCTTCCTTCAAATAGCGGGTGCCGGCATAAGTGCCGTTTTGCAACCACATTTGTAAGACTTTCGCCAAATCATTGGCATTGGAAAACAGTCCTGCATTTCCCGATATGCCTCCCATCACCGCTGCGGCCTCATCGTGGACAAACCCATGAATTTGTCCTTTGCGGAATAAGCTGTCATATTCCGTAGGCACGATGCGTTGAGCCGGCAATGTTTCATAAGGGTTGAACGTAAGGTTGCTAGCTCCTAAAGGTTGATAAAATTGTGTCTGTAAAAATTGATCGAAGTTTTGCCCGGTCAGATGCTTGATGATTTCAGGGTATAATAAGAAAGAAAGACCGGAATAGACATATTCTTTCCCTGGGTTCAAGGGCGATTGCCGGATGGCTTTATAGACTTTTTTCCGGAATTTGCGATGCATATACAAGTCTTTGCTTACTCTGGCATTGTATCGCTTGTTGGAATCGGTTTTAAATGTATGGCATTTGAACTTCCCGTTTTTACGGACGGCCTGTTGCCAATAGACAATATAAGGATGTAGGCGGGCGTAATGGGCCAACACCTCCCGGACTGTAAAATTGGCTTTCTCTTTCTTTTTAAAATCCTTCCAATAGGTGCTGAAAGGAGCGTCCAAATCAATCTTCCCCTCTTCTACCATTTTCATCAGTGCCAAGGTGGCGGCTGTGACTTTCGTCACCGAAGCCAAATCGTACACATCATCGTCCTTTACTTTATTTTGATATTGGTAAGTATGGTATCCATAGCTTTTCTGAAAAAAGACCTTTCCGTTTTTTGCCGCAAGCACCTGACAGCCCGGAAACGCCTTTTCTGTCAGGCCCAACCGGACCACCGAGTCGATCCGGTGTGATAGTAAAGCCGAGTGAATATGCAGTTCTTCCGGGAGGGTGTATTTCAAACGAAATCCGCCTTGTGTGACAAGGCCATCGTTGACTTGAAATAAATCATCAATGGCAAATTCCAATTTCCCTTTGGCTCCGATGCCTCCGAAAAGCAATTGCCCGGCTAAATCTCCGGTGGTGGGATCATCCTGATGAGCTAAAAGTAAGGCCTGAGCATTTGCTAAAAATGCATAACGTTTGAGTTCGGCAGCTGGCCGGAAGAAGGCAACAATTACAGTATGTTGCTTCATCAATTGTTTGATAAATTCTTGGGTGGAAGTTCCCAAGGCCGTACTGCTTCCCAAGGGGATAAATTGATGGATGCCAATGATTACGGTCGAAAAGGGTTGAAGCTGTGTCTCGAGTTGGGCTAACTTTGCTGGGCTGTTTTCAAAATCCAGGTTGAAATGAGGGCAAGCAGTATATCGTGTAATGCCTTGTTGAAAAGGGGTAAGGTTTTTCTCTCCTATGGAAACCGTGGCAAGAGCAGGGGTACTTACCTGCCGGATAGGAATAACTTCCCCTTCGTTTTTTAAAAGGGTCAATTGACGTTCGATGTGTTTTCTATGTTTTAATTCTTCCACTTGAGATGTGTTGTCATACGTACCCGGTTCAGTGGTGAGTTGGGGTTGAGCGAGGCTGATCAAAGGTAAGAGAATGGAATATAAACAATAAGAGATCGTGATTTTCATCTTCATAAAAAGGGTTAAACGGTCTTGATTGAATCTATAAAAATACATCATTCCGGAGAGCTTATACGGACTTTTTATGGATTTTTAGCACTTGGTTTCTTATCTCCTTTTCTGTGGTTTTACTCCTCGTTTATATGATAAATTTCCGTATCGGGGTGGAAGGCGTACCAAGCAAACCAATACAAAGTGATGCTGGGGTAAATGTCTCCCTCTGAATTCCGGATGGTAACAGTTTGGGTTTGGCGGTTAAAATGAAGTCTGAGCTTTTGGCCTTGAAACTCATCTTCAATAAGCTTCTGTTTGATTTTTTTTAATTCGGAAAAGGGATAGGCTTTATATTTATCATTCACGCGAATGCCAAGGACTTTTTCTTTGTTGGGAAAAGTCTTATTCGTGTGGGGTACCGGAAACCATAGTTGTTCACTGTCTTTGTAGTTCGTGTAAGGTGAGCTGTTGTAATCCCGTTGATATCCCGTTTGAATAGAAAGTACCAGTGTGTTAGGGTGCTGCTGCTTCCATTCCTTCCAGGTGACTTGCAAGCTGGGTAATAAGGTGAGTTGTTGGCCTGAGGAAGTTCCTGAAATAGCTTCTTCTTTGAGTTGTGACCATAGGGACTGGGTTTCTTGGTCATAAAGCAGTACATCGCTGTTGTACAATAAACCCGAAACCCCAAAGGTACGTTTCTTTTGCCGGATATCGGACGCGAAGACTGCCCCACTTCCACACAAAGGGCAAAAGGTAATGACCACCGCTTTTTCTGCAAAAAAATCATTGACGACTTCATGCCAATTCAAAATCCGGATGGGATACGCCTTGGCAATTCCTTGTATTTCCACACCGATTACATAATCCTCTTCCGTTAAAAAACGAGCCTCGGATGCCTTGACAAACGGAGGGTAGTGAAGAGCTGGGATGCCGTCTTTAGGCGGTCCTCCCCGAAGAATGGAGGTTTGAGGAATACGCAGGTTGCTTAACTCAAATCCGTTCATCTTTTTGATGGGTTTTTGAGCATTCACTGAAAATAAGAATACGAAAAACGTAAACCAGGATAGCAGCAGATACCTCATGAGTTTAGTAGTATATCATTCTCAAAAGGTTTAACATGGAATGTTGAAAGGGAAAAACCGGTGAACCTCCCGTCAAAGTTTAAGATAATTGGATTGTGTTTCACGAACCGTCCGGCTACTGACAATTCATTACTTTGAAAGCACAAAAAAGTAAATGCCCTTTGGTTTTAGGACTTATTTTTTACCTTTACAGGCATTATGAACACTTTATAATCCTTCCCACAAATTGACTGGCTGCCAAAAAGGATTTTGGTAATTCTCTTTCGTTGCAAATCTTCTATTGTTTTTGCAAGCGCTTTTGATATATGGTTTGATTTTTCTGAATCAGTCTCCTTGTATTCAATTCATTTTTTCTAAACATTATATTGTAATTTCCATGACAGGACCTGACCCATCCGTGGTGTATCCACTGGCACATCATGATAAATTGGTGTTTTTAAAAAACTTTATTAATAACCCCAGAATCATTGTGGGAGAATATACATATTATGATGATTTTGAAAACCCGGCCAATTTTGAGAAAAATGTATTGTACCATTTTGAGTTTATCGGTGACCGACTGATTATTGGGAAGTTTTGTGCGATTGCTTCCGGAGTGAAATTTATCATGAATGGAGGTAATCATGAAACCCGGCCCATTTCTACCTATCCTTTTGCAATTTTTGGACATGGTTGGGAAAAAATTCTGGAAGGGGTTGATTTAAATGAAAAATTTCCTTCCAAAGGCGATACCCGCATCGAAAATGATGTGTGGATAGGACATGAGGCGATGATCATGCCGGGAGTTACAGTAGGGAATGGGGCCATTATTGCCAGCAGGTCGGTGGTGACCAAGGATGTGCCCGACTATGCCGTGGTAGGAGGGAATCCGGCCAAAGTTCTTAAAATGCGTTTTGACCCGTCAACGGTCCAGCGTTTGCTTTCCATTGCCTGGTGGGATTGGGATAAAGAAAAAATCTCCCGGAATCTGCACTTGATTAATGCAACGAATATTGATGCTTTGGAACAAGCACTATAATTTTAAGAAATGTGGCAACTCATTCAAGCTTGCCGTGCTTTTCTTGAACAGGCAGGAATTGATGGTCGATGAGTTGAAAGCCCTGTGCGGACTTCCTGCTTGTATCAAAGAGTATGAATGTAGGAGGTACGTCCTTGCCATGGCTAGGGTCGTATCCCATTAAGGGACCGGGGTTGAGAAGAAAACGTCCTTCTTCCTTGAACATATGAAACTGGTGGTTATGTCCGTAACATACCAAGTCATATTTTCCCGAAGCAAATAGGGGTTTGGCAATATTAGGATAGTGATTGACAGCGATTTTCAGGGAATCCAATTCGATTTCAGCCAATTCACTGTGGATAAAGAGCCTGTCTTTGGCTAATTGAAAGGCATTCTGAGTGATGCGGAATTGGTCCGCATCATTATTGCCAAACACCACGTGTATATCTTTTTGAAAGCCTTTACCAAGCATGCTGATGATAAATGGAGAGCAAAGGTCACCGCAACAAAGAAGTACATCGGCTTCACCGGCCTTTTGTTGTAAGAAAGCTTGCAAATTCCATACATGGTCATGAATGTCAGAGATAATGGCGATTTTCATAAGGTTAATCCGTTTTTTTTGCTATTGAACTTTTAAAATCACTTTACCCATATTTTGGTTATTTTCCAAATAGTGATGGGCTTCAGCTACCCGTTCAATTGGCCATATTTGATCAATGACGGGGGAAAGTCGGTTGTTTTCAAAGGCCTGCATAAACTGATCGCTAAAATCTTGGATCAATTCCGCTTTATAAGCAAGGGAACGGGAGCGCAGCGTTGATCCCATGATTTGTACGCGTTTTCCCAGCAACTTTCCGAAATCAAATTCTTCGCTTTTCCGGCCTCCTAATAAAGCCAATACGACCCAACGTCCATCTACGGCTATGGCCTTGAAGTTTTGTTCGTAATAAGAACCTGCGATAAAATCGATGATCAAATTAGCTCCTTTGTGTTGGGTGTAATCCCTTACTTTCTCGGCAAAATTTTCTTGAGTATAATTGATGCCAAAGTCGGCTCCCAGTTTTTTACAAAAATCCAACTTTTGTTGTGTGCCTACAGTCACAATGGATTTACCACCCAATATTTTCACCAATTGAATAGCGGCCGTACCTACTCCGGAAGCTCCGGCATGGACCAAAGCGGTTTCCCCTTTTTGAAACTTTCCCAGCCAACAGATTGCCTGGTAGGCGGTTAAAAATACTTCGGCAATACCGGCAGCTTCCTCAAAGTGAAGTTTATTGGGAATTGGCATAACCAAGGATTCATGCACCGTCACATATTCGGCATATCCTCCCCCGGCCAACAAGGCAAATACCCGGTCGCCAGGTTTCCATTGTTGGGCATTTTCTCCGGTACTTTCAACTATCCCGGCAACTTCCAAACCCATGATCGGGCTTTCGCCCGGAGGAGGGGGGTAAAGCCCTTGTCTTTGTAAAGTATCTGCGCGGTTGACTGAAGTAGCATGTACACGGATTAACACTTGCCCGGGGCCGGGTTCGGGCATTGGGGCTTCCCCCCAATACATATTTTCTACAGGACCGGGTTGGTCAATAATGATTGCTTTCATACAGGTATATTTTGTAAGGTAGTAGGGGCTTTTAAGTAACTTATAGGAAATTGCTTCGAGAGGGGGAAGTTAATCAAAAGAAAGGGAAAGGAGAGAAAAGAAGTCTTGGAAATCCCGGAAATGAAAAAAGCCTTCGGGTTATTTAACCGAAGGCTTTTGCTGAAATTTAACTTCATTTAAGTTTACATGTTGTTGGTAATTACTGTAGTTAGCATAAATTGACTGACCATCTTTTGTGTAATTACTAAAAAATTTTGCAGCATCAGAGATTGGGGTTTTTCTTGAGCTTTTGGGCATTTTGACAATTATGGTTTTTACGGTTAACGAGTGTTTCTCCAATACAAAGGTGAAACCATTTTAGTTCATAAAAACTGATTTTTGTCAACATTCTCCGAAAACTTTATAGATTCTCTTCTTTGTATCCTAAACAGGCTTTAACCGTTAGGAAACCATGGCTGTCGGTTTTGTCGCTTGGGATTTCATTTTCCGGATTTTGATGTTCAGGTAACCGAACAAAATCGTCATAAAAGGACTGATGATATTGAAAAAACAATAGGGCAAATAAGTAATCGTGGCCACCCCTAATACGCCGGCTTGTGTGGCTCCGCAGGTATTCCAAGGGATTAATACGGAAGTGACTGTGCCCGAGTCTTCCAAAGTACGGCTGAGGTTTTCAGGTACTAAGCCCCGCTCTCCGTAGGTTTTGGAAAACATTTTTCCGGGGATGACTATGGCCAGGTATTGATCGGAAGCCGTCAGGTTAAAAAAGATACAGGTACCGGCCGTAGAAGCAATTAATGTCCCGGTAGATTTGGCCTTTTCAATAATCAGTTCGGTAATGCGGTGTAACATCCCGCTGGCTTCCATGATCCCACCGAAAACCATTGCGGAGATAATCAGCCAAATGGTGTTGAGCATTCCGGCCATCCCTCCGGTGGAGAGGAGTTGGTTGACAGCTTCATTTTCGGTAGTGATGGCAATATCCCCAAACATGGATTGCATGATCCCCATATAACAGGCTTTGGCAAAGCTTTCAGTCTCTCCGGATACTTGTACCACAATATCTACTTGAAAGATCAAGGCAAAAATACCCCCTAACAAGGTGCCCGCCAGTAAGGCCGGCAGGGCCGGTACTTTTTTGATAATCATAAACAAAACAATAGCCGGAACCGCAAACAACAAAGGGTTCAGGTTGAAATTGTTCTCTAAGGATTGCATGACATTGCCCACGTTGATCTGGCTGGCTTCACTATCATAAGAAAAACCCATGACCAAAAAGATAATGAGGGTAATTAGGATGGAAGGACCGGTGGTGTAGATCATATAGCGGATATGGGTAAACAGGTCGGTACCCGCTACGGCAGGCGCTAAGTTGGTAGTGTCTGAAAGAGGGGACATTTTATCGCCAAAGTAGGCCCCGGAAATAATGGCTCCGGCTATGACCCCTTCGCTCATGCCTAAGGCCTTGCCTATTCCCAATAAGGCTATACCAATAGTAGCTACGGTAGTCCAAGAGCTGCCGGTGGCCAGGGAGACAATTGCACAGATGGTACAGGCCGCAAATAAAAAGATGACGGGATTCAGAATTTTTAAACCGTAGTAAATCATGGCCGGTACGATCCCGCTAATCAACCAGGTGCCGGCTAAGGACCCGATCAAAAGCAGAATGAGAATAGAGGGCATAGCTGAATTAATACTGTGGACCATTCCTTTGACCATCGCATCAAAGGACATGCCCAGGCGGGAGGCAACCAGGCATGCCACTCCCGTGGATAGAATCAAAACAATCTGGTTGGAACCACTGAGCCCGTCTGAACCGTAGATATAAACATTGATGGAAAGGATGCTAATTAAAAATAGGATAGGAATAAAGGCTTGTAGTAAACTTGGTCTTCTAAGGCTTTCTTTCATGTGTTTTTTTAGTTGGGTGAGTTGTTTACTTCTCTTATTTTGTGTTCGTCCAATTGAGGTGTAAGCGTAATCGGATTTCACAACAAGCTATAAAACTATAAATTTTTCCTTATATCTATAGCATGCCAAGCTCGATTTGATAAATGAACAAAGGGAGAGAACTGAAAAAACGGAAGGGAAGGTATGAGGAGATAAAAACCATCCGGATACCGGAGTACCCGGATGGTTTGACTATTGTTTGGGAGATTTACATCATCGGTTCACCATAAAAGAAGCTAACCGGTTGCATCGATTTAAAGGCCTCACCCAGTTGCTGTACTTCTGCCTTTTTTTCTTCCAATAGGCTGTTAAGTTCTTGGGCAAAACTGTTGTAATCTTTCCGGAGCGTAAAATCGTTTTTGTCTGCAACAATGACTTCGTTGAGCAGAATATTGGCTCGTTCAAATTTGTCAAAATTTTCAGTGTTCTCAGCAAAGTCATTCAAGGCTGCAATCAGTTTTTCGGTGGCATTATCATAACGTTCCATCACCTGTACATCACTGAAGCTTACAGAGTCATATACTTGTTCTTTCAGTGTGTTTTGAGCATTTTTTACCGTCTCTAATTTTTGAGCGTCATAGGGCTTGTTCAATAACTCAATTTCTTCAACAAAAAGCTGAGTAGAGTGCAGCTTGGTCTTTTCCGAAGCCATGGCTTGAGCTTTCAAACTCTGCAAACTGTCGTATAAGACCGTAATTTGTTGTTCAAGGGGCAGGTGCGAGAGTTCATCCCGGTACTGCCATTCGCCTTCGCTCACTTCCTGCGGCTCCGTTTCGGTATTTGTTTGGTCGGTTTTCTTTTTCTCCTCACAAGAAGAAAGAAAAAAAATGCCCATTAACAAAACAAACAAGCCGTTTTTGTAAGAATTGAGTAGAATTTTCATAGTATTGTTTACTTTAGAATTTAGGATTATACAATCATCGGTTAACTGGAAATATATCAGTATAGCAATGGATGAAGCAATGATGTACACTTACACAGACGAACTCGGGACGTCTGTAGAGTTTCAAAATTATTTCAAATATATCCATTAGAGTCGGTTTGAATTTGTAAGATGAAAAATAAAATTCAAACGGCTTCTTCGCTAAATTTTAGGAGGATTTCACTCAAATATTATACTAAGAATGAGTAAAGAACTAGGTAAAATATTGATCATAGATGATAATGAGGATATACTGTTGGCCGCCAAGATGTTGCTGAAGAAACATGCGGATTTTGTGCAAGTGGAAAAAAATCCGGGGAAGATCCCGTTTCTGCTGAACAATGATACCTATGATGTGATTTTACTGGATATGAATTTCAGTAAAGATACCACAAGTGGCAAAGAAGGTTTCCATTGGTTAGACCAGATCCTGGAAATTGATCCCAATGCCGTGGTGGTATTAATTACGGCTTATGGCGATGTGGAGATGGCTGTCAGGGCCTTGAGAGCAGGCGCTACGGATTTTGTTCTGAAGCCCTGGCAAAATGAAAAACTCCTGGCCACTTTGTCTTCGGCCGTTCGCTTGAAAAAATCGTACAAAGAAGTAGAAAACTTGAAGCAAGCTAAAAACCAATTGACTTCGGAGATCAACAAACCCTTCGGAGAAGTCATTGGCAACAGTGATAGCATGCTCCGGGTGTTCAACATCATTAATAAGGTGGCCTCTACGGATGCCAATATTTTGATCTTGGGAGAGAACGGAACCGGTAAGGAAGTAATCGCCCGGGCAATCCACCAACAATCTTTGCGGAAAGACAATGTCTTTATCAATGTGGATATGGGCAGTATCACCGAAAGTCTGTTTGAAAGTGAGCTGTTCGGTCATAAAAAAGGTGCCTTTACCGATGCCAAAGAAGAGCGGGCCGGGCGCTTTGAAATTGCCAACGAAGGCTCTCTGTTTCTGGACGAAATCGGCAACCTTTCCATGTCTCTCCAATCCAAACTGCTGACCGTATTGCAAAGGAGAGAGATTACCCGGGTGGGCTCCAACAAACAAATCCCGATTGATATCCGTCTGATTTGTGCTACCAATATGCCTCTTTACGAAATGGTGGAAAGCAATGAATTCCGGCAAGATCTTTTGTACCGGATTAACACGGTCGAAATCCATTTGCCGCCTTTAAGAGACCGGGCCGAAGATATTCCGCAGTTGGTGGATCACTTTGTCAAAGTATATTGTAAAAAATATAGAAAACCCTTGTTGCGGACAGCTCCCGCAGCAATTAAAAAATTACAAAAATACCATTGGCCAGGCAATGTTCGGGAGTTGCAGCATGCCTTGGAGCGGGCCATTATCATGAGTGATAATGAGCTATTACAGCCTACGGACTTTCAGTTTCTGGTGCATAAAAACGAACAAGGGGAAGTCGATCTTTCCGAATACGACCTGGAAACCGTGGAAAAAATGATGATCCAAAAGGCGATCAGCAGGTATTCAGGTAATATTTCGAAAGCAGCCAAATCGCTGGGACTGACCCGGGCATCATTGTATAGAAGATTGGAAAAGCATGGGCTTTAAAAATTTCAGATTAAATGTATCCATCCGTGCGGTAGGTTTGGTAGTCACCATCTTTGCCATGGTCTACCTCATTGAAAGCTCCGGGTATTTTGCCACTATTGGCTTTGTGGCCGGCTTGGTGGTCTATCAGGTGATTGCTTTGATCAACCTGATGGAGAATACCAATCGCGAGTTGGTGGATTTCTTTAGCTCTATTCGTTACGGAGATTTTAGCCATACCTATAAATTAAAAGGAAGGGGAGGGGCTTTTGATGAACTCGATCAGGAGTTTAATAAAGTTTTGTACCGGTTCAAGCAAATCCGGGCAGAGAAAGAAGCCGAGTACCAATACCTGAAAAATATAATTCACCATATCGGGATCGGGATTCTTTCCTTTGAGCGCAATGGTAATGTTCAGATTATCAATACGGCCGCTAAGCGTTTGTTTAAAATTAACCGCTTGCAAAATATACAGGAGTTGGAGAGCTTCAGCCCGGAACTGATCGATACATTCAAACAACTCCGGACAGGTGCCAAGGCCTTGATCAGGGTAAGAAAAAATGGAGAGTTGGTTCAGCTAGCCGTGTATGCGATTGAATTGTACCTGAAGGGTGAAGAGTTTAAATTGGTGACCATTCAGAACATCCATTCGGAACTGGAAGAACAGGAAATGGATGCCTGGCAAAACCTGATTCGTGTACTTACCCATGAAATTATGAATTCGGTCACGCCTATTTCCTCCCTGGCAACAACGGTGGAAGGAGAGCTGTCGTACCTGATTTCCAACCAAGAACATCAACAAGAATTTCAAAAAGACGACCTGGAAGACCTGCAATTGGCCGTACAAACCATTCAAAGAAGAAGCGATGGCTTGATCCGCTTTGTCAATGAATTCCGCAACCTGACCCATGTCCCGACCCCAAAAATGGCCCATGTAAAAGTGGCGGAGATGTTTGAAAGGATTAAGTTATTGATGAACAACGAGTTTCTCAAACATGAGATTGACTTTGTGATCAAAATGGACCCGCCTTCTTTGATTATCACTGCCGATCCCGAATTGATTGAGCAAGTGTTGATCAACTTATTGAAAAATGCAATTCAGGCTTTTCATGAACATGAACAGACCAACGGACAGGTACACCGGGTGACATTAAGTGCTATGCAGGGCAAAAAGAACCGGCCTGTTATCTCGGTGAAAGACAACGGGCCGGGGATAGAAAAAGAGGCCCTGGACCGGATTTTTATCCCATTTTATACCACAAAAAAGAACGGTTCGGGAATTGGATTAAGCCTTTCCAGGCAAATCATGCGACAACATAAGGGTACGATTACGGCTTGTTCCAATGAACAGGAAGGTACCGAATTTTTGTTGAATTTTTAATAGGTCTGATGTGAGTGAATTCAGCGAGGAGTTGTTTGGCCGAGCTATCTTATAGAAGTGGTTTACACGTATAGTTTTTGACCGAAGATGGAATCAAAATCGGCTCATCAAGGCACTTGTTGAAGAGAATAGCCAAAGCTATTGTTGAAAAAAGTAACACAGAGGAGGTCTTTTTGAAACATTTTTCAGGAAAAAGAAAAAGTTTAATTCACTTCAGTATCAATAATTACTTCTTCCAGGGCGCTGATTGATTTTTGGCAAAGTTTTAATACAGCATATTGCTAAAAGTAAAAATTGCATGATGAAATATACTTTCTTGTGGTGTTTATGTCTATTCTGCCATGCTCCCCTTTTCTGTCAGTCGGGATGGGAAGCTGAAATGTATCAAACCCACAACTATCAAACGTTTTCCCAACTTCCCCAGGCTCAGAAGCCTATTGTATTGAAAGATATAGATTATCCTCTTTTAAATGCAGCCGTATTTTATGAAACCAATCGTATCAGGGCCAAACATAAACTGCCTTTGTGCCAATACAGTCCTACCTTGGAGCAAGTGGCTTGGGAGCATTCAAAGGATATGGTGAAATACAATTTTTATAGTCATAAAAGCAAAGTGAAAGGAAAGCGAACAATGACAGACCGCCTGAATGCCGCTGGGCTGGTCAATACTTTTGCCGCAGAAAATATCGCTTATACCTTTGCCATCCAACTGACTCCTAACCGGGCCGTATACGGGCCTTCGCAAAATGGGGGGTATTTTAGCTATCAATATAAAGGCGCGCCCATTCCCACCCATACGTATTTGAGCTTTGCCAAAAGTATACTGCAAGAATGGATGAACTCTCCGGGGCACAGAGCCAATATTTTGGACAGAAACTACCGGTACCTGGGCTGTGGAACATACCTGGATAAAGTCCGGAAAAAAGACCAGCCTCCCTATTTCAAAACCACTCAAAATTTTTCCAGCGATGACCCTACCGTGGCCCAGTAGTACATGGAGGAGAAAAGTATTTGAGTGAACAGGCCATTGTGTTGATAGATGTAATCATTTTTTAGTAGCTTTATTGGCAAAGGAAAGTAACCGGCAAACACCCGGACTGTTCCTTGTTTTTCATCTCTTCCGGATTTGTTTTTAATTTATTTCTACCCTTGAAAAAGCCCTGCCTTTGAAGGCATTCAAAGGTAACAAACCCTTGAAATCGGAAATTATATGGAGGACGTACATTTGAACGTTAAAGTGCCTTTGTTGGATTTGAAAGCGCAATATCAGCGCATCCGGCCGGAAATTGACCGGGCATTGGCGAAGGTATTTGAAAACGGAATGTTTACCAACGGGCCATTTGTCAGGGAGTTGGAAGCTACTTTTGCAAAATACCTGAATGCCTCCTATTGTAGGGCATGTGCCAACGGTACGGACGCTTTGGAGTTGGCCTTGGAGGCTATGGGTATACAAAGAGGTGATGAAGTGTTGGTGCCTGCTCTTACCTGGATATCTACTGCCAGTGCGGTAAGCCGTGTGGGCGCTAAACCTGTATTCGTAGATATTGATCCGGAGTATTATACCATTGACCCGGAGGATTGTAAGAATAAAATTACTCCGAAAACAAAAGCTATTATCCCCGTACATTTATATGGGAATCCTGCCCCCATGAAGGAACTTATGCAAATAGCCCGAAAGCATCATCTATGGGTAATTGAAGATGCGGCCCAAGCCCATGGTGCCACTTACCAAGGCGCTAAGGTTGGAACCATCGGCGATATTGGTACTTTTAGTTTTTACCCCACCAAAGTATTAGGGACGTATGGGGAAGGTGGTGCCATTGTGACTTCTCATGCCAGGGTTGCGAAGTCTATACGGATTATGTTGAACCAAGGGCAAATCGAGAAAAATATTCATGTGATGGAAGGCCGGAATAGCCGGATGGGAGAAATGCAGGCCGCTATGTTACAGGTAAAATTACCTTATCTGGATACTTGGATAAAGGAGAGCAATCGTGTCGCCCGGTATTATGACGAAAATATAGACAAACGCTTTTACCAGTTACCCAAAAGACAAGCGGAGACCACTCATGTGTATCATCAATATGTGATCCGTACCCGGAAAAGAGAGGCATTGATGTCGTTTTTGGAGAGTAAGGGTATTCAGACAGCCGTGCATTACCCGATTCCTTTACCTTTCCAACCGGCTTATAAACATTACGGTCATTTCCCGGAAGATTTCCCCGTGGCAACACAATTGAAAAATGAAATCCTTTCACTGCCTGTTTTTCCGGAAATGAGTGAAAAACAGGTAGAATGGGTTGTGAAACAATTGGCTACATTTGCTTCACAACATCCATAGTCCTTGTATCACTGTTGTGTTACCTTAGGCTCTTCCGGTTTTAATACCCATACATTTTCCTTCTTGAGACGGTATTTTTGAGCCAATACGGGAATGTTTTGAAATAGCTGAGGCGTAATCCCTTTTGGGTCGATGATAATTTCCGGGTAGCCTTTTTCAAAATTTTCCAAGATGGCAGAGAGTACCTGGTAGTTGTTCAAGTGTGAAAAATGCTTTTCACTTAATTTCCAGTTGAGATAAGGTGTTGCAAGAGAATTTCCCTGATAAGAAGATATTTGATCTCCTAATACCAACATAGTTTTAGGACGGTCGGTGATCAATGCATCATCTTGTTTGACAAATACTTTGGAGAAATTGGGAGAATAGGGGTTGTCTTGTTGATCCAGGTATACGGTGGCATAACTTACCGTCATCAAAGCGGCCGTAATGACCCAAAAACTTAATTCGGCGATTAAGCGGTTCCGGGTGAGCATCACAAAATGGGTGGTGAAAAAGCTTAAGCCCGGAACGAACAGAATCAGTTGATAGGTCGTAAATTGAGGACTTACGAATAAGACCAATCCGGCACTGATCATCCAAACAGCCATAAACTGCTGGCAAATGACCTGAAAGTTAATAAAACCACGCTCTGTACCCAGCTTTCCGATCGCTAATACCGTAAGCACTGCCGGAATAATGGATACCCAAATGATTTCAAACCAAGAGACATAATTGAGCCCTTTAAAAGTAAGAAGTGAGGCAAGGTAGAAATCGATGAAATTTTTCAAGCCGTCCACAAAGAAATAATAGGTGATGACCAAGCTAATAGCAAAGGCAAATCCGAATAGGACCATCATAAAATAGCGGGGTGAGGCCGAGCGAAACAGCATAAATCCGATGATAGTGGAAAGTAGAAATACGACACTGGGAGCAAAAAGCAGGGTGGCTATACCAAGGTAAATGCCGGTTTTAAAAATGTCCTCTTCCACAAACCGCTCATCCAACCGGATGATATTCCGCAGGACCAAGAGCAGAAAGGTCAATGCCAGGAGGGCCGGAGAAAGGGTGAGGAAATCAAAATTCAGGCACATAAACAGGCCGTAAAACAAAGCCGGTAAGTAGTTTTTCTCATTATATACCCCATTCTTGATCAAGAAACGGTTGAAAATAAATGCCTGGATTACCACCAGAATTAACCCGAGAATTTGAAAAACTAATTGACTTTTGCCAAAAAGCCCGACCACGCACCAATAAACTCCGGCCGCCAATGGGCCAAGGTTGTCCCATACATCGGTGTACATATGCCCCCCCTTTGCCAGGCTTTCCCCTACCAGCATCCAATTGAGTTCGGGGATCATCAAGGGAAGGCCTTTAAGGTAAAAAGGCAGCCGTAGCAAGAATACAATGAGTAGTACACCCAAGATGCGAAAGGGATCATTAAGTCGAAAAAATGTCAGCAAGGCTTGTTCAGTGGTTTTTTAAATCAAACAAAGGTACGTTGGATCGTATTTTCTGATCAAAACCCATCCTTTCAATTTGCTATAAGGATGGGTTGGTTCAGGTATAGGTTATTCTTTTTCGTCTTCAGAGGCAGCAGGGGGAATATCCAGGTCTTTAAAAAGGGTTTCCACCTCTGCGGCCACATCTTCCGTATCGTCATAAAAGAAATGTAATACGGGAATAGACCGGACTTGGTTTTTGATACGTTGAGCTAATTCTTGCCGGATGGTTTTGGTGTTGTCTTGAATATGTTCCAATAACTCTTCCTTGTCTTTGGCATTCATAAAGCTCAAATACACTTTTGCTTCCCGCAAATCAGGGGAAATTTTTGCCTGTGTAACGGTGACAAAGGCATTGTGAAACCAAGTGGCGGATTTTTGTAAAAAAATATCGCCCAGGTCTTTTTGTATTAATCTTGAAAATTTCTTTTGTCTTTTACTTTCCATCCTTTCTAAGTTTAGTTCTTACTCAAAGTCGTCTTGATCGAAATCAAAGTGCTCTTGTTCCATCGGAGGTTCAGAAAACTGATCCATCGGGATGTGATTTTCAGGGCCGGATGTAGGCGAGGGAAACTCACCAAGGCCCAGGTCCCGCACGATTCCTAAAATATAATATAATTCATCATAAAAACTTCTTACAAAACGGGCATCAAACAAGGGTTTGTTAATATCCACTTTAAAAACATCTTTGCGTAGGTCCACTGCTACATACACTTTGTGGCCTATCAAAGAGACATATACCGGGCAGTGGCTTTTCTTTTTTAACACTAACAGACTTTCCATTAATTCCTCGGTCAGTAACTCTTTGCCTTCCAATGCATTCTCAGCATACACAACAAAGTTTTTACGAAATTGAATATTCTCCGCTTGAATGTAATGCCCCCGTACTAAATTATTCATTTGTACCAACATTCCCGCATAACCCATTCGTTTATACAAGTTGTCGCTGAGTATGAAGGTCTTGCCGGAGTAGGACTGACTGGTGGTAGCTACCAAAAAGATCCCATGAAACAGTGTGTTCCAGCGAGGTTTTTTTTGCCGCATTCCTTGGGTTTCCAACATCACCTCCAGTTCCGATACTTGTATGCCGACCCCGCCAATGGTTCCGTCAATATAGTCATCCCCTATGTAATGATCGGGTTTTAATAAAAATAACTCACTTTCTTTGAATACTTCGTATTTGATGTAGTTTTCTGCTTGATAGTTCAAAGAGGGATCCACAAAGTGAATCATCTGTTTGACTACGGTCTCTTTGTAATCGTCCGGTATGGAGGTGTCCAGTACGACCCTTTGATAAATGAAATAGGCCACGGCCGGAATCGCCAACAAAGTTGGGATCATGGTGTAAGAGGGAATGATATCCAACGCTACAAAGGTCCAATGTATCAGGAGCAAAGCCCCACCAATAATGCCCAACATATGCCTCCAGTAATGCATGTTGCTTCTACGCTTTTCAATATCTTCAAGCGCTTCCTTGATGGTCATATCAAAGTACTGTTGAAATTCTTCGAAGCTTTTCATGAAAGTTTGCTAGCTTGGGCAATGAGTGTAATCTTTTTGCTCCGGCAGAGCCATCTACTGGACTTCTCTCCTCCGTAGATTAAACAGAAACTTCCGCTTTAATATGTGGATGAGGAGCGTAGTTGATTAACTCAAAATCTTCAAATTTAAAATCAAATAAAGAAGTGACCTCCGGGTTGATGCGCATTTGAGGCAATTCTTTAGGCTCCCGGCTCAATTGTAACCGCGCTTGTTCCAAATGATTCAGATACAAATGAGTGTCTCCGAAGGTGTGGACAAAATCTCCGGGCTTAAGTCCGCATACCTGGGCCATCATCATGGTCAGTAAGGCATAAGAGGCAATGTTAAAGGGTACTCCGAGAAATACGTCTGCACTCCGTTGGTACAATTGGCAGGAAAGCTTTCCCTCTGCTACATAAAATTGAAACATGGTATGACAGGGAGGCAAAGCCATTCTGTCTACATCCGCTACATTCCAGGCGCTGATAAGGAGCCTCCGGGAATTGGGGTTGACTTTGATTTGCTCGATGAGTTGACTGAGTTGGTCAACTTTTCGTCCGTCAGGCGTAGGCCAGGAGCGCCATTGGTAGCCGTACACCGGTCCCAAGTCTCCATGTTCATCAGCCCATTCGTCCCATATCCGTACTTTGTTTTCTTTTAAGTATTTGATATTGGTATCCCCACTGATAAACCACAACAACTCGTGAATGATCGAGCGCAAATGAAGTTTTTTAGTCGTTAGGCAAGGAAAGCCTTTTTCCAGGTCAAAGCGCATTTGATGACCGAATATACTGATGGTACCGGTTCCCGTACGGTCTTCTTTTTTTACGCCTTCCTCTAAAACCCGTTCCAGTAGATCTAAATATTGTTTCATTGTAATTATTGATTATGATACCCCTCTAGGCTATCCCTCTGTCAGAAAGTGAATGGATTGCTTCACATATTTTCAAAAAGATAGCCCATCTTATTATCGCGCAAAATTAAAGATTCGGGGGCTACTATTCGCAAACAAATTGAGTTTAGTTAAATTTGGAAATAGTAATTGGGAAAATAAATAACTGATAAAATTAACCAAGTACCAATCCATTGGGCGAAAAATAAGCGCTATCGCTTAATTACAACCACTAACAACATATTACAAACTCCTTTTACCTTAAAAATTAACCTTTAAAAAACACATAAACAAAATGGGAAAAATTTATCAGGCAAAGCATAAAATCCGGATTGTAACGGCCGCTTCGTTATTTGACGGTCATGATGCGGCCATTAATATCATGCGCAGGATTATGCAGAGCTCGGGGGCTGAGGTGATTCACCTGGGCCACAACCGCTCTGTCAATGAAATTGTAGACTGTGCGGTTCAGGAAGATGTGCAAGCCATTGCTATTACTTCATACCAGGGAGGGCATATCGAGTTTTTTAAATATATGTATGACTTGCTCAATGAGCGGGGTTGCGGGCATATCAAATTGTTTGGTGGAGGGGGAGGTACGATTCTGCCTACGGAAATCGAAGAATTACATCAATATGGCATTACCCGGATTTATTCTCCGGATGATGGCCGGGCTTTGGGGCTTCAAGGAATGATCAACGATATGTTGTCTCAATGTGATTTTCCTACCGGGGCCTCTCTTAACGGAGAAGTAAAAGGGCTGAAAGCCAAAAAAGCTCCGGAATTGGCCAAACTAATTTCAGCGGTGGAAAACCATCCGGAAATGGCCCAGACCATTCTTAAAGCCATTCAGGAAATGCATGTCACCCAACAAGTACCGGTCTTGGGTATTACGGGTACGGGTGGAGCCGGTAAATCCAGTTTGATTGATGAACTGGTGCGGAGGTTTTTGCTGGACTTCGAAGATAAAAAACTCGCCATTGTTTCGGTGGACCCATCTAAACGAAGGACTGGTGGGGCCTTGCTCGGTGACCGTATCCGGATGAATGCCATTGCCAATGACCGGATATATATGCGCTCTTTGGCCACCCGGCAATCCAATTTGGCTTTATCCAAATATATTCAGGATACGTTGGACATTTTAAAAGCGGCTCAGTTTGACCTTATCATCCTGGAAACTTCCGGCATCGGCCAATCGGATACGGAAATCATCGATCATTCCGATGCCTCATTATATGTAATGACTCCGGAATACGGTGCGGCCACTCAATTGGAAAAGATTGATATGCTGGACTATGCCGATATCATTGCGATCAATAAGTTTGACAAGCGTGGAGCGATGGATGCTGTGCGGGATGTACGGAAACAATACGCCAGAAATCATCAACTGTGGGACAGCGAACCGGAAAGCTTGCCGATTTATGGTACCATTGCTTCGCAGTTCAACGATCCGGGGATGAATACCTTGTACCGGGCGATCATCGATCTGTTGAATGAGCGCTTTCAATTAGCTTGGTCTTCGCATTATCATAAAGTGAATGAGGCTTCTCAAAAGCATTATATCATCCCACCTCAACGCACCCGTTACCTGGCCGAAATATCCGAGGCGATTCGCAGGTACGATCAATGGGTGGATCAACAGGCGGACATTGCCGATCATTTGTACGGGCTGCACAAGAGCATGAACTTGTTTAAAAAACCGGAAGACGAGGAACCGGCAAAACTCCTGGAAGCAAAATATGAAGAAACTTTAGAACAACTGGACGGCAGTAACAAGCGCTTGCTTAACCAATGGCCGGAAAAAGTTGAAAATTACAAAAGAGAACAGTATGTGTATACCGTTCGGGGAAAAGAGATTAAAGTTGACACGTATATTGAATCCCTTTCGCATACACAAGTGCCTAAAATTGCCCTGCCAAGATATAAAGGATGGGGGGATATTCTCCGTTGGAGCTTGCAAGAAAATGTGCCGGGAGAGTTCCCTTATTCGGCCGGAGTATTTCCTTTCAAGCGGCAGGGGGAAGACCCCACCCGGATGTTTGCCGGAGAGGGCAATCCCGAGCGGACAAACAAGCGATTTCATTATCTGTCTTTGAATCAACCGGCGGCCCGGCTTTCTACGGCCTTTGACTCAGTAACCTTGTACGGAGAAGACCCCGATTACCGGCCGGATATCTATGGAAAAATCGGAAACTCCGGGGTAAGTGTTTGTTGCCTGGACGATGCGAAAAAACTTTATTCAGGTTTTAACCTGGCCGATCCGAAGACTTCCGTTTCGATGACCATTAATGGCCCGGCGGCAGCCATTACGGCTTTTTTTATGAATGCTGCGATTGACCAGCAATGTGAGCTGTATATCAAGGAGAAGGGCCTGCAAGAAGAAGTGAGGAAGAAAATCAAGAAAATTTTCAAAGACGAAGCAAGCCAACCGAAGTATAATAAAGATCTGCCCGAAAGTCATGACGGGTTGGGATTGATGCTATTAGGAGTCACGGGAGATCAAGTGTTGCCGAAGGAGGTATATGAAAAAATCAAAGCCGACACACTTCGCAAAGTGAGGGGTACGGTACAAGCCGATATTCTGAAGGAAGATCAGGCGCAGAATACGTGCATTTTTTCCACCGAATTTTCTTTGCATTTGATGGGAGATATGCAACAATACTTTATCAATCATCAGGTAAAGAATTTTTACAGTGTATCCATTTCCGGCTATCATATTGCCGAGGCAGGGGCAAATCCGATTACACAATTGGCGCTTACCTTGAGTAATGGTTTCACTTTCGTGGAATACTACCTCAGCCGGGGAATGGACATTAACGATTTTGCGCCCAATTTCTCCTTCTTCTTTTCCAATGGTCTGGATCCCGAGTATGCAGTGATTGGCCGGGTGGCCCGGAGAATATGGGCCAAGGCGATGCGCGAAAAATACGGAGCTAATGAACGTTCGCAAAAGCTCAAATACCATATCCAAACTTCCGGACGCTCTTTACATGCCCAAGAGATTGCTTTTAATGATATTCGTACCACCTTGCAAGCGCTTTATGCCATTTATGACAATTGTAACTCCTTGCATACCAATGCCTATGATGAAGCAATCACCACCCCTACGGAGGAATCGGTGCGCAGGGCGGTAGCCATCCAAATGATCATCAATAAAGAGCTGGGTTTAGCTACCAACGAAAACCCTATTCAAGGGGCATTTATCATTGAAGAGTTAACCGATTTGGTAGAAGAGGCCGTATTGATGGAATTTGACCGGATCAATGAACGGGGAGGGGTGATCGGTGCGATGGAAACGATGTACCAAAGAACCAAAATCCAAGAGGAATCAATTTATTACGAAACCTTGAAACACAACGGGAAACTGCCTATTGTCGGAGTGAACACCTATTTGTCTTCCGAAGGATCTCCTACTGTGATTCCTCAAGAAGTAATTCGCTCTACCGTTGAAGAGAAAAAAGAGCAAATTGATACGTTAGGACATTTGCAAAAGCGAAATCACGACAAAGCCACATTGGCCTTGCAAGAGTTGAAGCAGGCCGCTCTCCGTCATGAAAATACCTTTGCTGCCTTGATGGAAGCAACCAAATATTGCTCATTGGGACAAATTACCCATGCATTATTTGAAGTAGGAGGGCAGTACCGGAGAAGTATGTAGTAGCCTTTTAAGATGATAATGAATGCGTCTTGCCGGTGAATGCCGGCAAGGCGTTTTTTCTCCATAACTTCAATAAATCAACACCCTTTCTGTAAAAGAAGCGGAAGAATGAATGATTTTCAACAAGTAAATCCCCTTGTCCAGTTTTAGGGAAGGGAGGTCTATTTGGAGGTGTGGAGTATTGTTTGGGGAGTATGTTTTTTGAAAGAGTCTCTTACCCGATGAATTAAAGATAAAGACTTGAACCTCTTCTTGGAGTACTGCTACCTCTAACCGGATATTTAAAGAGTTGCCGGATGAGAGAGGGTTCGGAAAAATTTTGGCTTTTAAGGTGGAGGTTTTGTGGTTCACCGCGATAACAGGGGAGACAGAGGTATTTCCATCAAAATCTCTTTGTCTTAACCGGTAATAGTTAATTCCTGGAAGGGGAGCCTGATCAGTAAATGAATAGTGATGCTCTTCATGGCTGGTACCCGCCCCGGCTTGTTTGTGAAGAGCCATGAAATTTAATCCGTCTGGGGAGCGCTCAAGAACAAAGGCGTTATTATTTGTTTCAGAGGCAGTAGTCCAGAAAATATGGACGGTTCCTTGTTTCCGTTTGGCATCAAAAGTTACCAATTCGATAGGCAACAGGTTGTTTAATTCCGTGCAGGTAGATAACAGGATAAATTCATCGTTGACGGTGGAAATGCTGACACTGGATAGGCCACAGTTAAAAATCCCCTGTCCCGTAACTGTTCCCGCTTCCATGGTAAAAATACCCGGGGCGTTTACGATCCCTCCATCCAGTGATAAGGTGCCGCCAAGAGAATTCATTTCCAAACTTGCTTTCAATTCTGACCCATCGTTGATGGAAATATTTCCTATATTGTTCAATGTAGTGCTGGAAACGGAGGAAGCATTATTCAGAAGAATGCTATTGTTGTTTGCCAAAGTTGGTACGGAGAGTTCACCTCCGTTTAAGATAACCTGGCCATTGTTTGTAAAAGTTGGAGGGAATAAAGAGGAAAAACTTAAAGAGCCTGGAGCATGGATGGCGAGGGTACCGGATGGCGACAAGGTAAAACTGGAAGGGTAGCTAATGGTATGATAGATAATGACCTCGCTGTTTTCATCCGGAATTCCCCCATCACAATTTGTCCAAATAGAAGGACTATTCCAGGAGCCGTTTTGTATACTGATACATTGAGCCCATAACAATAAAGGGAAATAACTTAATAAAGCTACTAGGGTAGTGATACGTATTTTCATGGTTTTGAAATCTTGAGTCGTATGAAATGTCGCGTGAAAGAGTGAGTACTTGACCGGCGGCCAAAGTGAAGTGTATTCGTTTGAGCTATTTAAAAAAGAAGGAGTTTATTAAAATAGAGGGTATTGTTTCGCTTATTTTAGGTATGTATTGTAATTCTAATATTTGAAAATACTAAAAACAGTACATATTAAGCAAGAGAGAAAGGCTTGAGAATGGCAAAATCTATTTATCTTTAACAGATATTAACCAGTACTTATCTGCTTGATTTTCAAATATTCATCAATAAACCGGTTTCTACCGGAAACAAAATAATTGCCTCTATGTTAACCAGGATTGTACGTATGTCCTTTACGGAAGAAAAAGTGCCAGCATTTATGGAGCTTTTCGAGAGTGTAAAGCATAAAATCAGGGCCTTTCCGGGCTGTGAATATTTAGAGTTGTTACAGGACATTGACCAGCCGAATGTATTAATGTCCTACAGTAAATGGTGTAATGATGATGCGCTACAACGTTATCGCCAGTCGGATTTTTTCAGAGGTACCTGGAAAGCTACGAAAGTCTTATTTTCAGATGCTCCGGTGGCATATTCGGTGAATTCATTAGAAAAAATAGACAGCACTCTTTAGCCTCCGGTTGGATTTTTTGGGGGAAAGGGTATACTTTGAATTCCTTCCTTAATGGAGAATACGGTAAATTAACTCTTTTAAAATATGACTCTCGGAGGCCAAAGAATTAACACCTTTGGATTGTAAATCAGCTTGGTGCAAATAGTTGACAATCAGTATGGTTTTGTGCAGGGAGTAGTTTTGGCTGGCAGTAATGTACTCTTGAAGAAAGTATGGATTTACATTAATTGCCTTGGCCAGGGCATGCTTGTCCAAACTGCGGTTGTGGTGCACCAACAGGACTTTTGAAAAATAAGCATACAGTAAGGAGATGATGGGAATGATCGGGTTGTTGCGAGGATTTTTTTCAAAATACTTAATGATGCGATTGGCTTTGAACACATCTTTTTTGGCGATAGCCGTTTGCAATTCGAAGATATTGTATTCTTTGCTAATACCTACGTGTTTGGCCACCATCGAATCATCGATTTCTACTTGCCCTTCGTAGTTCAACAGCATTTTATCGATCTCATTGGCCGTCCGGGCCAGATCATTGCCAATGTATTCGGTAAGCATTTTCACTGCTTTTTCAGTGATTTTATGCTTTTTATCCTTGCAGTACTGTTTGATCCAATCCGGTACTTTATTTTCATAGATTTTTTTAGAATCTACTAAAATGGCATATTTATCTAAAGTTTTGGCTAATTCGGTCCGGCCATCCAGTTTTTTGTGTTTATAGGCAAAAACCAACACGGTAGAAGGGACAGGGCTTTTGCAGTAGTTTCCCAAATTGGCTTGTACCTCTTTGCGGTTGATATCCTGAATTTCCTGAGCCTCTTTCACCAGGATCACTTGCCGTTGTGCCATCATCGGAAACCTGCGGGCACTCTCCAGAATGTTGCGCATGTTTACCTCTTTCCCATACATAACTGTCTGGTTAAACCCCCGTTCCGTATCGGTTAAAGCGTGTTGTTCAATGTACTCGGCAATCGCATCAATATAATAGGGTTCCTCCCCATGTAAGAAATACACGGGTGAGTATTGATTATTTTTGAGTGCTTCTAGTACCTTATCTGGGGTTTGCGGCATATGAAAAAATTTTCTTCTCCTTTATCCTGGCCAAATATATAGTCAAATGCTTGTGCAAATAAAAAAAAATGCTTTCAAGAAATAATACAATTATTGAAAATTTGTTTTTACTTACAAAATTCCTTGTGCATTTTTTTATAAATCAGTGCGAAGGTAACACTGTACTTTTTCTGCTCCTAAAAAATATTTTCGAATGAATCATAAATCTTTATGAAACTTTCTTTACGAACAAGTTTTTTGATCCTGGGATGTACCTTAATCAGTAGCTATTGCCAGGTTTTTGCCTCCAATTCCCTGCCCGATTCACCGCTGACCATACAGTGGTGGAATAAATTGGATAAGACTTGGAAAATCATTTTCTCGAAAGCTATCAACGTACATCCGGATAGCATTACAGAGAACCATTTAGAGAAAATCTTTGAATTGAATGCGTTGAATTGTGCCGGTGCACCTATCACTCATGTAAAGCCCCTCAGTCAACTGGATAATCTGGAAAAGCTGAATTTGCTCAAAACACCTGTGACAGACCTGTCCCCTTTGCTTTCTTTGCAGAGCCTGGAAAAGGTGAATTGTATTTATTCCAAAGTGCCTCAAGAAGAAATGGAAGAATTCAGAGCCATGCGGCCGGATGTACAGTTATACCCGGTATTGTCTAAGGAGTGGTGGAAAAGCCTGGACCCAGAGTGGAAAAATATATTCAAGAAAGCTGCCCGTATAGAAGGCGATGAGCCGGGCCTTTTGGTTTTGAATAGAATTTATGAATTGCGCAAGCTGGTATGCTATGGCCAAGACATTAATTCGTATGCATTGTCAACGTTGGAGCCGATCGCCAAGCTCAAAAATTTGGAAATGCTGTATTTGAATTATTCGCATATTTCAGACCTGGGGCCTCTTCGTGACCTGAAAAAGATCAGGGTATTGTATTGTTCGGATACAAAAATCAAGTCCTTAGAACCGGTCAAACATTTGATTCACCTGGAGGATTTGGATTGTTCACTCACTCAAGTGGAAGACCTTAACCCCCTTCAAGATCTCCGAAAACTTAAGAAGCTTACCATTTACGAAACCAAGGCAAGTGACTTGAGTCCTCTGGCCGAACATGCGGAACTCAGGGAGCTTTATTGTTCGGATACGAAGGTGGAAAGCCTGGAGCCTTTACAGGGACTTACGAAACTTAAAGTGTTGCAATGTTCGAATACCCCTGTAAAGTCTCTGGAAGCGATTGCCGCACTGAAAGAATTACGCACCCTTCGAGTGTATAATACCCAAGTGGCAGATACGAACCCTTTGGTGGGCTTAACCCAGCTCCAACATTTGAGCCTGGCCAATACACAAATAAATAATCTGACACCTTTAGAAGGTATGACAAAGTTGGTCGAGCTGATCCTGTCAAACACCCAAGTGTCGGATTTGAGTAGCTTGCATCAGCACCGTTTGTTACAAAACCTGGATATTTCCAATACACAAGTATCCTCTCTGGAACCGATTAGTAATGCTTTGAATATGAAAAAACTATGGTTGAGTAATACGGAAGTGAATACTTTGAAAGAAATAAGTCGCTTAAGAAGGTTGCAAACCATAGATTTCACAGGGAATGAAATCTCAGAGCTGGAAATAAAAGCTTTTAAAAAATTACGACCCAATTGCTTGGTCAATTAGTCAGAATGAAAAGAGAAAACAGCGAATGGTTATTCATTTTCTGTTTCCTCTTTCTTTTGGGACTTTTCTTTATCCGGAAGTTTCTTTTCTTTTTTTACCTCCAATGCTTTTTTTTCCTGGGCTATCTTTTTCTTCTTGCGTTGTTGTCTCAGTTCCTTTCTCTTCTGGCGTTTTTTGCGGTCACCCAAGAAAATTTCGTCAAAGAAGTTAAAGCTCTTGGTATGTAGAATACTGGTGCCCGCTACGGAGTTATTTTCCAATCCTGTATTAAAGGAATTGGCGTTGAGCTTATGGTACATTTTAATCCGCAAACTTCCATCGGGGTTGAGTAGGTATTCGATGGTCCAGTCTCCTACAATACTGGCGGCATTGGCTTTATTATTGGCATGCGTAAAGGCCCCGTCCCGTGTTACCCTCAGCCGGCCGTTAAATAAGGAGTAGGACAAACGCAATTGAAGCGTGTTGAGAGACTCCGCATCCAATCCGTTGAGATCCACGTCAATTTCCAAGTTTTCATCCACTTGTGACACCCAATAGCTCAACTGATTGGTGAAAAGCTCACTTACACTACTACTGGCAGATTGAGAAATACCACTAAAGGTTTTTTCCGGGGAAAGCTTTTTCAAAACAATCAAACTGAAAACCTGCCGGTTCAGCTCTTGTTCATCGGATTTGATTCTTTGTTTAAATGCCGCCACCTCACTTTCCAGGGAGATAGGGATTCCACTGGCCAGTACGGTGTTCGGATAGTTCCGTACATTGATATTGAAGGAAATATCGGGCGACATGAGTTTGCCTTGTAAGTCCAACAATACATCCACCGGGTATTTTCGCTTCACCTCCGGTGCGGTAAGGATAGTACTGTCCGTATAGTCAAGAATCGGTGCCAGGGAGGTAAATTGCGTATAGTTGGCGGTGACGTCCATCTCCGCAGCATACGGATCGCCTTGCCAGGTAATATGCGAACCGGGCAGTATTCCGAAGTTTTTGTTGATAATATTCAACATGGTGAAGTTATATTCCCCCTTTACGATTTCCACATCACCGTACATGTTAAATTCCCCCTGTGTGTCGATGTTCATGGTGAGTTTTCCATTGGCATTTCCCCGGATAATGTCTCCCGCCTGTTTGTCAAAAATAATTTCGCAATAGGCATCCGGAGTGATTTCCAGGTTGAAGTCCATTTTGATACCACTTAAGTCGACCTTTTCTTTGCTGGCCTGTAGGTGAATGGTTGAATCCGAAGCATGGTTAGGGGCAACGAACGTGATATAGTTTTGATCCTCGATGGTTTCTTCGCTTTCTAGTGGAATGTAGATTTTAGTGCCATAGTTTGTTAAAGCATTCACCGTAATCTCTATGTTTTCCAAAGGCCCGAAAAATTCTACGGAACCTGTACCTACGGCAGCACCATAAAACAATTCGTTGTGCTCCTGTTGGGTATCCAATACCTGGAACTGACGCAGTTGGGCAGAGAGCTGGATGACAAAGTTTTTTAGCCCGTTGTGATAAAGGCCCCCGTTTAAGTAGGCATAATGGTCGTTTTTGTCTACTAAGCGCAGGTTTTTAAACCCAATCTGATCTTCGTAAAAATAGATCCGGTCGTTAAAGCCGTAGGTTGTATTCAAATAATTGACCTTAAAGCTACCGTCATGTACTAGGGCATCTCCTTTTAATGTAGGTTCTTCCAAAGATCCTTTGATGGTAATATACCCGATGGCAATTCCTTTAAACTCCGAGGCTTGCTCTTTGAGGAAGGGCTCCACGATTTCCAGAGAGGCCCCGTCCAGGATTAGGTCCAGGTTGAGCTGTTCATATTCGCTTGCTTGGGGATTGTAGCCTCCCAATAATTTGACAATGTTTTTCCCATCGCGTTCCAGGTTTGCCTCAATATCCAGAGAGGAAGAAGCATTGTTCCAAGACGAATTGGCTTTGAGGTTCCCCAAATAAAAACCATCTACTTCGATGCCTTCCACCACACCATTGCTTTCCAGGCGAGTATTCCGGAAGTAATTGGTGAGCCTCCCTTCCATATTTAATTTCCCCTGTAAATCTCTACCCAGATAATTACTGAGCATATTCAAACTGAAGTTTTGAATATCGATCAAGAGAGATTGCGTACTGTCTGAGGATAAGGTACCATGGGCCGAAACTTTTTGATTGCCACTGCTGAAAGATACATCCTGAAACTGATACAATGAATCACTTATGACAATCCGGTTGAGTCCGTCACTGTCCCAATAGTGGTCTAAGAATAGAAAGTCGGATTCGGAAAACTCCAACTCCATACGGTCTTTGAAAAGGTTGATATCGCCTTGCACATGAAAAAAGTCTTCGGAATCCGAATGTTCGATCATTCCATCCAAAAAATAGGTGCTGTCGCTGCGGATGGCGGTGAATTGGAAATTTTCCGTTTTCACTTGGTCCAGCAGTTGATGAGCGGAGTTTACATATACTTCGCTGTAAAAGAGCACACTGTCTTGAGGTTTATAACCGGATATTTTGACTTGATTGCCCATCATTTCCACAGCTTGGTAAATCATGGTATCGGTCTTGAAGTCCAGTTGGAATTGAAGGGAATCCGCTACTGTCATCGCGCCACTCAGGTGGGAGTACTCAGCCAAATAAATATAATCGTTGAACAAGCGGAGTACTTTATTGGCATTGGGCATATCTACTTCAAAGGTCAGGTTATAAGGTGGAATTTCGGGCTTTTTTGCTTTTTCGGCATAATAAGCCCTTGCCACAGAATCATCCAAAGAATGGGCTATCTGAAATTCTCTGTAGAAATTTTGTGCATCCGGAATTAGTTGTGAAAATTCGAAATCGCCAGATAAGTCCACGCTGATGAGTTCAGAATTCACCTGAATGGATCGCGTATTCGGCTTGGCATCCGTAGTGATGGTCAGGCTGTCCAAAAGCAGTTGCTTTCTGCGGTAAAGGACCTCGTTGTTGTAAAGGCTTATGACTCCGTCAATATCTTCAGGATCCAGGCCTGTAAAGTTGGCATGAATCTGCGAGCGGATGAACAAAGGATCGTTTGACAAATTGATTTGATCGAGATGAACGGTATCTAATTGTGCGATGAAATTAAAAGTACTGTCCTTAAAATTCACCTCTCCGTCCATATACATCTGAAGGTTAGGGTCCTTTACACTTAACTCCCCCACAAAAACATTTTTTTGGAAATGACTGCTGTCCAGGGTGATATTTTGGTAATCATACCCCATCAAACCGAAACGCTGTAACCGGGCATTCAATACAAAATTGGCATTGTCCATACGAAAGCCGGAGCCTTGAATTTTGCCGTTCATATCCACTTTCTGGACCATATCAGACATGTCCAGCAACCGGCCCAGGTCAAAACCCCGGGTGGTTAAGGCTCCCTTGTACAAGGACTTTTCTGTTTTAATATTAATATCCGTGATCAAATGCCCCAAGCTGGTATGGAACCTTCCCTTGGTGGCAAAGTCGGTAAGGAAACCAATGAAATCCGATTGGAATTGGACTTTCCCGAATTTGGAAATAATCTGATATTCGTACTCCGGCAAATATTGCTGCAGGTCGCGGGTATCCAGCTTTCCTTGTGTAAAATCCAAATCGTAGAACGTTTCCAAGACATTGGGGAAACCGTTAAATTCCACATTGCCTACCAAATGACTTCCTTGGCCAAATTGCGCATCCAGGTTTCGGACCCTGAAATTAGAAACGCTTCCCTTGACATCTCCCGTAACAGTATAGACATCCTTGATGGGTTTGAACTTTTGATTGAAATGGGCCAGGTCTTCCATATGAATGACCGAACTATCCAAATGGGCGTGCAGGGTTACTTCCGTATTAAAGTTGTTAAGGTTGGAAGGGTGATCGTACGCAAATACCAGTGAGTCGGTGAGGGTACTTTTTCCTACCCTAGCGAACAAGTCGTCAAAGGTCATGGACTTGCGACAATAACGGTAAAAGACATCCAGCTCTTTGACTTCCAGCCCCGTTTTTACCTCCGTTCCCTGAAGGTTATCCATCCGGAATTCAATGGTGTCATAAGCGACCCGGAAACGGGAGGCTTCTCCGTAAATGCTATCGACCGTAAAGTGATTGTAATCAAAAGCTTCGGTTGGTAAATAGGGAGCCGGTGGCTTGTCATAGTGTAAAACGACATTGGCCAGATTGACTTTGTCGATATGAAAAAGGCTTAATTTCTTCTTTTTTTGAGACTTCTTCTTCTTGAAGGCTTCATTCATAGCATGTACAAACTCCAAGAGGTTGAGTTCGTCTCTTCTGACCAGATTGACCTCGGCATCTCCCAACTCTACCTTATCCAGATAAATATCCCCATTTTGAATCAACTCTTTGAAGTAGTAATCCACACTAAGGCTTTCTGCAGTGATGATGGATTCTTTGTTGGAGTTCTGAATGGTGATACCTTCCAGCCGGATCACATCAAACCAGTCGATAGCGACCGACCGGACATGGACGGGGAAACCACTGACTTCGCTTAATTTCCGGGTGGCTACCTCTGCCAGGTACGTCTGTACTCCCGGAAACTGAACGGCCATTAACAACAGCATGGTGAAAGTCAACAACCCGATAGCCAAACGGCTGAGTAGTTGCCTTGCCCGTGCCAGAAAGGCCTTCTTTCGCACGGTTTGCTGTTTATTTGTTAATTTTGTGCCCAATCTGCCCAGAGTATATTCCTTTAATTTTTAAATGTATGGGATGTAGTTTCAAAGGCAAAATAGCCCTTTAGAGGTACCCTGCTTTGAATCTTGTATCTTTGTATGGATCTCGAATACAAATTTAT
The DNA here is from genome assembly GCF_039710355.1 of Rapidithrix thailandica. Classification (NCBI taxonomy): domain Bacteria; kingdom Pseudomonadati; phylum Bacteroidota; class Cytophagia; order Cytophagales; family Flammeovirgaceae; genus Rapidithrix; species Rapidithrix thailandica. Next base: position 83,577 of record NZ_JBDKWZ010000007.1, on the reverse strand, counting down.
CTCAATCTTGTTTAGTTTAAAGCATGTTTAAAGATAGTTTGAAAAACTATTTTGGTATTTAATAGATAGGAGTGGGTGAAATGTTTTTAAAAATAGTTGTACAAGTTCTATACCTGCTTGTGTGAAAACACACAGCAAATGACAAAGAATTCAATCTTTATGGATATAAAACTTCTGGCCATCGAGTCCTCTTGTGATGAAACTTCGGCTTCGGTGATTATCAATGGTAAAATTATCAATAACATCATTGCTACCCAGGATGTTCACCGGAAATATGGTGGCGTTGTCCCGGAATTGGCCTCCCGTGCCCACCAAAAGAACATCGTACCGGTGGTAGATGAAGCCCTCCGGCAAGCAGGCATTGCTAAGAGCGAACTGTCGGCTATTGCGTTTACCCAAGGGCCGGGCCTGTTGGGAGCTTTATTGGTCGGAGCTTCTTTTGCCAAAGCCATGGCCATGGCTTTGCAAGTTCCTTTGATTGGAGTGAATCATATGCAAGCGCATATTTTGGCGCATTTTATTGAAGAGCCCAAGCCGGAATTTCCGTTTCTGTGCCTTACCGTCAGTGGAGGGCATACACAGATTGTCTTGGTGAAGAGTCCTTTGGAAATGGAAGTATTGGGAGAAACCCAGGACGATGCGGTAGGGGAAGCATTTGACAAAACTGCCAAAATTATCGGATTGCCGTATCCGGGCGGACCCCTGATAGATCAATATGCGCAAAAAGGTAATCCGCTCCGTTTTGAATTTCCGGAAACCAGTACCCCGGGCTTGAACTTTTCTTTTAGTGGCATCAAAACGGCTATTCTATATTTCCTTCAAAGAGAAGTGAAAAAAGATCCGGATTTTGTTAAAAATAACCTGGAAGATATTTGCGCAAGCGTACAACATACATTGATTAAAATGCTGATGCAAAAGCTGAAAAAAGCGGCTCGTCAACATCACATCAAACATATTGGGATTGCCGGGGGAGTATCGGCCAACTCTGGCTTGCGAAGCACTTTGCTACAAGAGGGGGAAAAACGAGGATGGACTACTTTTATCCCTCAGTTTGAATATTGCACGGACAATGCCGCCATGATTGCCATGGCAGCTCATTATAAGTTTTTGGAAAAAGAATTTGTCGGCTTGGATGCTGTGCCCAACCCCCGGATGAAATTCCATGGTACATAGAGCATGGCAAGCGTAACAAAAGAAGAGGTAGTATACCTTTAATGAAGGATACACTACCTCTTGGCTTTTATGTAGTATTGTGATTTGATTTCTAGAGTCCGGCTGGCCTGTGTGGCTAATTCAGTATGAGAAATGCTCAATTGAATGTTTCTGCCAAGTTTTATAGGCGAGAAAAAGACTTCAATGCCTATTGTATAGCTTGAAAGCAAAGCTGTCTTTAAAAAGCAGTAATTCCCGTTTAAAATCACTTTCTTTTACCAAATCATATGCGTTTAATACGGATTCCGGACTTACGGCAATACTGTTTAATTCCAACTCTTGTTGGATATAGGTAATTTGCAGATCCGGGTAAATCTCTTGTGTGTGTTCGGCAATTTCATTGATACTCAAGTTCCGTTCTACCAGGTTGTAAGTGCCGGAAGGAACGTCCATATGTGGGAGCTTGTCCAGTACGGTAGCTACTTTGTCAATATTGATAAAGGCCCGGCTTTGTACGCCACTTCCCTGTACGGTGATATGGTTGAGAAAGTGGGCTTCAAACATGAATTTGTTGATGACGGCATCAAAGCGCATACTTTTGTTGTAGCCATATACATTTCCCAAGCGCAAAACAATTGCCTTCCGTTGCTCCTCAAGCCGGCTAATCATATGCTCTCCCTGAAATTTTGAAATCCCATAGTAGGTTTTTGGCCGGGGGACGGTCGTCTCGTTGATTTCCGTATCAGAAGGGCCGTATACTGACGTACTACTGGTGTAAATTACCGTTTGTACGTCACTATCTTCGATGGCATAACTCAACTCTGCAGTGCCCCAGTGGTTGACTTGCTCGAAAGAGTGCGGGTTTTCATTGGCGAAGGGTGTGGTAACTTTTGCCGCCAGGTGGTAAACTATATCCACACCTTGTAAGACTTGTCTGAGTTTGCGGGAGTCCAGCACGTCTCCTTTTACAAACCGGATAGGTTTATAGGGGTATTTTTCGGCAAGAAAGAGGTTGTAATTTTTTCTGCTCAGGTTATCAAAAATGATAATTTCACTGATTTCGGGATTGGTGACCAATTCAAAAATCAAACTGGTACCAATGTAGCCGGCCCCACCGGTAATCAAGACGCGCATATTGAGTTTAATATTATGGAAATAAAATCTCTGATTGACAAAGATAAGGAGAAAATACTCAATTGAGCCGTGAAACGCTAATCCGGCAACAGTGAAATTAAAGAGTAATGGAGTGAAGGAGGAGCTAAATCTCCTGCAAAAAACAAGAAAAATAATTCTGAAGTGGTTTAAACTTATAGTTTTTGACCGAAAATGGAATCAACATCGGCTCATCAAGGCACTTTTTGAAAAGAATAGCCAAAGCTATTGTTGAGAACAAGTAACACAGAAGAGACGTTTTTGAAACATTTTTTAGGAAAAAGAAAAAGTTTAATTCACTTCTCTATAAAGAAAGCCTTAACTCCTTTATTTGTCAATCCTTTTTGATCAGGTTGGTATGCAAACCGCATTCGGTTTTTTGTTTTCCGGCCCAACGGCCTTCCCGGTTGTCAAAATCTACCGTTCCGCTTACTCTCCGGGTACAAGGTTGGCATCCTATACTCATATATCCCTTTTGTAACAGAGGGTGATGGGGGAGTTTGTTTTGGGCAATGTATCCATGGACCATTCGAGCATCCCATTCGAGCAAGGGGTGGTAACGAAGTACATCAAATTGAGCTTTTTCAATCTCTTGCATGGAAGCCCGTTGTTGGCTTTGTCCTTTCCGGATGCCATTAATCCAGACATCTTTTTCTTGTAAGACAGGCTCCAACGGTTGTACTTTATTCAAATGGCAACAATAATCAGGATCAGAAGTATAGAGCAAATTGCCGTATTCATCCGTTTGTTGACTTTTGGCGATCAAAGGGTGCAGGTCGATCACATTCAATTGAAACAAATCGGCCAGCTGTGTTTTATAAGCCAGTGTTTCCGGAAAATGATAGCCCGTATTCAGAAAGTACACCGGTATGTTTTTGTCAATTTGGCTGATGATATGTAGTAAGGTTGCACTTTGGGGTTGAAAAGAAGAACTGACAAAAAGTGATTTGCAATCTTGTCGGAAGGCTTCAATTTGCCGGGCGATTCTATCAATTTCCTTAGCAAAGTCAATCATGAAGAGAAATGGGTTTATTTGCGGGCTTAAATTTACAGCCCACCGGACAATTATGCAACTTGAGGCCAACAGATGTAAAATAGAAGGGAAAATGCTAAAGCGCTGTTTAAGGCTGTCGGAAAATATGGTTTTTTCCTCTCGAGTAGTGATCTTTGTAGGTATTATCAATTATTGATTACCTTAGCCAAAAGATTAGCTTTTCTAGCTTATAAGCAGATAGACATGACTGATAAAATTAAACTGGATCCTATAGAAGATGCCATTGAGGCAATCAAAAACGGTGAAATTATCATTGTAGTTGATGACGAAGGCCGTGAAAATGAAGGGGATATGATCTGTGCTGCGGAATGTATCACCCCGGAGATCATCAATTTTATGGCCAAAGAGGGAAGAGGGCTGATTTGCTGTTCTCTGACCGAAGAGCGTTGTCAGGAATTGGACTTGGAATTGATGGTAGGTAAAAATACGGCCACGCATAATACGGCATTTACCGTGACTGTGGACTTACTAGGCCATGGTTGTACTACGGGAATTTCGGCCAGTGACCGGGCGAAAACCACCCTGGCTTTGGTAGACCCGGATACAAAACCGGAAGACTTAGGTCGCCCCGGACATGTGTTTCCGCTCAAAGCCAAAGAAGGGGGGGTACTGCGCAGAACCGGACATACCGAAGCCGCCATTGACTTTGCCCGTTTGGCAGGACTGAAACCTGCGGGAGTATTGGTGGAAGTGATGAACGAAGATGGTACCATGGCGCGCTTGCCTGATTTGAAAAAGGTGGCGGATAAATTCAACCTGAAACTGGTCTCTATCGAAGATCTGATTAAATTCCGATTGCAAAAGGAGTCCTTGATTAAGCGGGAGATTGATGTTCAAATGCCCACACAGTTTGGTGAATTTGAACTGACGGCTTTCCGCCAAACCAACACCGGGGACTTGCATTTGGCCCTTACCAAAGGCACCTGGGAAGAAGGGGAACCTGTATTGGCCCGGGTACACTCTTCCTGTGTGACCGGAGATATCTTTGGCTCTTGCCGTTGTGAGTGTGGCGAACAATTGCAAATGGCCATGGAAATGGTGGAGAAAGAGGGCAAAGGAATCATTGTATACATGAATCAAGAAGGCCGGGGGATCGGTCTGATCAATAAATTGAAGGCCTATAAATTACAAGAACAAGGGCTGGATACGGTGGAAGCCAACTTGAAGTTAGGCTTTGGCATGGATGAGCGCGACTATGGCGTAGGTGCTCAGATTCTCCGGGCCATGGGAGTAACTAAAATGCGATTGATGACCAACAACCCTCAAAAACGTGTGGGTTTGGTAGGGTATGGCTTGGAAATCGTTGACCAGGTAGGCATTGAAGTAGTGCCGAATAAACACAACCAAAAATACTTGGAAACCAAACGGGATAAAATGGGGCACTTGATTCTGAAAAAGGGCCATTAATATACAGCCTGCTTGGAACAGGCTGGCATGCAAATGCTCCTGATAAAACCAAGAGTTGGAGACAGGGAGGCAGTGAGAATCCAGAAAAGCTCCCTGCCTCCTTTCTATTACTTTCTGTCTCTGATAACCGACTCTTACAAATGTCTTTACCTTTACATTCTCAAGCTCCTGATTTTGCACTCCCGGCTTCGGATGGCCGGATGATCTCTTTGGAAAAAGATTTTCAAGGCAAACCTGTTATTCTTTATTTCTACCCCAAAGACTTTACTCCGGGATGTACAAAAGAAGCCTGTAGTTTTCGCGACAACTTCCAACAATTTCATGACCTGGAGGTAGATATTCTCGGAATTAGTAAGGATTCCGTTGAACGACATCAACAATTTAAAGCAACGCATACACTTCCTTTTGAACTGCTGGCAGATGTGGACGGAGCGGTATGTGCTAAGTACAAAGCTTTGATTCCTCTGGTAAAACTTCCCAAACGCATTACCTACTTGCTGGACGCTGCGCATAAGATTGTGGGCATTTACAACAATATGTTTAATGCAGCCGAACATGTATCACAAATGCTCAGTGAAACCAAGGCCCGGTTTTCGAAATAGTCTTGTCACTTCATCATAATAAGTTGTCCTTTCAAAGAAGTACAAAAAGTTAATTGTAATAAAATATAGAGTTATGATTTTAGGCATTATCCCATCCCGGTATGCTTCTTCTCGTTTCCCGGCAAAAGCATTGGCGGATATTGATGGGAAAACCATGATACGCAGGGTATACGAACAAGCCAGTAAGGCGAAAAAGTTAGATGAAATTGTAGTGGCTACGGATCACGAAGCCATCGTAGAAGAGGTAAAAAGCTTTGGCGGTAATGTAGTGATGACCTCTGAAAACCACCAAAGTGGTACCGATCGCTGCTATGAAGCCTATCAAAATTTTGAACAAAAAGGGGCTGAGTATGTGGTGAATATCCAAGGGGACGAACCTTATCTCTATCCTGAGCAAATCGATGAGCTTGTGGACGTATTACAAGCCAAAAATGCGGAGATAGCAACGCTGATCAAAAAGATTGAGTCCAACCAAGAGTTACTGAACTTCAGTGAAGTCAAAGTGATTTACAATAATCAAAATGAGGCCATTTACTTTAGCCGTTGGCCGATTCCTTTTTACAGAGGGGTGGAAGAGTCTCAATGGTATCATCATTTGGACTATTATAAGCACATTGGGATTTATGGGTTTCGCACGGATATTTTGGCGAAAATCTGTGAATTACAACCTTCTAAACTGGAAAAGGCTGAGTCTTTGGAGCAGTTGCGTTGGATTGAGAACGGGTTTAAAGTCTCCTTAGGTTTTACAGAGTATGAGAGCTATTGTGTGGATACTCCGGAAGATTTGAAGATTACCTTGGCTAAAATGAAAGGGAAGTAAAATCCCGAATGATATATAAAGGAGGCAGGAAATGGGTTCTTTCATTAACCTGCCTCCTTTTCTTATACCCGACTGACAAACCGGGTAGTGAAGATGAATAAATGTCTTTTATTTCTTCGGTTTTTTATCAATTGCTTTTAACAGCTTCTCACAAGCTTTTTTGATTTGCTTCTCACTGATAATCAACGGAGGTGCAATGCGCATCGATTTATCATTGTACAAAAACCAATCTGTCAGAACTCCCTTCTTTACAGCCTCATCGATGATGGGTTTTAATACTTCAAAGGATTCAAACTCTACGGCCATCATCAAGCCAAGGCTTCTTATTTCCTTGATTTTCGGATGTTTTAAGTATTTTTTGAATAATTCTCCTTTGGCCTTAGCCTGTTTGTAGAGTTTTTCTTTGCGAACGATTTTTAAACAAGCCAATGAGGCTGCGCTGCTCACCGGATGCCCTCCAAAGGTGGTAATATGTCCTAAGAACGGATTTTCCTGGAATACCCTCATAATTTCATGAGAAGAGATAAATGCCCCGATCGGCATTCCGCCTCCCATGCCTTTGGCTGTCAGAAGAATATCAGGCACTACATCAAATTGCTCAAACCCCCAGAAGGTACCCGTGCGTCCAAAGCCGGTTTGTACTTCATCCAAAATCAACAGAGCGCCTACTTCTTCACAGCGTTGTTTTAAGGCTGGTAAATATCCCGGTTCCGGCACTACTACGCCTGCTTCGCCTTGCACGGTTTCGACAATGACCGCTGCCGTACGGGAAGTGATAAATTCCAGATCTTCAAACCGGTTGTAATGAATATGCCGCACATCCGGAAGCAAAGGCCGGTAATTGCGTTTAAAGTATTCCGAACCGTTAATTGACAAAGGCCCGTGAGTAGAACCGTGATAAGAATGGTAGGCTGAGATAATTTCCGAACGTCCGGTATATCGTTTGGCTAATTTGAGGGCGCCTTCCGTGGCTTCGGCACCGGAGTTGACCAGGTATATATTTTTGAGCGGTTCGGGGAGGGTTTTGGCAATTTCATTGGCCAATTGCACTTGCGGGCTGAGTACAAATTCTCCGTACACCATCAAGTGCATATACTGTTCCGCTTGTTTTTGTACTGCTTTTACTACTTTGGGGTGGCAATGCCCTACATTACTGACGCCAATGCCCGAGATCAAATCGATGACTTTCTTCCCGTCTTTCCGAATCATATAAACCCCTTCTGCCCGCTCTACCTCCACGGCCAATGGACTATCGCTGGTTTGTGCTAGATTTTGTAAAAAAAGCTGTCGTAGATTGGTCATTACTAATGTTTTGTGATTGAAAGGAAATGCCATGAGTTTTTGAATTGGAAAGGGTATCATAAATGCCCTTCCCGAAGTTCATAGCACATTCCCGATATGATTATATTTGTGAATCTCTATGAACAATGGTGGCTCCGGCTTGTGCGGTAGGAAAAACACTCATATCCCAGATATTGACATGGGGCGGACGTGTGACGGCAAAAAGAATGATGTCCGCAATATCTTCAGCTACCAAAGGCTGCATATTTTGATAAACTTGATTGGCTTTTTCCTGATCGCCCTTAAAACGTACCGATGAAAATTCGGTATCCACCAATCCGGGGTTTACCGCACCTACCCGGATGCCATGGCCGTTTAAGTCGATCAGCATGGATTTGTTCAACGCATCCACAGCAAATTTCGAAGCGCAATACACATTGCCATTGGGATAAACTTCCTTACCGGCTATGGAACCTATATTGATAATATGTCCGGACTGCCGTTCGATCATTCCCGGAACCACCGCTTTAGAAACATACAATAGCCCTTTTACATTGATGTCAATCATGGCTTCCCAATCATCGATATCTCCATCCTGAAACTTTGACAAGCCGTGTGCATTTCCTGCATTGTTGACCAAAATATCTATGGCCCGAACATTTTCCGGTAGGTTTTCTATTGCCTCTGAGGTTGCCTTGCGGTCGCGAATATCAAAACACAATGTATGTATCGCAACTTTATTTCCCAGTTCACTTTGCAATGCCTCCAATCGTTCTTTTCTGCGTCCGCAAAGAATAAGGTTGATATTATTTTTGGCAAATAAACGGGCGGTGGCTTTACCGATACCGGAAGTTGCACCAGTGATTAATGCTAGTTTATTCATATGTTTTTTGTAGTTATAATGATGGTTGAAGACTCTCTTGGTAGAGAAATACAAAGTATTACCGGCCCTGTTTTTCCGATAGTTGTTTTGCCAGCTCTTCCACCACTTTTGGAAAATATTGATGTTCTAATTGCTGTACTTTCCTGGCGACATCGTCTGGTGTATCTCCGGTTTCTACCGGGCAACTTTTTTGCAAAATGGCCTCTCCCTCATCGTACCGTTCATTGACATAATGGATGGTAATACCCGATTCCTGTTCTCCCGCAGCGACCACCGCTTCGTGTACAAAGTGTCCGTACATTCCCTTTCCTCCGAATTTAGGTAACAGTGCCGGGTGGATATTGATAATCCTACGCGTATACTTTTGTGTAAGGGCTTCCGGCACCAATTGTAAAAAGCCCGCCAACACAATCAGCTGAGCGTTTTTCTCCTCCAAAAATTCCAATACATCCTTTGCCTCTTTAAATGCCTTCCGGCTTACGATCTTAAAAGGGACTTCCAACTGCTTGGCCCGTTCGATGACATAAGCTTGTGCATTATTGGTTAAAATGGAAAACTCCGCTTGCAGACCTTTCTCACGGAAGTACTCAATGATCCGTTGGGCATTAGAACCTGACCCTGAAGCAAATATGGATATATGCATGATGGTATTCTGTGATTTTAATTTAAAGTTATAAAAAAAAGCACTCCGAACCTTTCGGAGAAGGAGCGCTTATGTAAATTGCCGTCTATTTCGAATTGGTTTGCTTTTGAAAAACTGACTTGGCAAAAGATCGGGTTTCATGAATATATGACAATTTTTTGCCGGTATATTCCGAAGGAAACAGGAGGTGGCTATGTTTTTACCTGCTGCTATTATTTACAATAAAGTAATAATCCCGATCCCACTGATCATTACCAGGTTGCAAAAATAGCGTAGCCGTTGGTATTCTTTGCGGGTATCGGCCCAATAAAGTTTAAAAATAAAATAAGCCGTGGGCAAAAGCATACACAAAAAGTAGATGTCAAGAGTAGGGTTGCCAATGAGTAGTAGCAAAGGGACTGTAGTGATGATAAAAGCCAACAGAATTGTATACAGTACGGTTTTGGTTTTGCGTATCCCCCAAACCACCGGAAGCGTTTTCAGACCGAAGTGCATATCGCCCCGGAGTGTTTCCATGTCTTTGATAATTTCTCTGATCAAAGAGATATAAAAAGCAAAAAAACCGAAAATATAAACCAAGTAGTTAGTGCTTTTGAAATAAATCCCTACCACAAATACGACCAGTGCTGTCAGGCTGGCTACGGTAAAGTTGCCGACAAAAGGCATGCGTTTGAGTTGGTTGGAATAAAGCCATAGCCAAAAAATTGCAAACAGGTTGATCGCAGCCAATTTCCAATTGAGCAACAGGGAAATAAAAAAGCCACTCAAGGTAAATAACAGGTGTGCTGCCAACGCTTTTCGTCTGCGTAAACGTTGCCCGATAACTACTTTTTGAGGATCGTTTACAGTGTCAATTTTAATATCATAATAGTCATTGATGATATACCCTCCTGCTACCACACAAGAAACGGAAACCAGATAAGTGAAAAAACGGAGGTCAGTCAAGTGGGAAAGCCATTGTGCGGAAGGGCCTACTAAAAAAATCCGGACCAGGTATTGTGTAAAAAATATAATCAGCAAGTTAGGCCAGCGAACCAGGCGCTGTAACCCAACGATATCTCGAGTCGTTTGATGCATCTGAAAAAATGATGTTTCTGCGGAAACCATAAAAATGGGTTATTTGGTGAAATAGTGTGTGGAAAGCTCCCCGTTACGAATGCTTTCCGGTATCCTTGCTTTTCAAAGGACGACTTTTATGCCAAATGGAAAGGTTTACTTGAATGATATAAATCCTTTCCGTGTTTTTTAGTAGGGGATAAAACCTATTAATTTTCTTTTCAAAAAATGCCTGAAACAAAATTTTAACCGTGATAGTCATCCAATTGTGCCAAAAGGCAAAAACGCAATTGACGGTATCGGCTTTATGGATGTAAAACTACATATTTCCTATTGGGATTAAAATCAATTTTTCGGGCATTTTAGAGAAATTTATTCCCGGGAGTTTTTATGATAGCCGCCCAAGGTATTGCCCTGTGGAAAAGGAAAAATAGACGAGGAATATTTTTCTTGACAATAGACCGGAAGTACTCTCGGATTTGTAATTTTTCACTGTAAACTTTTCTTTTACAAAAAGAAAGTGAGAAATTCGATCTTTGGCCCAGGCTGTCGGATGAGTTGTAAAACTTGTTTTGCATGCGCTGTATTTGATCATAAACAACCCTGAAAGGATGTCTGCGACTTTCGTAATGGATAATTATTCAAGTCCTGTATTGGAAAAAGCGGAGGAGTATATCACTTCTCTATTCAATAATGAACTGCCCAAAGTATATAGTTATCATAATTTGGAGCATACACAAGAAGTAGTAAAAGCTGCTTTGGAAATAGGCGCACACAGCCACTTGGATCCCGGACAATTAGAGGTTTTACTACTTGCCGCTTGGTTTCACGATACCGGTTATCGCTTCCAGGCCGAAGAACATGAAGGCAAAAGTGCGGAAATTGCACAACAGTTTTTGGAAAACCAAGGCTATGCTGCGGAAAAGATCGAGCAAGTCAAAGAAGCGATACTGGCTACTCGGATGCCTCAAAAGCCGAAAAGCCAAGTGGAAAAAATACTATGTGATTCGGATTTGTACCATTTGTCTTCCGGGGAGTTTTTTGACAGATCCAGTTTACTCCGGAAAGAATGGGCCGATGCCTGTGATCGCTCTTATAATGAAGAAGATTGGTATGCTTACAATCTGGATTTTCTGTTGAAACACCAGTATTTTACGGAGTATGCCCAATCCACCATGACTCCTAAAAAGGAAGATAACATTAAAAAACTTCGCAAAAAGCAAAAGAAACTCAGTAAAAAGAAGGACTTATTGCTCATGCAAGAGTTGGGCATCAGTGAGGAAGAACTGAAGCAGCTGAAGAAAAAACTGGAAAAAGTGAAAGGCCGGCCGGAAAGAGGTATTGAAACCATGTTCCGGACTACTTCCCGAAACCATTTGGAGTTGAGTGCTATGGCCGACAGTAAAGCCAATATCATGATTTCTGTCAACTCGATCATCATCACGATTATTTTTAGTGTGCTGATGCGCAAGTTGGACAATAACCCACACTTAATAGTTCCTACTTTTCTTTTGTTGTTTGTCTGTCTGGGCTCAGTAGTGTTTGCTATTTTGGCTACCAGGCCCAATGTTACTCAAGGAACATCTACCAAAGAAGATATTAAAAAGAAACAAGCGAATTTGCTGTTCTTTGGGAATTTTCATAATATGAAATTGAAAGATTTTGAGTGGGGGATGAACCAAATGCTCAACGACAGTAACTTTTTGTACGGCAGCATGATCAAGGATATTTATTATTTGGGAGCCGTGTTGGGTCGGAAATATAGGTTTTTGCGTATCTCTTATACCATTTTCATGTTTGGGTTGATTTTGGCCTCTTTGGCATTTGTCATTGCAAATTTACCTCAATTTATGAAAGAGCCCGCATTTGACCCGGACCCTATTTTTTAAAAAAGGCTTCTTCACAAACCTTATACTTAACTTGTTCCATAGTACTTTTAATGAATCCGCAAAAAGATAACATGGGTATGCAACAATTACACTCTACCGAATTTATATTGACTTCATTGCATCATCAACGACCTATGTTGGTAGATGCATGTTGGCAAGTAGACGCGCCTGCTCCGGTGGTTATTTTTGTACATGGGTTCAAAGGGTTTAAAGATTGGGGGGCTTGGCAATTGGTAGCAGAGCAGTGTGCCGCTCAGGAAGTCAACTTTGTGAAAGTTAACCTTTCTCATAACGGAACGACTCCCGAACAACCGTTGGATTTTGCCGATTTGGAAGCCTTTGGAAATAATAATTTTTGTATAGAACTGGATGACATCCAAGTGCTAATTGATTATCTGTTCGACCACGCGGAACAGTTTCCTACCTTTGATTTGGATAAAATTTATTTGATTGGCCACAGCCGTGGAGGAGGGCTAGTATTGTTAAAAGCCCGTGAGGATTCCCGTATCCGGAAAGTGGCGACCTGGGCATCGATCAGCACGGTAGAGCATATTATTAAAACGGACGAGCTGGCCGGGTGGAAGGAAAAGGGTGTATATTACATTTATAACGGCCGTACAAAACAAAATATGCCGCTGTATTACCAGTTAGCTGAAAATTTCCTGGCTAACCGGGAGCGCCTGTCAATTGAAAATGCCGTACGAGCATTAGAGATTCCTTATTTGATTGTACATGGAACGGCAGACGAATCGGTGCGCATTGATTCGGCAAGACAACTCAAAGATTGGGCTTCCGGTGCTCGGCTATTGGAAGTAACCGGAGCCGGCCACACCTTTGGGGCATACCATCCTTATGATCAGCCACAATTGCCGGCTCATTTACAAGTGGTGGTGGACAAAACTCTCTCGTTTTTTAAAACTTGATTTGCCCTTGCGCAACGCAGTTTGACTTTTTCAACTGATTTTTTTCACAATGAAGAAACATAAGAAAAAACAAAAAAGCTCTATATCTTCTACTCCTAACACTCCCCTTTATTTTTATTTGGACCTTCCTGCCAAACATAACCAATCGAACGCCTCTGAAAAGATTGATGAATGGGCGGAATTATTACAGTATTTGGTGAATAGTCCGGAGCATGTCCGGGCTGTTCTACCCTCTCAATCCTCTAATCTGATTAAGGAACAGTTTCCTGTTGTAATAGAACACCCTGCGAAATTTATAGAATTAGATGATTCGAATGCCTTGGAGGAGCAACTATCCGCTTCAGGTTTTGCAGTAGTATTTCATCAAAATACTTTGAATGGAGTAAAGGCACTGGAGCAATGGTATATGCAACAGGTATCCCTTTCTCAAGATACGGTGTATATAGGCGTTGACGCTGTCAATACCCGGAAGCAGCGTTTGAAAAAGTTGTGTGAGTCCGTTTGGACGCCCAATACCTTGAAGGGAATTGGCAATGGCTTGAACTTGGTTCCTGTTAAATTTTTGGAAAACTACTTGGCTGAAGAATTGCACCGGGAAAGTCCTTGTTTGGCAAGCCAAAGGTTACAAAAAACGGGCTGGAAATGGGAAGAAATGCCTGTATCACTTGATGAAGATACTTCCTTTTTTCGCTTTCAATGGGCAGTATGGAGTTCGCTTTGTAAAAATTTTGTAAAGCAGAACTTCACTAATCCCTGGACAGAAATGCGCAAATCTACAGATGTGTGGAAAGACCTGCAAAATGGAAATTTTGGGCTTTATCGCTTAAGTTTTGTCTTTCTTATCCTCTTTCTACTGTTTTTTATGCCATTTCTCAGTTTTGACTTTGGAAATACCTGGGATGAATGGACTCATGTGGATTATGCTCGTGATATTTTGGATTTTTACCTTTCGTGGGGGGAGAATCAAGCCGTATTTGATTTGAGCAAACATACCCGTTACGCGCATTTACATTATGGTGCTTCTTTTGATACTTTAGCTGAATTTGTATACCGCTACCTTTCTCCTTTTGGCATTTATGAGACAAGGCATTTGTTAAATGCGCTTTTTGGCGTATTGATTATTTGGTTTACCGGAAGGATTGCCAAAGCATATGGTTCCTGGAGAGCTGCCTTGCTTGCCGCTATTTTACTTTTATGTTCTCCCCGGTTTTTGGGTCACTCTATGAATAACCCTAAGGATATTCCTTTTGCATTGGGATATGCCATCGGTTTGTTTTATTTGTTGCGTTTCCTCAAGCAATTACCCCGGCCTACCATCGGCACTGTGTTTTGGCTGAGCTTTGGCATAGCCTTTACCATTAGTAGTAAAATAGGGGGATTGATTTTAGTAGGGTATTTGGGCCTGTTTACAGGAATTGTATGGCTCTATCATACCTATGCTCAGGGGCTGAAAGTAGGAATTTCCCAAGTGCCTCGTTATGGATTTTTAATGCTGGTTGTGATTGCCGTAGGCTACTTTGGAGGCTTGTTATTGTGGCCGCAAGGCTTAAAAGATCCCATTCATAATCCACTACAGTCCTTGCAGGAGTTTACCAATTTCCGTTTTTTGATTGCCTATGAGTTGTTTGAAGGAAAGCGGATTTTGATGGAAAACCCTCCAGGGCATTATACATTTAAGTGGATTTGGATCAGTGTGCCCTTGTTTGTGCATATTGGTTTTTTATTGGGAATTTTACCGGTTCCGCAACGGCTCAAACAGTACAAAGGAGCAATTCTGTTATTTCTTCTGTTTACCTTCCTCTTTCCCATTGGATACACAATTGTTAAAAACTCAACTCTGTATAGTGGGTGGCGGCATATGTTGTTTACGTTCATTCCGATGATTGTGATTGTGGCGGCAGGTTGGGAGTATCTGTTTACCTTGAGTAAAAAGAAAATGATCAACTTCAGCTTGGCGGGTCTACTGCTCGTATTGACGGGTTTACCCGTTTATTGGATGGTAAAAAACCATCCTAATGAGTATGTATATTTTAATGAACTTACAGGAGGAATCAACGGTGCATATACCCATTATGAAACCGAATATTGGAGTCAGTCTTTGCGTCAGGCAGTGGAATGGTTGGTAGAAAACGAACCGGTAAAAGATAAGAAAATCGTCATTGCGACCAATTTTGAAGTGCATTGCGGACAATATTATGCCGAAAAATATTCGGATAAAATCCAAATTGTATGGACGCGGGAAAATGAAAAATACAGACGGCCTTGGGATTATGCCTTTTTCGGCTCCCGGACCATGTCTAAAGAACAAATAGAAAATACCTTTCCTCCCAAAAATACCATTCATACCATCAAGGCGGATACTGTACCCTTGGTGGCCATTGTGAAGCGGCAGAATAATTATTTGCCCAAAGCGTTTGAGGCTCGCTCACAAGGAAAAGCGGCAGAAGCGTTGGAATATGCCCGGAAAGCCATGGAAGCCGACCCTGCCAATGTGGAGGCCTTGCGTATGAATGGAATCCTGTTGATCGGGATGAGGCGGTATGAGGAAGCCTTGCAAATTTTGGAAAATTGCTTGAGGCTAAGCCCGGAGGATTATGTATGTTTGACCTTGATCGGAACCGCTTTGTACAGCCAGGAAGAGTACAATCAAGCTGTGCCGTTTTTGAAACAAGCCATAGAGTGTAAAATTAATAATGTGAGTGCTTATCATAATTTGGGAAGAATTTATATTGCGCAAAAAAACTATCCTGCTGCGCTCAAATATCTTCAGGAGGGCATGAAGTACGACACCAATAAAAACTATGCTCTTTACTTTGATGCGGGGGTAGCTTTGATTCAACAGGGTTTGCGAAATCCGAAAATAAAAATTAATTGTTTCCGGATGGCTATTCAATCTTTGGAAAAATCTCTAAAAATCAATCCGAATTATTCCAGGGCCTACCGCAATTTGGCATATATCTATTCCAACTTGGGAAATCAACAAAAAGCCCAACATTACTTGCAGATGATGAACCAACGGTTGCAAAGGAACTAAAGGTAAAAACGGGAAAAGAAAAAGTTTAAGTCACTTCTTTGTAAAATACTAAGTGACGCATAGGTAAACGAAGAATTCTTTTGAGGAAACAGGAGTGATGAGGAGAGAGTAAAAGCCTTATGTATTTTTCTGAAAATTCCTTAAAAACCTTTTCTATAACCTACTTCGACCCGTCATTCTTAATAATTGTATTATAATGATAAAAGATTCATATTTAACGATAAAATCCCCTTCGGAAGGTTTGTATAAGGAAAAAGGCAGTAAGTTTTTGGCTTATGCATATCCGGTAACCGATGAAGAAAAAATCAAAGAAATTCTCCAATCCCTCAAAAAAGAATATTATGATGCCCGCCACCATTGCTATGCCTTCATGCTGGGCAAAGACAAAAACCGCTACCGGGCCAATGATGACGGAGAACCGGGTAATTCGGCCGGAGTACCTATTTTGAACCAAATCCGCTCTAAAGAAGTGACGGATGTGCTGGTGGTAGTGGTACGTTATTTTGGAGGGACCAAATTGGGGGTAAGCGGGTTGATCAATGCCTACAAAACGGCTGCTGCCGAAGCGTTGGATCAGGCAGAAATCGTTGAAGCTTTCGTAACACAACACTTGACCATTCGATTTGAATATATGGATATGAATGATGTGATGCGGGTAGCGAAAGAATATGACCTGGATTTAAGCCAACAGACTTTTGATGAGAAGTGTAATATCAATTTTGAGATCCGGGAGGGGATTCTGGATGAAGTAAAAGGGAAGTTGGAGAAAGTGCCTTCACTGGAGTTTGCGGAAGAATAAAGTGAAGTAGTATACAGGTTGTGGACAAAGAAGATTTGCAAAAATGAAAAACTACATTCAAAAGCAAGCCATTAGCTTTTCTCATGCCTTCCGGGGCCTGATTTATATGATTAAAGACTATAATTCCCTCATTCACTTACCTGCTGCCATAATTGTTGTTATATTTGCTTTTGTAGTGGGGGTGGAACGAGAAGAATGGTATTGGTTGATTGCTGCGATTGCAGTGGTGTGGATTGCGGAAACTTTCAATACAGCCATTGAGAAACTGGTAGACCTGGCTTGTCCGAAGTACCATCCATTGGCCGGAAAGGTAAAGGATATTTCTGCAGCCGCAGTGTTGTTGGCGAGTATTTTTGCAGTAGTCATCGGCTTGCTAGTTTTTCTTCCTTATTTCTCAGACTGGGTTTACCCTTTATAAGGTAATCCTCTGAGAAGCGAATTTCAGAAAATCAATTTTTCAATTATAATTTATATCACGAATGCAAGCAAAAGATGGCGACAAAGTAAAAGTTCATTATGTGGGGACTTTAAATGACGGTGAAGTATTCGATTCTTCTGTAGCAAGAAATCAGCCGATAGAATTTACATTAGGAGCTGGTCAGATGATCAAGGGCTTTGAAAAAGCGGTGTTGGGTATGCAAGTGAGCGAAAAGAAAACGGTAACCATACCTTGTGATGAAGCTTATGGCCCTTCTAGTGAGGAAAATGTAGTGAATTTTCCAAAAGAAAATTTGCCTGCTGACATGAACCCTAAAGTAGGAGATCAATTGACCATGAATAGCCCGGAAGGACAACAAATCCCGGTAGTAGTAAAAGAGGTTACCGAAGATTTGATCGTGTTAGATGCAAACCACGTATTAGCAGGAAAAGATCTGACTTTTGAAATCGAATTAGTAGAGATTGAAGGCTAATTGTATATTCAATTACAAAGTTAAAACGCCCGGTAGGTTACTACCGGGCGTTTTTCTATACTTCTCTCAACAGATGAATTCAAAATCTCTTCTCATCCGCTGGATTTGAGTTTTTTATTCTTAGAGCCTATTTAAAATTCGTTTTTGACCCAAAGAATGAAATTTAGCCATGCTCTTATTTACTTTCGCCTCTAGGGTATATTTACAGCTCTTTTTGGGGTGTTCAGTTCGATGAATAAGAGTCGAACATATTCACTTTAAACCATTTAACCAATTATATTCTGATGAAACAAAAATCACTTTTTAGTTTAATTGCTTTTGTGTTGGCGGTAGTTGTCTACTATTACGTTGAAAAAAATCCCCAACAAACGACCGGAAAGTCCAACGAAACAATTGAAACCCCCGTTGCAAATCCCACAAAGAACAGTTCCCATCCGGCTCCTGTTCAAAAAGATGCGGAAGTGGATCTTACCGACCTGGAGATTCCTGCCCTCATAAAAGACCATCAAATCATCCGTTATTCCGGGTTTACTGTTTCCTATAATGAAAAACATGAACAAGCCGACTGGGTTGCATATGAACTAACGAGTGAGGAAACCCGGGGAAGTGCCAAACGCACCGATCGTTTTGTGTCTGATCCACAAGTACAAACCGGCTCTGCAACCAAAGACGATTACAAAGGAAGTGGCTATGATCGAGGTCACTTGGCTCCTGCCGGAGATATGAAATGGTCGAAGAAAGCGATGCAAGAATCTTTCTTTTTTACCAATATGAGCCCTCAAAAGCCTGCCTTTAACCGGGGAATTTGGCGGTTGCTTGAAGAGCAAGTGCGGGATTGGGCAAAAGAAAATGAGGCGATTTATGTTATCACGGGTAGCAAATTGGAAGATGGACTCCCTACC
Source organism: Rapidithrix thailandica (assembly GCF_039710355.1). Lineage (NCBI taxonomy): Bacteria > Pseudomonadati > Bacteroidota > Cytophagia > Cytophagales > Flammeovirgaceae > Rapidithrix > Rapidithrix thailandica. Next base: position 65,069 of record NZ_JBDKWZ010000007.1, on the reverse strand, counting down.
ATTGGCGAAAATAAAGTGTCAGTCCCAAAATATTATTATAAGGTGATCTTGGACTACAATGGACCGGAAGTGAAAGGGATTGGCTTTATTTTTCCCAACGAAGGTTCCAAAAAGCCTCTTTCAACATTTGCGGTGAGCATCGATAGCGTAGAAGAATTTGTGGGGATGGATTTTTTCCACAAATTACCTGACGCTACCGAAGAAGCACTGGAAAGCCAATTGGACCTTTCTCAATGGGAGTTGTAGTGATAGTTAAAAGGAAGGTTTAAATGCTTAGTATTTTGTTGATGGAAAAAGATTCGCTCTAGATTTCAGAACGAATCTTTTTTACTTTTTGATTGGAGCTAACTCTTTCAAACTTACTTTTTTACGGGTTCTGACCACTAAACTCACTGGCTTGACCCTTTATCCTTAAAATTTGCCATTGCTTTAATAAAATTGGTAAAATACCTTATGGGGTGTAGTTTTGCCCGGCTTTTAAGAAAGTACATTTTTAACCAAAAGTTTTATAGCTATGAAAAAGAACTTATTAGTATTAGCAGGATTGTTATTTTTTGCAATACAAGCTTCTGCACAAATCGGCCCAGGTAAAATATTGTTAGGAGGTAGCCTTGGGTTTAGTTCTAAAGATACTGAAAATGATAATGATTGGATTAATAGCAGAAATGGCACTGAAACAACTTTTGAATTGATGCCAAGAATCGGTTTTGGCCTTTCGGAAAACTGGGTAATTGGTGCTGGAATTGGTTATCAGAGTACTAAATTCGATAGAGATGGAAGTGATTATGAAGAGAAAACCAATATGTTTGTTTTTAGCCCTTATGCTCGTTACTATAAAATGGTAAGTGAGAAGGTAGGCTTTTTTGGAGAAGGGACCTTCGCTTTTGGCACAGGAAAATATAAACCAGAACCAACTGGAAATAAAAAAGATTTATCGTCTTTTGCAGTTGGAGTAACCCCAGGTATTACTTATTTTATTACAGAAAAAATTGCTTTCGAAGCTACAATGGGCTTTTTAGGGTATAGCCAAATAAAAGCAGAAGTAGATGGGACAGATGATCCTGAATCAGAAAAAAGTGAATTCGGTTTAAATGTAGACTTAACCACACTTAATTTCGGAGTTCAGTTTGTGTTGTAATTCCACCGGGATATAACATAACCGTTATACAGAAAATACTTTACCCTTCTTGCAAGTGCTATGGCCTTGCAGGAAGGGTGTTTTTTTATATTAAATTCAAGCTTTGTCGTTGAGCTTACTTTGTATTCGAAGTAAAAAACTTTAATTTGTCCGGAAGTATATCATAGCAATCCGCTTCCTCCAAAAGCGATTATACTCAACATGAATTTACGAAAGCGACTCTCTTTACTGTGGACAAAGTGGCTGCATTATGAATATTGGCCCTTTTGGTTTTTTTATGCACCGATGCTTCCCTATGGGCTGTATTTGGCCTTAAAAGCAAGATCCTTGAGTTATTTTACTACGGTAAATCCCGGGGTGGAATATGGTGGTTTGGTGGAAGCTTCAAAGGTTGATCTTCTGCAACAAATCGCTCCTGAGTATTTACCCAAAATGCTTTTTGTCAGTCAAAATCATTCTTTATCACAAATTATACATCAACTTTCTCATGCCAAATTGTCTTTTCCACTGATTGCAAAACCTAATATGGGTGAACGGGGCTTGGGGGTAGAACTGTTGAAAGATACATCAGCGTTAGGCGCTTATTTAAAACAATCCCCCCGTGACTTTCTATTACAGGAATATATCAGTTTTGAGATTGAATTGGGAGTATTGTATTACCGGTATCCGGAGTCGGGTGAAAGTGGAATTACTTCTGTCGTTCTCAAAGAGTTTTTGAAGGTAGTGGGAGACGGAACCTCTACAGTAAAAGAACTTATGGAGAAAAATCTGCGGGCTACTTTTCGTCAGGAGTATTTGGAAGAAAAATTTGCAGAGCAGTTACATACTGTTTTAGCCAAAGGAGTTTCCTTACAACTGGAACCGATTGGCAATCACTGCCGGGGAACGAAATTTTTGAATGGAAATCACCTGATTAATCCCCACTTGGTTAAAGTGTTTGATTCGATTGCAGCACCTGTCAAAGGCTATTATTACGGGAGGTTTGATTTGAAAGTGAAAAGTATGGAAGAGCTGTACCTAGGAAGGAATCTTAAAATCATGGAGTTGAACGGGGTACAATCGGAACCGGCCCATATCTATGACCCGCATTATTCTTTATTCCAAGCTTACCGTGATGTAGCCAGGCATATGCGCCTCATTTATCAGATCAGCCAGGAAAGTTACCGGAAGGGGGCAAAACGGGATTCCCTGGGTGCTATTCTGGGCGCCATCCGGAAACACTATAAAGAAAGCAAAGCTCCCCATGTACTGTCCCGGCAACAGCGGGTTTCTCCCCCCTTCTCTCTCGGTACCAATCTGTAGGTTGAAATTACAACCTTTGCATCAAAACAGGTAAAATACGATCTTTCCACTGTACAAAATCACCTGCTAAAATATGTTCTCTGGCTTGTTGTACCAGCCATAAGTAAAAGCTAAGGTTTTGTAAGGTGGCAATTTGGGCACCCAATATCTCTTTACTCACTACCAAATGCCGTAAATAAGCTTTGCTATAGTGGGTACTTGCATAACCACCCAACTCTGCATCAATCGGGGTGAAATCGGCTTGCCATTTGGCATTGCGCATATTCAAAATCCCTTGGGTTGTAAAAATCATGCCGTTGCGGGCATTGCGGGTGGGCATCACACAATCAAACATATCAATTCCCAAAGCAATGCATTCCAGAATATTAGCCGGAGTGCCTACACCCATCAAATAACGAGGTTTATCTTTGGGCAAGATATCACAAACCAAGTCTGTTGTGGCATACATTTCCTCTGCCGGCTCCCCTACGGACAGCCCTCCAATCGCATTTCCTTCCCTTTCGAAACTGGCAATGGTTTCGGCTGACTTCTTCCGTAAATCTTTGTAAACACTTCCTTGTACGATAGGAAAGAGGGTTTGGGAGTAGCCGTATTTACCCTCGGTTTGGTCAAAACGATCACAACAACGCTTTAACCAACGGTGGGTCATCTCCATGGAGTTTTTGGCATATTTGTATTCACAAGGGTAGGGGGCGCATTCGTCAAAAGCCATCATGATATCCGCACCGATGGTTCGTTGGATATCCATCACGTTTTCCGGTGTAAACAGATGCTTGGAACCATCAATATGTGACACAAACTGAACGCCTTCTTCTGTGATTTTTCGATTGCCGGACAAGGAATATACCTGATAGCCTCCGCTATCGGTGAGGATGGGCTTGTCCCAACCGTTGAATTTATGTAAACCTCCGGCTTGCTCTATAATGTCCAGTCCGGGACGAAGATAAAGGTGGTAGGTATTGCCCAGGATGATTTCGGCTTGAATATCCTGATGCAGTTCTCGTTGGTGTATCGCTTTTACCGTACCGGCGGTCCCTACCGGCATAAAAATAGGAGTCGCGATGGTGCCATGATCGGTGGTTATTTCACCTACTCTTGCCTTGCTCTGAGGGTCTGTATGTTTTAATGAAAATTTCAATGTTGTATCGGGTTTGTGAAAGGCAAAAGTACAAAATATTGAGAAATAGAAAGGACTTGTATCCTTTGGTAAAGGGCATGGAAAGGGTTGAAGGTAGAAGAAATAGTTTTAAAATTAGGCGATTGATAGGTTTGTTTTGAACAAAAAAGGAGCCCGGTGTATCAACAATGGGCTCCTTTGGAATGCATGACTTGTAAAAAGAAAGAAAGGCTACATTCTTGTATCTTGTATTCCTTTAATCCTTTCTCTCTCCGGATAAGATTTGCACCCATCCTTTGAGGCGTTTTACGGTGCCTTCCGGATTCAGGCTGTAAAACCTCACCTTGGCCTCATAATAATACACGCCGGCACTTAACTGTTGGTCATTTTTATTACGACCGTCCCAGTTGAGGTAAATATCGTCATCGCTTTCGTACACCAATTCTCCCCAGCGGTTAAATACTTTGAATTCAACTTTCTCAACAAATCTGGGGCAAGGGAAAGGAGTGAACGTATCATTGATTCCGTCACCGTTAGGCGTAAAAACATTGGGAAGTTCGTAATAAGGGCAATTGTCATTGCATTCAATATTACTCAGGATACTTTCATTGTCTTTCTTGTCCAAGGCGGTGACGGCATAACAACCTGCGACCGAAATCAAATCTTCGTGAACGAAAAACGTATCCGGTGTATTGACCAATAACTGCCAGGTGCTGGTATCGCTGCTTGGGGTATAATAAAGGTTGTAAGACCTGGGCTTCTCACTGCATTCGGGAGTCTGAGGCATCGTCCAAGTCAGCCGGTTTTCATAAAGGTCTGTTTGGCAATTTTGGATGTTGCCTGGTGACGGATCTGTAAATTGTTCACAATCCAGCGGTTCCAGGGTGAGGATAGGAGCACATGGTGGAACCGTATCCAACAAACTTTCGCAAAGTATTTGGGAGTAATTGAGTAAAGGCTCTACGATTTCGGCCCTTTCGTAGGTCCCTTGGGTCTCGATCCGGTAGCAATAGAGCAAGTCAGAATCTAAGGGTTCATTGTTGTACGTACCTTTGTCCGAATAACGCATCCCCGATTGAGCAACATCCACTTCATCAATCAAGACAAAATCAGCTACAGGTTCATCCTCCAGTTTCCGGTAGACCTTATGTTTATAATTGGGAGATAAATTATTCCAAGGCACCATAGCCGACCAGTCCAGATCAATGGATACGGCAGTTGGAGTAGCCTGTAGGCGCACCGAAGAAGCAGAAGGTGAAGTATCCACTTCGTTTCCTTGGGAGTACAATATGACGCGGTAGTTGTACACTAACTCTTCAGTATTCAATCCGGTATCGGTAAACGTCCGGTCACTTGTAGGGGATGCCGGTAAAACTGCTTCGTTTTGGTTGCCTTCATATCCTTCGGACCGGATTAACTGATAAGTATAAGGGCCTGGAAACTGAACGGGATCTACGTCTATCGGTTCTGTCCATTCCACCTGGATTTCTCCTTCTGTTTGCGAGGTCTTTTCCACACTGACTTTGGTGATATAAGGGGCGAAAGTAGGGATAAACACACATGCTTCATCCGATGCGAGGCTTTCTCCTCCCTTTGGTCCGGCAAAGTCTACGAAGATCCGGTAACAATAATTCTGTCCTCCTTTCAGGCCTGAGTCGATATAAGACGTTTCAGCCACAGGAACTTCGGCAATTTTTTCATAACCGGAAGAGGCCGGTAAACCTGTTTCGCAGTTGTCCGGCACAAAACCGGAACTTCCCACTTTTCTCCAAATGGTCATTTTGGCACCTGGTAAAGCACATTCATAAGTATCCCAGGTCAGTTGAACTTCTTTGGGATTAGCCGTTGCTTGTGCCTGTAAGTTTTGGGGGGGAGGGCCTACCACTTTAATGCGCAATACCTGTATATCGGCCAGTGGGCGACAGAAAGATGGTAAATCATTTGCCTTAAAGATCGCCTGATAAGGTTGCTCCCGGATGTCGTTACAATGGGGCTCCCATTTGAAAGTGCCTTCTGCTCTACCCGGTAAGTTCACGGTGTTTGTAAACGTAGCGCTTTTACTGGGGGAGGGCAAATCAAAGATACCTCCGTTCCCCCCCATATCCGGGTTGGATTTAGGGTCGTTGGAAGCAAATAATTTGATGTCATCACCGTCTTGGTCAGTCGCAATGATGGTTTCTTCCAGGGTTTCCCCCGCAATCACACAAAGCTCTTCCGGTACCTTGACTTTTGGCCGCCGGTTATCGCAATCTTCCACAATGATTTGCATGTCCCGGTTAACTTGAGAGATCAGAACACCATTGCGGTATTCATTGATATAAAAGGCTACATTGTATTCACCTGGCACTCCCGGAGCATCCCATATCAAATCCCCGGTGATGGGGTTTAGGGAGAGGATGGGTGGCGTTTGTCCTTCCTCAGTTGCTGAGCTCCAGTTTGAGTGATTTGGGAAAGTGTAACGGTCCACATAACGAGGTTCACCATTAATTGCCGGTCCTCTTTTACAAATGGTTATTTCATACGCAATGCTATCCCCCTCGGCATCAAAGGCTCCGGGGTTATGGATATATCGTTGGCCGATAGTAGCCTTTTCGATAGGAGGCATTAGCAATGTGGGAGACGCGTTATATCCCAGGGTAGGGCTGATAAGAAAGGAGGACTCTATATAAAAAGGTGTGCTACCAGAGTTGCTCATATTATTGACCCCCTGGTTCCGGTCTCGTTGGTAAAAACTTACCTTATACATACCTGCCGAAGGGAAACTATGCCGGACTTCGTACCGCAATACTTCCGTTTGCCCGTTGTCAATCAAACCTAATGATACAAAATCTACAATAGCCATCTCACTTCCATCACCAAAGCGAATTTCTCCGGGAGAAGGTTCTACTCCTTCGGTATCTCTATAGAGCATCACAGTGAAGATATAGGTTAAGTTATCGCCATCCGGTGCTCTTCGGGCAGTGAGGTCGCCTGCTCGGATATGGCTGGCTTGTAACAGGGTAGGGGTACTGAGTATAAGGAGTATACTTGAAATAAAGAATAATAATTTAAAATTTTTCATAACGGAAAAATTGTAGACAGTAGTGTACTTGTTACGGACACGGCTCATTTACCGAAAGTTGTAAATAGAAAAGATTTACAATTGTCCGGAAAGTTACTGCAAATAAATGAATTGCAAAGGAGGGATTAAAATAATGATGGGAGATGTTGTAAAGGAATAGAACAATATTGAACGGAAGACCTCTTATTTTTGCAAAAAAAAGTGAGAAGATTCCATCGGGTTCCAACCTTTTTTTTAAAGCAGGGGTCAACCAAAAAAGAACCCCGAAAATAATTAAGTATTTAGTACGGCGATTTTTCCTAAAAACATAGAATGCTGAACGAAGACGAACTTGTAAAAGGCTGCATAAAGGGGGAGCGCAAAGCCCAAAAGCAATTGTACGACACATTTTCCAAGAAAATGATGGGGATATGTATGCGCTATTCTAAAAAGAGCGAAGATGCCGAAGACATCCTGCAGGAAGCCTTTATTAAAGTATTCAAGAACATCAAAAAATTCAGAGGGGAGTCTTCTTTATTTTACTGGATTAAACGAATTGTCATAAACACAGCTATCAACTATCACCGGAGCAAGTTATACCTCTATCCGATGGTGGATGTACAGGAATTGCACAGTTTGGCAGACAAGGAATTTACCCTGTCTAACTTCCAGTATAAGGACTTGTTGATCTTCTTGAAAAAATTACCCACGGGCTGTCAAGTAATTTTTAACTTGTATGCCATTGAGGGGTACCAACACAAAGAAATAGCAGAGCAATTGGGCATTAGCGAAGGAACGTCCAAGTCGCAATATGCCCGGGCAAAAAGTTTATTAAGAGACATGATTTCTGAAGCAGAGAGTAATCAATATGAAAAGCTCAGACAAAAAGCATAAAACCAATTTTGAGAATGCCTGGCAAGACGCTTTGGAGGGAGGGGAGTACACCCCTAGTTCCGAAGTGTGGGGGAACATTGAGTCGGCACTAGACGAGCAAAAAGGCTTTGTCGTTTGGAAAAGACCTTTGGCTGCCGCGGCCGCAGCTGTAGCTCTTTTGGTAGTGGGGTATTTGGGGTACCGGACTATAGACCAAGGCGCAGGTCCCAATGAACTGGCCTATGAGTCCATTACCACCATAGGCGATTCGGCCACCAAGCTTTCCCAGGAGATGAGTGCAGAGCAACAACCTTCTCTACATACCAACCCATCCGGTAAAACGATGATGAAAAACCAAAACCCTTCGTTGGCTCGGGAAAATCAAATTGTGGATGCCGAAGAAGCAGGGGGGAGAGCCGTAGCAACTACTCCTACGGTGGAGCCGGTAAGAACAGCACCTGAGCCTGGTTTGGCACAAGTATCCGGGGATGTGGTAAATCCAAAGCCCACAACCTCGGAAAACACAACTATTAACAACGTTCAAAATCACCCCCATGAAGAAAAATCTACGATAAATACTCTTAATACCATCGCAGCAAATATACCCTCAGCTGTAACAGCTCCCTCTACTACGGATACGGAAAATAAAAACATTGCCAATGGTGAGAAAGAGGTATTTGTCAGTTCTGGGAACAATGCTTTGGCTAACACTTCAAAAAAAGAGGAGGAAGTCACCAATACAAGAAGTATCAAGCCCGGTGCGGAAGGATTGGGTTCTGACCCGGTGTATGCCGCATATGATAATTCTTCTGTTGAAAATGAAGTGTTGGATTTATTGGAAAAACCTGAGGGGGTACCTATGGAGGTTGCATTCAACGAACCGGGTTTGATCAACCCTGCGAATGATTGGTATAAAAACCTGCCTGTTGCGAAGAAGAGAAAAGAAGCTTTTGAACCGGAAGTTTTTGCGCAAATTAATTTAGGTGGCGATCGCTTCGATCCTAATTACCATGCTAACGGAAACGTCCAAAATTCATATAGCAAATCGTATGCACCTGGGATCGTAGGTGCAGAACGTTTGCCCGAAGATGCGGCAAATCAGGTGATGAATGAAGTGAACGAACCGGCAGTTTCCCTGACCTATGGAGTCAATGTAGGAATGCGAGTAGCCAAACGTTGGGTGGTGGAAAGCGGGGTGACGTACGGAAATTACAATACCAAAACACAAACTTCCGTATCCGTATCGGATGCACCGCATAATGAAATCATTCCTGTCACGATGTCTTCCAATGCGGCTACCTTAAAATCCAGCAAGTTTGTGAGCGTATCATCTACTTATAAAGTCAATAATTCGTACGAATTTGCCTCTATCCCTTTACGGGCAGGCTATATGATTCTCAATAAAAAAATCAATTGGATCGTAAAAGCCGGTGTGACTTCGGATTTCTTTTTAGGCAATGAAATCAAAAACGAAGGAGAGGGAACGAACATTAAAAGTTACCGGATCAATTCGGGAGACGAGGATTCCCCTTTCCGCTCAATGTTCTTTAACGGTACTGTAGGCAATGAAGTGAGCCTTCGTTTGAATTCCAGTTATAGCCTCTCATTGGAGGCAAACTATAAATTTGCATTGAATTCTTTCACCAAAGATGGGCAACCGTTTACCAGTAATCCTAACTCTTTGGGAGTGGGAATGGTTTTCCGCTATTTCTTTAAATAATCCTTAAAAGGATCTCAACCAATTACGCAATTGGCGTGTCCTTAATAATGAACAATCAAAAAGAGGATGAAGAAGCTAGTGAAGTTTTTGTGGGTTCCCTTGTTGCTATTGGGCGGATGTACGGATCTGTCCGATGGGGTTGGTCCCACAACCAATTACGACTATTTTTCTGTCATATCTTTTAGTGCTGAAGATGAGTTAAATGTGGGGTTTTCGGATTACCGGGTAGATAGTGCAAGCTTTTTTGAGTTGGATTATTCGTATGTACACCTGCCTAGTCGCCACTCCATAGAAGACGATGCCTTAGAAGTACAATACAATAATAAAAACGGAAGGCTTTTTCATTACTTTCTCGCGGAAGTGGAAGGCTTAAATCCGGGCAAGTCGTACAATGTGTTCTTTGATTTGGATATGAAACATCAAATTGAGCAAGATTATACGCAGGAAGATTTGCGGGACAAATCGGTGTATTTTCGCTTTGGAGTTTACAACTATAAACCTTGGGTGGAAAAAATCAACTTAACCGATAGTTTGGGAAATGCCTATGAAGAGTTCAGCCTGCATTTGGATAAAGGGGATAAAGAGGAAGACGGGGAGGATATGCTTTATGTAAACAAGGTAGCATTGGCTTCCAATTACGTATTGAATAAGAGGATATTCCGGATCAATAATCGGCAACATGTATACTATGATGTACAAGCTGACCAGCAGGGAAAACTTTGGGTAGTGTTCGGTGCCGATTCTGAACTCACTATGAGGCAATCTACCTCTTATATAGGGATGACTATTTTTTATGATGAAAAGTAACTACTTGTATAGCCAATAATTATTAATCAACCCAACCAGCTATGAAAAAACCAGCACTTACGTATGTGAGGCTGGTTTTCTTTTTGGGAAGGATTGTGTTTGAAAAACAGTAATTTTTTTAATGCATAGTATCTGTTTACAGTTCAATAGCGAGGGCTTAATCTGCATTTTTGGCAGCTTCCCTGATTTCCTGATAGCCTTTTTCATACAGTTTACAAGCTTTGAGGTAATAAAAAATTACCTCTTCAAACAAGAGTTTGGTGTACTTGTGTTTGTGGACTTCTGCTGCCGGCTCAAAATAGATTTCCTTTAAATATTGGCCTATCCAAAGGATATTGGTCGTCTTGGCTTTTCGCGCGTCAGCGAGTAGGGAAAGTTGGTCAATAGCTTGCTCAAACTGTTGGTTTTTGATTAACAGCTCAGTATTGGCTTTGATAAAATTGATTTCTGCCGAAGTATGTTGGCCGTCTTCAATTTGGCGAATGGCAAGTAAAATTTGATTAAGCTGATTCTTGCTATTGTTGTAAATTTCTTGGAGAATGTCCGAATCAGAATAACTCTCTAGCCCTTGTGCGGCTATTTTTTCGGAGCGAATAATGTCGCCAATGGCTAGGTAACACCGGCTCAGCAATCCAAAAATCTCCGGAGATGGATGGCTGTTTTGCAGCTCTTTTTCCAGCAGTTCAATGGCTTTATGATATTGCTCGCTCTGATAATATGTTTGTGCTTGATCTACCAAAAATTAATGAAGTTTAGTGAGTTCTTGATTGAGTAATTTCCTCAAGGGGGACTTTCCACCCATTTGAATAATAGGAAAAAGATCATACTTACCCTTTCAACAAAGAAGTGAGGCGGATTGTTTAACCCCTTTGGTAAGTGAAAGTTAAAAGGAGATTTGCTAATTGTCAATAGAATGGAATTAAAATTCCGGGATTTATTATAAATGAGGAAAAGATCTTGGACGAGATTCTATGGAGAGAAAGAAATGACTGCCCGAAAGTGGATTCCTACCTTATGTACATAAAAAACGAGGTGAGAGATCTTTCGGGCAGTGAAAAAACGCTTGAAATTATACGTTTTTAGACGATGCCTTTGCGCTATAGTATTCCCGGTTGAGCTTCGCTATATTGGTTAGTGAGATCTCTTTAGGGCACTCTGCCGAGCAAGCTCCGGTATTGGTACAGGCGCCAAAACCTTCTTCATCCATTTGGGCGACCATCGCTTCTACACGGCTGTTGCGCTCTTGTTTCCCTTGTGGTAACATTGCCAACTGTGATACTTTGGCAGACACAAACAACATTGCCGATCCGTTCTTACAAGCAGCTACACAAGCGCCACAACCGATACAAGTTGCCGAGTTGAAAGCCTCATCGGCAATTTCCTTGGCAATCGGAATTTCGTTGGCATCCCGTGCATTACCTGTGTTTACGGAAATATAACCTCCCGCTTGGATGATCCGGTCGAAAGAAGTGCGGTCTACCACCAAGTCTTTGATTACAGGGAAAGGCTTGGCTCTCCAAGGCTCCACAAAGATGGTTTCGCCATCTTTGAAGTTCCGCATATGTAACTGACAAGCAGTGGTACCTTTCAGAGGCCCGTGTGGCTGCCCGTTGATATACATGCTACATGCCCCACAAATACCTTCACGGCAGTCATGATCAAAAGCAATAGGGTCTTCGCCTTTTTCCAGAAGTTGCTCGTTCAAAACATCGAACATCTCCAGAAAAGACATATCCGGCGAAATGTCTTTCACCAGGTAAGTGACTATTTGGCCTTGATCACTGCTATTTTTTTGTCTCCATATTTTTAGCGTGAGGTTCATAATATTTTTAGTTTTTGATTGGCTAAATGAAAAATTAAACTGTATACAGCTTCTCTTTTTAACAGAAGAAGCCCGGGCGCAGGCAAGGGTGCCAGGCCCGGTAGATGGTATTATTTATAACTACGCTGGGTAAGCTTGACATTTTCGAATGTCAATTCTTCCTTGTGTAAAGCTTCCGCCATATCTTTTCCCTTGTATTCCCAAGCGGCTACATAAGCAAACTCTTCATCGTTACGAAGGGCTTCCCCTTCTTCGGTTTGGTATTCGGCTCTGAAGTGTCCTCCGCAAGACTCGGCCCGCAACAGGGCATCGTCTACCATCAGTTCGGCCAATTCCATAAAATCGGCTACACGGTAAGCTTTTTCCAAGGTGATGTTTAATTCTTCATTTGTTCCAATGGTTTTCACATTTTCCCAATACTCTTTGCGCAAGTTTTGGATCAGGGTTTTGGCCTTTTTCAAGCCTTCTTCAGTCCGAGACATACCGCAGTAGTCCCACATGATCAAACCTAATTCCTTATGAAACTGGTCCACCGTTTTGGTTCCGTTCACATTCAGCAAGGTATTGATCTGGTTGCGTACACTTTCTTCAGCTTTCTGGAACTCAGGGTGGTCCGTAGAAACTTTCTCATAAGGTTGTTGAGAAAGGTAATCCCCGATAGTGTAAGGAATGACAAAGTAACCGTCAGCAAGTCCTTGCATCAGGGCACTGGCTCCAAGGCGGTTAGCTCCGTGGTCGGAGAAGTTACATTCGCCCAATGCGTATAATCCCGGAACAGAAGTCATCAGGTTGTAATCTACCCAAAGTCCACCCATGGTGTAGTGAACGGCCGGGTAAATTTTCATCGGAACCTTGTAAGGGTTCTCTCCGGTGATCTTCTCATACATTTCAAAGAGGTTGCCGTATTTGGCACTGATCGCATCTTCCCCCAACCGTTTGATGGCATCGGCAAAATCCAAGTATACGGCTAATTTCGTTTCGCCTACGCCTCTGCCCTCATCACATACCTCTTTGGCATTACGAGAAGCCACATCTCTGGGAACCAGGTTACCAAAGGAAGGATATTTTCTCTCCAAATAATAATCCCTCTCTGATTCCGGAATATCGTTAGGGTGGCGTTTGTCTTCGGCTTGTTTAGGAACCCATACACGCCCGTCATTCCGCAATGACTCTGACATCAAAGTCAATTTGGATTGGTAAGTTCCGTGAACCGGGATACAAGTCGGGTGAATCTGGGTAAAACAAGGGTTGGCAAACAGCGCTCCTTTCTTATGGACTCTCCAAGCCGCAGAACCGTTACATCCCATTGCATTTGTGGACAGGAAGAACACATTGCCATATCCTCCGGTAGCCAGAATCACCGCATGAGCTGAATGTTTTTCGATTTTTCCGGTTACCAAGTCACGAGTGATAATGCCTTGAGCTTTGCCGTCTACCATTACCAGGTCCAGCATTTCCGTACGAGGATATAGCTTTACTTTTCCTGCTGCTACCTGGCGGCTCATCGCACTGTACGCCCCTAACAATAATTGTTGTCCGGTTTGACCACGGGCATAAAAGGTTCGGGAAACTTGTGCTCCTCCGAAAGAACGGTTGTCCAACAATCCTCCGTAATCGCGGGCAAAAGGAACTCCTTGCGCCACACACTGGTCAATGATGTTGACACTGACTTCTGCAAGGCGGTGTACATTGGCTTCTCGGGCTCTGTAGTCTCCTCCCTTTACCGTATCGTAAAACAAACGGAATATACTGTCTCCGTCATTCTGATAGTTTTTGGCGGCATTGATCCCCCCTTGCGCAGCAATACTGTGCGCCCTGCGAGGGCTGTCTTGATAGCAAAAAGCCTTTACATTATATCCTAACTCCCCTAAAGAGGCTGCGGCCGAAGCTCCGGCCAGTCCTGTACCTACTACAATGATTTCGTACTTTCGTTTGTTGGCAGGGTTGACCAGTTTGAGGTTGAATTTATGTTTGGTCCATTTTTCACTAAGCGGACCGGCAGGTATTTTCGAATCAAATTTCATAATTCCTTTGTATTAGGGTTATATGCGATGATAACCTGTTGACTGATTGTAAAATAAAATGGTTAAAGCACCTAGCTCACAAAGGGGTAGGCTACATGTTTTGGAAGTAGATGTAAATGGGTTGAATCGCGAAAAGTACAGGCACAATGATCGCGAAAGCTACTCCTAGGGTTTTGATCAAGCTGTTGTATTTAACATGATTTAAACCCAACGTTTGGAAGGCACTTTGAAAACCATGTACCAAGTGAAAGGCTAAAAAGCCCATACAAACCACATACAGGGCTGCATACCAGGTCTGAGAGAAGGCTGCGACTACTACGGTGTACATGTCTTTTACCTCTTCTCCGTTGTAAACTTTCACCGGCATCTCTCCAAAGTTCATTTCAAACCAAAAGGTTTTCAAGTGAATAACAATGAAAATCAGAGTGATAAACCCTAATATGCCCATGTTCCGGGAGGACCAGGTACTGTTTTTACTGGGCCGGTTGTATGCATACTTCACCGGACGAGCCGACCGGTTCTTTTTGGTAAGTAGGATAGAAACTACTACGTGAGTAATGATAAACAAAAAGTTGAGTTTGGAAACAGTCTGGATTAACGGGTTGGTAGACATCATCTTGGTGTAGATGTTGTAGGCTTCGCCTCCGTCTCCATTGAGTAACTGTAAGTTGCCAGCAACATGAACGACCAGAAAAAGTATCAAAAATAGTCCCGTCAGGGCCATTAACAACTTGCGCCCAATTGTGCTTGTTAATGCATTCGTAAACCAGCTCATTGATTTAATTATTTAGGTTAGTATTTGTGTTTTTTTAATGCATGCCAAAACTACTTTGCAAAGTTTAACTATACAATGAAGGGCATGAATTTTTACTTATTCTAAATTGAATAGACGGTTTTTAACAGGTATTTTTGGATGATTCCAAGAGGCTTTTGGAATGTGTGGATGGTTGGTAAAAGACCTTCGTTGTGATTAGGAAAATTCTATGATTTTGAAAGGTATCCCGATCGTTTAAAGCGGCCTCATGTCTTTCAGGTTTACAAGCAGAGACATTTTGCATTTTGCCGGATCGTTTGCTACACTGTTTTTTAGAAACATCTTCCCCACATTCTTCCACCGGTCTGCCAATAATGGGGCTTCCCCACCTTCTCCCACTTTTGTTCTTCCGGTTTTAAAATAGAAGACAAAAACATAGTGTAAATCCTGCTTTTTGGATAAAAACCGGAGAAGTGAAGATCCTCTCCCACAATCTTCCACTCTGTCCCTTTTCTTGAAGAGGGTTTTGGCGTATCCTTCTGAACGTTTGCCAAGGGGAGTAGTTGGCCGTTTGTCAAAAAGCCAAAGAGTCGTGTCTTTTTACACCACTTTCTCCCACAGGGGTGTATTAACATTTATTAGGAAATAAAATTTATCGAAATCCATAAGAAGTAAAAAAAAAGAAAGGTTCAGGTCGATTGAGGCTTATATGTTAGTTTTGGGGCTTTTAACATCCAAATACACCTGGAAAAGGAATTGGGTGCAGCATTATATTTATTTTAGCTTTCATTTTTTGGAGATTTAGGAACTCTTCCACTTTGCATTCATTTTTTGGCAAAACACTTTGAGTTAGGACTGCGTTGAAAGTACTGAGGGTGAAAGTGGGGTGAAGTGGGTGGCGGTGGTTGAAATTGTCAGAATAATTCTTAGTTTTGTATTCAATATTCATTTTCGGTTCAATGTAGCCCTGAATTAAATGCCAGCATTTTATGGAAAATATGACTGTAAAATTGATGCGAAGGGAAGGTTAACGCTACCAGCCCGGATTAAAAATGTATTGGCAGATTGTGATGGAGAAAAGTTGATGTTGGTAAAAGGATTTGAACCTTGTTTGACAGTATACACGGAAGATATTTGGGTGGATACTTATGAAAAAGTGATGAATTTGAATCCGTTCGATCCACAACAACTTCGATTTCAACGGAGTTTTTTTGCAGGTTGTATGGAAGTGGAGCCAGATAAATCTTCCCGGATTTTGATTCCGAAAGACATGTTGCAATACGCTCAAATGGAATCGGATATTCATTTGATTGGAGTGGGAAACCGCTTGGAATTGTGGAGTGCGGAAATAAGTGGTGCGTTTATCATGCCACCGGATGAAATGGCCTTGTCTTCCAAAGACTATTTGGGATCAAGAGTACAGAAAGAAGAACCGGTGGTGGTGAATATTAATAAAGGAGAAGTACAAACTATAAAAGAACAAAATAGTGGCAAGTGAGTATCATGTGCCGGTGATGTTGAAAGAATGCATTGAAGGGTTGGATATTAAACCAGACGGAGTATATGTGGATGTGACTTTTGGCGGAGGGGGGCATACCCGTGAAATGTTGAAATACTTAGAGCGGGGAAAACTGTTTGCTTTTGATCAAGACCCGGATGCGAAACGAAATACTGAAGGGTTGGGAGAGCAATTTACTTTGATAGAGGCAAATTTCAGGTTTTTGAAAAAGTACCTTCGCTTGCATGGCATTAAAAAAGTAGACGGGATTTTGGCTGATTTGGGAATTTCCTCCCACCAAATCGATGAAGGGGCAAGAGGGTTTTCAATCCGGTTTGACGGAGAGTTGGATATGCGGATGGATCAGGAAGCGGAGAAGTCGGCGAAAGTGGTGGTGAATGAATACAGTGAAGAGGAGTTGGTTCAAGTGTTCCGGCTTTATGGAGAGTTGCGGAATGCCCGGCAAATAGCACAGGAAATTGTGAAGGTGAGGGCTTCGAAAGCGATAGAAACGACTACCGAGCTGGTGGATGTGATCCGGAAATTTGCAAAGCGAAATGCAGAAAATAAATTCCTGGCATTGGTCTTTCAGGCCCTGCGTATTGAGGTGAATGATGAGTTGGAAGTCTTAAAAGACTTGTTGGAACAGTCCTCAGAAGTCTTGAACGAAAACGGGAGGTTGGTAGTAATGTCTTACCATTCTTTGGAAGACCGCTTGGTGAAGAATTATCTCAAATCAGGGAAATTTGAAGGGGAGGTGGAAAAGGATTTTTACGGAAATTTAATCCGGCCTTTTAAACCTCTAAAATCAAAACCACTGGTGGCTTCGATGGATGAAATAGCGCTGAACAATCGCGCCCGGAGTGCCAAGTTAAGAATCGGGATTAAACTATCAACCCAATGAATACTTATAAAAAAACAGAAACGGAAGAAAAAAAACCGCTCCTGGGAGGACTTTCCGGAGCAAAGTTGAATCTGTCTGTAAAAGATGATTTGGCCATAAAAGTGATTCCTTATTTTCTGTTTGTGACGGTGTTGGGAGTGGTTTACATTTCAAATACATTTTATGCAGACCGGAAAGTGAACCGGAAAACCGAATTGTCTAACGAAGTGAAATTGCTCCGGGTGGATTACGGGACATTGAAATTTGATTATATACAGGCGAGTAAACATCAGGAAATGAAGCGGAGAGTAAAACAGTTGGGAATGATAGAGAATGATGAGCCCGTTACAGTAATTAAAATAAAAGATTAACTAAAACAAACGCTTAACGATTAAGCCATTGGGGATCAGGCGTTCCATATTAACAAGAGTCCGCATAGCTTTTGCTTGCGTGGTGATTTATGCCATTATCATTTTTGTCAAAGTCTTTGATATTCAATTTGTCAATGGTGAAAAATGGAGAAGAATTGCCCGTGAGAATGGCTTGCAGTACAGGGAGGTAGAAGCCACCCGGGGAAACATACTCAGTGACAACGGGAGTTTGCTGGCTACCTCTCTTCCTTTCTATGAAGTCGCATTTGATCCAACGGTAGCCCAGGATGAGGTTTTCGACAAAGGAATTGATTCTCTTTCTGTGCTGTTAGCCGGTTTTTTTAAAGAGAAGACTGCAGACGAATATTCCAGAGAACTTCGGGAAGCACGTAATAATAATCGCAAATACAAGGTGCTGAGTGTAGAGCCTGTGAGTTATCAGGAAAAGAAAATCCTCAGTCAATGGCCTATTTTTAAAGAAGGCCGCTCGAAAGGTGGGGTGATTTTTGACTCGAGAGAAAGGCGTTTTATGCCTTTTGATGCTTTGGCGCGCAGAACAATCGGGTTTACCTGGAAAGATACCGCCGGGACAACCAAAGGACGGGGTTTGGAATTTAGCTTTAACAAGGATTTGGCAGGAGTCAACGGTCAAGCTTTATATCAGCGGCTTAGTGGGGGGCGTTGGTCTCCCTTAATCGACCAAGACCATACAAGTTCGGAAAATGGTTATGATATTCAAACGACCTTAGATGTTGAGTTACAGGAGTTCTGTACGAATACCTTAAAGAATTCCTTGTACAGGCATTGGGCTAATTACGGCTCTGTGATTGTGATGGAAGTAGAGACGGGAGAAATCAAAGCAATGGTTAATTTGGGGAAAAACGCGCAGGCAGAGTATGTAGAGAATTATAACTATGCAGTGGGAAGCCAAGGGGTGGCAGAGCCTGGGTCAACCTTTAAGTTGGCTTCCATGATGGCTTTGTTGGAAGAGACAAAAATTTCGGTAAACGATACGGTCGATACCGGAGAAGGTACATATGAATTTTATGAAGACTGTCAAATGAGAGATGCGGCCTTGTATGGATACGGGCGTATTTCCGTACAGTCTGTCTTTGAAAAGTCTTCCAATATTGGGATTTCAAAATTAGTCTTCCAGCATTTTAACGATAAACCTGAAAAATTTCTCCGTTACTTAGAATCCTTTGGGCTTACGGAGTCATTAAACTTTCAGATGAAAGGAGAGGGCCTGCCCTTTATTAGCAAGCCTGGGGGAGAAACCTGGAGTGGTTGCTCTTTGCCTTGGATGTCAATAGGCTATGAGCTGAAAATGTCTCCCTTACAGATTCTTACATTTTTCAATGCGGTGGCTAATCAAGGGATTTTATTGAAACCACGCCTGGTGAAAAAAGTGATTGATGGGAATAAGACCGTAAGGTCTTATGATCGGGAAGTGTTAAATAAAAAAGTATGCTCAGACCGGACCTTGTCTATTTTGCAAAAAATGTTAATAGGGGTGGTAGAAAGAGGAACGGCTAAGGGAATCAAATCTGAGGAATATAAAATTGCAGGGAAAACCGGAACAACACAAAAGTTGAGAAACGGACAGTACACCCAAAGTTATTATACTTCTTTTGCCGGGTATTTTCCCGCTGACAAGCCCAAATACAGTTGTATTGTGGTGATTGACAACCCTACCAATGCAGGGAAATACGGAGGAGAAGTAGCCGCTCCGATTTTTCGACAGATTTCGGATATGCTATATGTGAAGAGGGTGTATAAGGAAATGGAGCATCAACCTGTATTGGCCACGGAAGAACCGGCATTGCCGGTGATTCGCTCCGGGAATTTTTATGACTTGAAAGTTTTGGCAGATAAATTAGGGCTGAAGCATATGCCGATGAATACCAATGCCTGGGTGCATACACAGTTGAAAAACGACACGATTCAATGGGTGGACAACCGGCTCGAAGAGGGTAGCGTGCCGGATGTGAGAGGAATGACCTTGAGAGATGCTATGTACCTTCTTGAAAACAGGGGCTTAAAAGTGAAGGTCTTTGGCAATGGACGGGTCGTGAGGCAATCGCTCAACCCCGGTACCCGGATTAAAAAAGGATATCAAATTTATATCAGCCTGGAAAGCTGACAATTTAAACACAACTTAAACTGATTAACAATACAACTATCAAAACACTCAACACCATAGTAAACAACTGTAAGATAAAACAAGTCATCGGAGCACCCGAAAAGGTGGAGGTGAAACACTTGTTTTTAGATTCGCGGCGGGTGACCCCGGGCAGTCTGTTTTTTGCCGTGCCCGGTGTACTTACGGATGGTCACCAATATATTGAAACAGCCATTGAAAAAGGGGCTGTGGCAATTGTTTGTGAACAATTACCTTCGACAATTCTCCAACATATTACATACATTCAAGTAGAGCACTCTGCCAGTCAGGTGGGGGTGATGGCAGCTAATTTTTACGATCAACCCTCTGAAAAGTTAAAGGTGGTGGCCATTACCGGAACCAACGGTAAGACAACTTGTGCAACGTTACTGTATGAGCTCTTTCGGAGCTTAGGCTATAAAGTAGGCCTGTTGTCAACCATTGAAAACCGTATCGATACACAAATATTGGATGCTCAACTGACAACCCCGGATGCATTGAGTTTACAAAAGCTGATGGCCCAAATGGTGGAACAGGGATGTACTCACTGTTTTATGGAGGCGAGCTCACATGCTATTGTGCAAGAACGGTTGGCCGGCATAGCGCTGAAAGGTGCCGTGTTTACCAATATTACACACGATCATCTGGACTATCACCAAACTTTTAAAAACTATATCTACGCGAAAAAACAGCTCTTTGATAAATTAGGTAAAGAAGCATTTGCCCTGGTCAATTTTGATGACAAACGGGGGCAAGTGATGCAGCAAAATACCAAGGCCAGAAAATTGGGTTTCTCTCTAAAGTCGATGGCTGATTTTAAAGGAAAACTGAAAGCCAATTCATTTGAAGGTTTACAAATGGAGATCAATGGCCGAGAGAGCTGGTTTCGTTTGATTGGCGATTTTAATGCATATAACCTCTTGGCTGTGTATGCCAGTGCCGTGTTACTGGGAGAGAAGGAAGAGCAAGTGCTTACTGCTTTGTCCGGACTTACTCCCGCCAGAGGCCGGTTTGATCAAATCGTTTCCAAAGACAATAGACGCTTTATCATTGATTATGCCCATACACCCGATGCCTTGGAAAATGTTTTGAAAACCATACAAAGTATTCGCCAAAGTAAAGAAGAGCGTATCATTACCTTGGTAGGATGCGGGGGGAACCGGGACAAAGAAAAGCGTCCTAAAATGGCAAAAATTGCTGCCGAATACAGTGACCTGGTGGTATTGACTTCGGACAATCCAAGAGATGAGGAACCCGAAACCATTCTTGAAGACATGAAAAAAGGGTTGCAAAGTGAAGAGTTAACCAAGTCCGTTAGTATTTCGGACCGAAAGGATGCCATTCGGTATGCCATGGAGCAAGCTCAAGGCGGAGATATCGTATTGGTGGCTGGCAAGGGGCACGAAACGTATCAGGAAATTAAAGGAACCAAATATACTTTTGATGACAAACAGGTCATCCGTGATTTACTCGCTTAACAATTAGACCAAACATAACAGGAGGTAATAGGGTGACCGGCCCTATTCCTACCTGTTTTGATGGACATTATTCCGGAAAAGTAAACTCAACAATAGGAAATGCTTTATTACTTATTTAACTATTTAGACCGCGAGTATGATTTTGTAGGGGCAGGGCTTTTTCAGTACATCTCTTTTAGAGCACTGATGACCGCTGCTGTATCACTGTTGATTGGGGCTATTTTCGGAAAACGCTTGATTAACTTTCTGAGAAAACAACAAGTGGGAGAATCTATTCGCGATTTGGGTTTGCAAGGGCAGTTGGAAAAGAAGGGAACCCCCACTATGGGCGGCTTGATTATCATCGGGTCTATTTTGGTGCCGGTGTTGTTGTTTACTCAACTTGACAATATTTATATTATTCTGTTGGTAGTTTCTACAATTTGGATGGGCCTTATTGGCTTTGTAGATGATTATATTAAAGTATTCAGAAAAAATAAAGAAGGACTCAAAGGGACTTTCAAAATTATCGGACAGGTAGGGTTGGGATTGATCGTAGGGCTGACCCTTTATTTTCACCCTTCGGTACGGGTACGGGAGTTTCCGGCCGATGTGAATTCCAGTAATTTGGAAGTCTATATTCAAGAAAAACATTATGAAGATGTGAAATCCACCCGGACAACCATACCGTTTGTCAAAGCCAATGAGTTGGATTATTCCAACTTGGTTCCCGAATCTTTTGAGAAGGTATTGACGCCTATTTTGTATGTGGCCTTGGTGATTTTGATCATTACGGCCGTGTCTAACGGGGCCAACCTCACGGATGGGATTGACGGACTGGCCGCAGGTACCTCTGCGATTATCGGAGTGGCTTTAGCCGTATTGGCCTATGTCTCCGGCAACTTTATTTTCGCAGACTATTTGAATATCATGTACATTCCCAATACCGGGGAAATCGTGATTTTTTGTACGGCCTTTGTCGGAGCTTGTATTGGCTTTTTGTGGTACAATTCCTTTCCCGCCCAGGTTTTTATGGGCGATACGGGAAGTCTTTCTTTGGGGGCATTGATTGCCGTCTTGGCCTTGGTGATCCGGAAAGAATTATTGCTCCCCCTGTTGTGTGGCGTATTTCTGATTGAAAGTTTGTCTGTAATTCTGCAAGTGAGCTATTTTAAATATACCAAGCGGAAGTACGGAGAAGGGAAGCGGATTTTTTTGATGTCACCCTTACATCACCATTATCAAAAGAAAGAAATTCCGGAGGCCAAAATTGTTACCCGGTTCTGGATAGTGGGGGTGTTGATCGCTATCCTGTCGATAGCTACTTTGAAAGTTCGATAGCAAAAAGGAACTTTAAACTTAAATTGCGAATGCAATGAAAAACAGAATAGTCATATTAGGCGCGGGTGAAAGCGGAGTCGGAGCGGCCTTGCTTGCTCAGGCAAAAGGCTATGATGTTTTTGTGTCGGATTTTGGGAAAATTTCTCAAAAGTATAAAAATGAGTTGAACAAACAGGTCATTGCTTTTGAGGAAGAGCAACATACCGAATCGCTGATTCTTAATGCGGATGCCGTCATTAAGAGTCCGGGAATTTCACCCAAAGTGCCAATTGTACAAAAGATAACAGAGGCGGGAATTCCGGTCAGTTCGGAAATCGAATTTGCTTCGCGCTATACCGAAGCCCGGATTATTGCCATTACCGGCACTAACGGAAAGACGACCACTACCTTGTTGACTTATCATTTATTGAAAAAAGCCGGGTGTAAGGTGGAGGTCGCAGGGAATATCGGAGAGAGTTTTGCTCGTAAAGTATTACATGAAGAAGTGGAATACTTTGTGCTGGAAGTGAGTAGTTTCCAGTTGGAAGATATACAAGAGTTTAAACCCAGTGTAGGGGTTTTGCTGAATATAACTCCGGATCATTTGGACCGCTATGAAAACAGCCTGGACAAATATGCGGAAGCAAAATTCAGAATGGTAGAGAATATGAATGGGGGTGGGATGTTTATCTACAATGCCGATGATGAAAATATCGCCAAAGTGATGAACCGGATCAATATTCAGACTTCTACAGAGCCATTTTCCGCTTCTTTTTATGAAGAAGGAAGGCTGACGGTTCCGGCATTGAATTACCCTGGGGTATTCGGAGAGGATTATGTGGAGCAACCGAAATTGGTTTTTGAGGACTTGCCCTTACGGGGAAAGCATAATGCCATGAATATGAGTGCCGCTATCTTAGCGGTTTTGCGGGTAGGCTTAACTTATGAGCAAGTCAAAAAAGGACTTAAGTCTTTTAAAAATGCACCGCATCGCCTGGAGCCGGTGGCCACGGTCAATGGAGTTACCTTTATTAATGATTCCAAGGCCACCAATGTAGATGCAGTAAAATTTGCCCTGGATAGCTTTGAGACTCCGATTATTTGGATGGTAGGAGGGGTGGACAAAGGAAATGATTACAGCGAGTTGGACGAACTGGTGAAGAAAAATGTAAAAGCAATTATTTGCCTGGGCAAAGACAACCGGAAACTGTTGAAGCATTACAATGAAATGGTGAGCTATATTTATGAAACTCAGGATGTTGTAGATGCCGTGATAAGGGCTTATCATTTGGGAGAGAATAGAGATGTCGTATTACTGTCGCCGGCTTGTGCAAGTTTTGATTTATTTAAAAATTATGAAGACCGGGGTTCGCAGTTTAAAAAAGCAGTGAAAAATCATATCCAGAAACTGGATACCAGAACAATAGACTTAAATACATCACACTAAATGACGCAAACGTACTCCATATCGAAGTATCTGAAGGGAGACAAATTTATTTGGGGAGTCGCCATAGTCCTGTCACTCATCAGTATTCTGGTAGTGTATAGTGCTACGGGAACCTTGGCCTACCGGAAAGCCGATGGAAATACGGAATACTATTTATTTAAGCATTCATTTTTGGTGTTTCTGGCATTTATCGCCATGTACTTTTGCCATAAAGTGGATTATAAATATTACTCCCGGATCTCGCGAATGGCTTTGTTGGTGTCGGTGCCTCTGTTACTGATTGCCTGGTATTTTGGAGCTACGCTGAACGAAGCGTCCCGGTGGATTACCATCCCATTTACCAAATATACTTTTCAGCCTTCGGATCTTGCCAAACTGGCATTGATCACCAATATGGCAAGTATGTTATCAAAGCGACAAATGAGCATTCAGCGCTTTCAAAAGGCTTTAACACCTCTGTTGCTCTGGTGTGGGATTATCTGTGGTTTAATCGGATTGAGTGACTGGTCCTCAGCAACACTGTTGTTTATGACCTGTATGCTACTGTTATTTATAGGCCGGGTGCCCGTCAAATACCTTGGAATGCTTGCTTTGATTGGCGTTATGGCCGGTACTTTTGCTTTTGCATTCGGGCAAAGAGGTGGTACGGTTTCCAGCCGTTTGGAATCTTATTTTAGTGAAAGTGCTGTTCCTTACCAAGCCGAACAATCCTATATCGCGGTCGCTACCGGTGGTTTTACAGGCAAAGGAGTAGGTAAAAGTGTACAAAGAAACTTTTTGCCTCACCCGTACTCGGATTTTATCTTTGCCATCATTATTGAAGAATACGGTACCTTGGGCGGAATGGCGATTGTCGCCTTATACTTGATCCTGCTGTACCGGGGAATGGTGATTGTGTCCAGGTCCAAACGGGCCTTTGGAGGATTGTTGGCCGCAGGGCTAGTGTTTATGTTGGTGGTGCAGGCTTTTGTAAATATGAGTGTAGTGGTGGGCTTGGTGCCGGTTACCGGTATGCCTTTGCCATTATTAAGTATGGGAGGAACATCCCTGTTATTTACCGGAATGGCCTTTGGCATTGTACTTAGTGTGAGCAGAACGGAAATCTACGGAAGTGGAAGCCCCTTGTCTGAACCTCTGGGCAACCAGCGAAGGAAAAGAATGCGGCAAATGATGAATTATGTATACAATAAGTAGGGTAGGGGAGAAGCTGAAGACAATGGGAAAAGGTAAGTGAAAGAGAAGAAAAAAAGAGATTTTTTGTTATAAGTTGTTGAAATTGAATTAATAAAACTTGTTTGGCTAAAGTATTGCTTAAAAAAAATAACCATATCAGGATCATCATCAGTGGAGGTGGCACCGGAGGACACGTATATCCGGCTATTGCCATAGCCGATGCACTCAAATCCATCGATGAGTCGATAGAAATCCTCTTTGTAGGGGCTGAAGGAAAAATGGAGATGGAAAAAGTTCCTCAGGCGGGTTACCGGATTATCGGTCTGTGGGTGAGTGGCTTGCAAAGAAAACTGACAGTTAAAAACCTGATGTTTCCATTTAAGCTATTGCATAGCCTTTGGAAAGCCAGGCGTATTGTCAAAGAGTTCAAACCTCAGGCGGTCGTAGGTGTAGGAGGCTATGCCAGTGGGCCGGTGTTGAAAGCTGCTAATGCCAAACAGATTCCCACGGTTTTGCAAGAGCAAAACGGGTATGCAGGCTTAACGAATAAGCTATTGGCACAGAAGGCTCAAAGAGTATGTGTGGCTTATCCCAATATGGAAAAGTACTTTCCTGAGAATAAAATACGGTTTACAGGAAATCCGGTGCGCAATGATATCATGCAATTGGAAGGGTTGCGAGAGAAAGCCTTTGAGTACTTTCGGTTAGACCCTCAAAAAAAGACCTTATTGGTGTTTGGAGGGAGCCTGGGAGCCAAAACTATTAATGATAGCCTGCTTCAGGCAATAGAAGTTTTATTGAAGAAGGGATATCAGATCGTTTGGCAAACCGGTAAATTTTATTATAATCAGCTTCAAGTAGCACTTGAAGGGAAGAAAGGTAATGGCTTGTGGTTAGGGGCTTTTATAGATCGAATGGATTATGCTTATGCAGTAGCCGATTTGGTCGTTTGCAGGGCGGGAGCCTTGTCCATTTCCGAATTATGTTTGGCCGCAAAAGCCACCGTGTTGATTCCTTCGCCCAATGTGGCAGAAGATCATCAAACAAAAAATGCAATGGCTTTGGTCAATGAAAAAGCGGCCATAATGGTCAAGGACAGTGAAGCACGTGAGCAGTTTACGGAAGTAGTGCTTGACTTATTACATGATGATGAAAAGCGGGAGGACTTGAGTAAGAATATTTGCAAACTGGGGAAACCCAATGCAGCGAAAGATATTGCGGAGGAAGTATTAAATCTGGTAAAACAGAAAGTATAAAAAGATTCAAGTAGAATAAGAATAGTTGATGCATACATGAAGGTACGGTTAGACCAAATTGAATATGTATACCTGATCGGAATAGGAGGGATAGGTATGAGCGCCTTGGCTCGCTGGTTTCATCAGCACGGCCGCCAGGTAGCCGGCTATGACCGTACATGCACCGAGTTGACCAAGGCCTTGGAACAGGAAGGGATGCAGGTGCATTATCAGGACGATTGGAGGTTGGTTCCGGAGGAGTTTAAAAGTGATAAGTCTAATGTATTAATCATTTATACCCCGGCAGTTCCGTCCGGACATTCCGAGTTGAAGGCGTTTAAGGCACAAAAGGCCTTGTTGATGAAGAGATCGGAAGTATTGGGATTGCTTTCTGCAAATTATTTCACCATCGGAATTGCAGGTACACACGGAAAAACGACAACTACCACTTTGGTGGCTCATGTACTTCAATGTGCAGCGCTGGACTTTACAGCTTTTTTAGGAGGGATTTCAGCAAATTACAATTCCAATTTACTGATTAACAAGCCAGGCAAAGCAGACCAATATATGGTGGTGGAAGCCGATGAGTTTGACCGCTCTTTTTTGCGGCTTTCTCCTTCCGTTGAAGTCATCACTTCGGTAGAGGCCGATCATTTGGATATTTATGGTGATGAGCAGGCTGTAGTAGATGCTTTCAATGCTTATATTGCCAAGTTGAAAGAGAAGGATGGCAAATTGTTTTTGCAGGAAAAAGTCCGCTTGGAGGCAGCCCGCCAATTAGAGAAAAGTGCTCGGGTAGCCACGTATGGCCTGGAGCAAGGAGATTGTCATGCAGCAAATGTCCGTGTTGAAAACGGAAAGTTCGTTTTTGAAATCTATGTCAAAAATGAACAAGGAAAAGACGAAGTATGGCTGGAAGGAGTGGAGATGCTCGTTCCGGGCTTTCACAATATTGAAAATGCACTGGCAGCCGTATCCGTAGCAAAGGCATTGGGTATTCCGTCCGAAACAGTAAAGTATGCCTTGGAAACATTCAAAGGCGTAAAAAGACGGTTCGAATATATTGTAAAGAACGAGAAGCATATTTATATTGACGACTATGCGCATCATCCAACGGAATTGAAAGTGGTGTTGGAGTCCGTAAAAGCCTTGTATGCTAACAAAAAACTGACGGTGGTTTTTCAACCCCATTTGTTTTCGCGCACCAGGGACTTTGCTAAAGAATTTGCGCAAAGCTTATCAATAGCCGACCAAGTCGTATTGCTACCGGTATACCCGGCCAGAGAACTTCCTATTGAAGGAGTGAATGCAGAGATGGTCTTGGAGCAGGTAAATGCTCCGGACAAGCAACTGTTGCAGGATGAGCAATTGCCCGCTTGGGTTGAACACAATCAACCGGAATTATTGCTAACCGTAGGAGCAGGAAGTATTGATCGCCTGGTCCAGCCCATTAAAGAAGTACTTACTGTTAAAGGCAGGTAACGTATGATGCAGAAATGGAATATAAAACCGGGATGGGTTACATTAATCGCCATTGTAGTACTAATGGCCATAGGAGCAATGGTAGGGTTTAAAGCCATGGAAGAGAACCAAACCAATTTTATTATCAACATTGATGATGAAAGCGGAAGTGAGTTTATCAATGAATGGGAAGTCAAAGAGCTGATTAATAAGCTGGTAAAAGAAGATTCCAGTATCAATCACAAAGAGGAACTGAACTTAAAACAGTTGGAACAGGCACTCAATGCGATTGACTTTGTGAAGGAAGCCCAGGTTTCTCGCGATTTAAGAGACAATGTCATTATTGATGTGTATCAGGAAACTCCTTTGGCAAGGGTAATGGCTTCTTCCGGTAAGGGAGGTTATGTAAGTGTCAACCGCAGGATATTATCTCTTTCGGATAACTATACGGCCAGAGTGATGATGATTACCGGGGCAGGAGCCGATAGTTTGTTAACGGATAATTTCTGGATTTCGGAGCAGGGAAAAGCATTGTTTGAGTTTATTGAATTTGTCAATAAAAGCGAGGAGTGGCGAGCACAAATCTCTCAGATTGACTTGAACAGTAAACTAGAGATAGTTGCCTTTCCGCAAATAGGCCGCCAACGGATTGAATTTGGCCCGTTGGAGAATTATGAGTTGAAATTCAAGAAGTTGAATGTCTTCTATAATGAAATTGTGAAGAAAGAGGGCTGGAATGCCTATGAAGTAGTGAAATTGCAGTACGATGGACAAATTGTATGCAAGTAAGCATGAAAAGAAGAGAACGATAGTGCATGGTGAAGTGCAAAAGCGAAGTACATAAAACGATTACTTGGCGCAACCGTTCGCTTAAACTAATGATTTAAAGATAACCTTATAGATTTTGAATAATAATTTTTTAACGCTCTTAAGTTATGCAAGATGACAGAATCATAGTCGGGCTTGATATTGGTACTACCAAGATCTGTGCGGTAGTTGGTCGTGTCAACGAGTATGGCAACTTAGAAGTCCTGGGATTGGGAAAAGCCGTATCCGATGGGGTGAAAGAAGGGACTGTCAGCAATATCA
Organism: Rapidithrix thailandica; assembly: GCF_039710355.1. Taxonomy (NCBI): domain Bacteria; kingdom Pseudomonadati; phylum Bacteroidota; class Cytophagia; order Cytophagales; family Flammeovirgaceae; genus Rapidithrix; species Rapidithrix thailandica. Next base: position 36,377 of record NZ_JBDKWZ010000007.1, on the reverse strand, counting down.
GTAAAACGATTGCTGCAATCGATAAAGCCATAACTGCCGCAGAAGAGGATACTAAAATTGACATCAATGTGGTCAATGTCGGTATTGCCGGAAAGCACATCCGTAGCTCCATGCATCATGGTAGCATCACACGCAAGTCAGGTGAAGAGGAAATCACCACAGAAGACATTAATCGCCTGACCAGCGACATGTACCGGATTGTGACTGAACCCGGGTCGGAAATTATTCACGTAATGCCTCAGCATTATATTGTGGATTATGAAGAAAACATTAAAGATCCGGTGGGGATGTCTGGTGTGAAACTGGAAGCCAATTTTCATATCATCACAGCTCAAACCAACACGATTCGTAATATTAAAAAGTGCGTTGAACGTTCCGGACTGGAAATTGACCATTTGATCCTGGAACCGATGGCCTCTTGTGTGTCTGTGTTGAGTGAGGAAGAGAAAGAAGCCGGGATTGCTTTGGTGGATATTGGAGGAGGAACCACTGATATTGCGGTCTTTCATGACAATATTGTCAGGCATACGGCAGTGGTTCCATTCGGAGGCAATATTATCACTTCGGATATCAAACAGGGTTGTGCCGTAATGCAAAATCAAGCCGAACTGTTGAAAGTGAAATTTGGCCGCTGCCTGGCCGCTGAGGCTTCCGAAAATGAAGTGATCTCTATTCCCGGCTTACGCAACCGGCCACCAAAAGAAATTTCAGTGAAAAACCTCGCTCATATCATCGAGGCCCGGATGGAGGAGATTATCGAACTGGTAATGGTAGAAATCGAAAAGTCCGGTTACAAAAACCGTTTGGCCGGAGGGATTGTCATTACCGGAGGAGGTTCCCAATTGAAAAATATCAAACAGCTGTTTGAATACAAAACCGGATTGGATGCCCGGATCGGACATCCGAACGAGCACTTGGGAAAATGCAAAAATGACGAAGTGAAAAATCCAAAGTATGCTACTGCGGTAGGTTTGGTGTTGGCCGGATTTAAATCCCTGGACGATCGGGAAGAACAACGACCTGATTCGGCATATACGGCCTCCAAACCAAAGGCTGAAAGCGGAAGCGGTGATTTTATCAGTAACTTCCTCCGGAAAACCAAGGAGTTATTGACAGATGATTTTGACGATCGGACAAATTACTAATCTGAATCATTGTTTCGGGTAAACTGGAAAAAATTACCAAAAATATTTTAATATTGCGCGTTTGGGCATAAGTTTACCAAGCTTTGGCATTTTTTATCCGGCAGGATTAGCAGAGAAGTAGTCCCAACGAAGTTTCGATTTTTATTCAAAAAATACTAATACCATGGAAGGTACAAATTACGAATTTACCAATTTTACCAATGAAGAGCCCCCTATCATCAAGGTGATCGGTGTTGGAGGCGGTGGGGGAAATGCGGTCAACCATATGTACAGCCAAGGCATCCAGGGAGTTGAATTTTATGTGTGTAATACTGATAAACAAGCTTTACATAGCAGCCCTGTAGAGAATGCAATCCAAATCGGAAATGACCTGACCCAAGGATTAGGTGCCGGGGCAAATCCGGAAGTGGGGAAGGCCGCAGCTTTAGAGAGTAAAGATGTTATTAAAGAAATATTGAAAGAAAGCACCAAAATGGTGTTTATCACAGCCGGTATGGGTGGAGGTACCGGTACCGGAGCCGCTCCCATCATCGCTCAAGTAGCCAAAGAACTCGATGTGTTGACGGTAGGGATTGTGACTATGCCTTTTACCTTTGAGGGGCGCCCTAAATCCCGTAGAGCCATGGAAGGTATTGAAGAACTCAAAAAACATTGTGATACCGTTCTGGTCATACTCAACGATAAGTTGAGAGAAGTGTACGGCAAAGCCTCTATGAAACAAGCCTTTGCCCAAGCAGACAATGTACTGACCAAAGGGGCGAAGTCTATTGCGGAAATCATTACGGTGTCAGGGTATATCAACGTGGACTTTGAAGACGTCCGTACAGTAATGAAAGACTCCGGTGCTGCTGTAATGGGTTCGGCTACCGCAGAAGGCGAAGGCCGTGCACTGAAAGCTGCCGAAGGAGCTATCACCTCTCCTTTGTTAAACAACACCAATATCTATGGTGCCAAATACATCTTGCTCAGCATTGTGGTGGGAGATGACGATACTTTCGAAATGGAAGAATTGGAACAAATCACTGAATATGTGCAGGAAAGAGCGGGAGATAATGCGGAAATTATCTTCGGTCAAGCTGTGGACAAAAGCTTAGGGGATGCGATTAGCGTAACCATCATTGCTACGGGCTTCGACAGTGTAGAGGATGAAACGCAAGAAGTGATTGACCTGGAAAGCAATAAGCGCTTCCGGAAGCAAGTCAATGTTCAGGCAAAACAAGACTTTTTTGACCAACAGGAAGAGGAGCAAGCAGAGGAGGAAGAGGAGAAAAAAGTAGTAGCTGAGAAAAAAGAACAGCCTAAGAAACCTCAAAAAATCGTCTTTGAATTAGAAGGAGACTATGAAATCGTAGAGGAGTCCGAAGAAGAAAAAAAAAGACGTAACTTGGAAGAGCAATACCAAATAAGACGTAAGAAGATTGAAAAAATGCGCTCAGTCTCTGAAATGAGTAATGAGGAACTGAAAGAAATCCAGGAAAACCCTGCTTATTTGCGTAAAGGGGTGAAGTTGTCTAACCTCCCCCACTCTTCGGAATCCAATATGTCTCGGTACAATTTGGATGAAGAAAACGGCTTACTTGGGAATAATAAGTTTTTACATGATAATGTAGACTAAGTGTTACATTCGTTATGTGGTGCTTAAAGTGTTTTTAGAAAGATTGTTTTGGCAGTCTGTTTAAATAAAGGTTTTGACTAACTGACAATTAAATCTAAACGCTTTAACATTAAACCAAAATTTTAACTTCATGTATTGAGAAAGTCCCGCATTTCTTTGCGATAACTCAATACGTATCTTCTAAAATTGATTGATACATCCGGGTAAAGTTTTTTCCGGGTATGTATTTCTGACATAACTTGATAGAGTTATATTATTCAAAATCTGGGTTAAGAAAAGGGTCGCCACCGCGACCCTTTTTGTTTTTCAATGCTATCTAATAAAGAAGGATGTATTTTAAAGGCTGGCAAGGGAGTTAGTTCACCGCTAAGCCTTCTTTTATAATTTGTAGCTTTCTCGCCTTTTTGGTCAAAATAATTAAGGCTTTATTCCGGGTACAAGGATATAGAAAATGAGCCTTCATGGCAGCGTAAAATGCTCTGTCAAACGACTGCTGGTTATAAGCCTTCACACCCTGGTTAAAGTATTGCAAACCGGCTAATTCTTTTAAAGTAACTTTTTTAAATGCCGTTTCCGGAAAACGGTAGGCCCCTTGTGAATACACCACCTCCCCTTCTTTCTGATACTGATTCAATCGCTTGGCAATCATATTTGGTTGATGATAGTATCCGTAAAAAGGTTGAGTAGGCTCTAACAATATTTCCCCCTCCGCAAGGTTCACCATCAAATACACATGGTAATTGGCTTCGTATAAAGAATATTGATAACCCAATTTTTGCAAGGTATAGGCCAATAAAACCGTCCCGGAAAGGCAGTTGAATTCACCGTTTTTTAGGGTATGGGCCAATGTACTGTTTTTGATATATTGGTTTAAATAATGACGGGATATTTTGGTGAATACATTTTTGATCACCTTGAAATCGCTGTTTTGGCGATTTTTATACTGGGCCATTTTTTCAATCAATAAGTCCAATTTGTGCAAACTCTTTTGACTGTCCGAAGGTTGAGCTTCTTCATCCAAAGCGAGCATTAAAAGGAACAGGTTTTCATCAGATAATGTACTCTTAATCAATTGAGCTTCCATAGTATTGACAGCTAATGGGCTTTTGGTAGGCTGTGCGATACCCATGTGCATGCTCAAAAAAAATAGGGTATATAAAAAAATGTATCTCATGATAGTATCCTTTGATTTAATATTGAGTTAACATAAAGTTAACATAAAGAAAGGGGAATATGTTATTCATGTTTAGAATAATTAATGTTTTACCCTGTAAATAGTCGAAGCAGGGTGTTTTATACATGTGTTTTCATGGTATGTTAATATTGCGTTCATATATATAACATGGCAGGGTAATTACTTTGCAGTTGGATGTAAGCGGTTTCTCCGGAAATGGGAGAGGGGCTATTGTTTTGAAACTTGTAAAAGAGATTAAAAAGTAACTTTTCTATGAAAAAATATATTGGGGTACTTTGTATAGGATTACTTGCCTTGGGTTGCACCAAACAAGACTTGGTATTGGATGTGAAAGCATTGGCAAATCAATCGAAAAGAGAAGTGCATCATCTTTTGGGGCAACCTGATAGCATTTATATCACTCCGATTTTACATAAAAAGGTATATACGGAACTGTACTTCAGTGAGAAATACCAGGTTGAATTGTTGTATTCTTCCGATACAACCGTGAATGAAATAAAAGTTAATAACCCGGTAGGCTTGCCATTTGCCCCTTCTGCATTGGCTAAGTTTGGACTGCCTTCGGATGTTAAACCCACAAAACAAGAGGAAAACCTGACTATTATTTGGAACGATTTGGAAGGATTCAAACGGGTGAATATTTTTACTCAACGGCTGGATTCAACAGGCAAACCGGAGAAATATACAATTTACTTCCGGGTACAATGATACAGGCCTAAGCACCTCCTTATTCCATTTCCTTTAGATATCTAAATATACAAAGCGCAAACTAGTGATTTTACTTTTCCCTGTTTTCTTGGAGAGCAAGCCTTCCTTTTTTCCTTGTTTTTGACCCACCTATTTTCGTTAATTTATAGTTAAAAGGCTTTTAATTTTTTATTTAATCTTCTCAAGGATAATTTTGTATCAAGAACAGGGCTTATTACAATTGGTTTGAAGATTGTGATTTAGAATCCATAGAAATCTCTTTTCTTTGCAAGAAGCTAAATCAAAGCCATCATGGGGTTGAAAGAACCACTTGTTGAAAGTCTTTGTGTATGCATAATCTATTGATACATTATCATGGCTAACCTATTAGAGGCAGAACAGAACATCAGTACAAAAGGCTATTTGGACTTACCTGTAGCGCCTGAACTGGATCTTATTGAGGAGATTCAGAAATTGAAAAAAGAAAAAAATGCAGTGCTGCTGGCGCATTATTACCAGGATCCGGCTATCCAAGACATTGCCGACCATATTGGTGATAGTTTGAAGCTTTCGCAAATTGCTGAAAAAACGGATGCGGACATGATCGTTTTTGCCGGGGTGTATTTTATGGGAGAGACCGCAAAAATTCTCAGTCCGAATAAAAAAGTAGTGATCCCCGACCTGAATGCCGGCTGTTCTCTGGTGGACTCTTGCCCGCCTGCCGAGTTCCGGAAATTTTTGGAACAATACCCCAATCATACTGTAGTCACCTATATTAACTCTACGGCAGAGATCAAAGCCATGAGTGATATAGTTTGTACTTCTTCTAATGCCAAGGCAATCATCGAAAGTATTCCCGAAGACCAGCCTATCATAGTTGCTCCGGACAAAAACCTGGGGAATTATTTGAAAAATGAAACGGGAAGGGACTTGGTCATCTGGGAAGGGGCTTGTACGGTGCACGAAGTGTTTTCGATGGAGAAAATCCAAAAATTAAAAGAAACACACCCCGAGGCAAAAGTTCTGGTTCATCCGGAATGTGAAAAAGTAGTACAAATGATGGCCGATTTTATCGGATCTACCGGCAAAATATTGGCTTATGCCCGCGAATCGGAAGCCAAGGAGTTTATCGTAGTCACAGAAGCAGGTATCCTCCATCAAATGCAAAAGGATATGCCGGAAAAGACCTTTATTCCGGGGCCTTCTTTTGCAGAAAATACATGTAGCTGTAGCGAATGTGCTTTTATGAAAATGAATACACTGGAAAAGCTGTATTTATGTATGAAATATGAAAGGCCGGAGGTGCATATCGCGCCTGAAATGCGTGAAAAAGCGCTGGCTCCTATTCAGCGTATGCTGGAAATCTCTAAAACTTTGACAAAATAAACCACATTGTCAAAGTTATTTTTCACCAGTACCTTACAAGATGTTAAGTCGTGAAGGCTTTGTTGTAAGGTACCTTGTGAGGATCCTATTAATCATGAACAGTGTTCTTACTTAGTTCGCTACAGGTAACCGGGAGTATATGTCTGTGGGAGAGGCTCAAGGCTATCTCATAGGTTTTGCTAAGGGGGCATCACAGGCTGTTAAAGTGCTTTTTTGAATGAAACAGGTAGATTTTTTGGTAATTGGTTCAGGTTTGGCAGGGCTTACCTTTGCTTTGAAAGTGGCAGAAGCCGAGCCTGATAAACAAGTAATGGTGATTACAAAAGCAGTGGAAAATGAGGCGAATTCTCATTATGCTCAAGGGGGAGTGGCTGCAGTCACCAATTTCCGCTTGGACTCTTTCGAAAAGCATATTGAAGATACCCTGATTGCCGGAAGCTACCTTTGCGATCCTCAAGTAGTGGAACTCGTTGTGAAAGAAGGAGCCCAACGTGTTCAGGACTTGATAAAATTGGGTGTCCCGTTTGACAAAACCCAAGAAGGCGAATTGGACCTGGGCCTGGAGGGAGGTCACTCAGCTCCCCGAATTCTACACTTCAAAGATACCACCGGAGCGGCTATCCTGAGTGTTTTGCTGGAAAAAGCAAAACACCAGCCGAATATTGAGATTCTCACCCACCTTTTTGCACTGGACTTATTAGTTAGTGGTGATCACGATAAAGTATGCCAGGGAGCCTATACCTTGGACACGGCTTCAAAAAGCTTATTGACGATTCAAGCCAGCGTGACGGTATTGGCTACAGGCGGAAGTTGTCAGGTATATTCCAGTACAACCAATCCCTTGGTGGCCACCGGTGATGGCGTGGCAATGGCTTACCGGGCCGGTGCGGATGTAAGGGATATGGAGTTTATTCAGTTCCACCCCACTTCGTTGTACAATCCCGGTAAAAGTCCGGCTTTTTTGATTACCGAAGCGTTAAGAGGGGCTGGTGCCGTGTTACGAAATGCTCGCTATCAAAAAGAGTTTATGTATGATTATGATGAAAGAGGTCCCCTGGCTCCCCGGGATGTAGTGGCCCGCTCAATTCATCATGAAATGAAAAAACACGGAGATGATTTTGTCTATATTGATGCCCGGCATTTGGGTGATCAAAAGCTCAAGGATCATTTTCCAAATATCGTCAGGACCTGTAAGCAATTGGGTTATGACTTGACAACGGATTTATTACCCGTAGTCCCCGCGGCTCATTATTTTTGTGGGGGAATCCATGCGGATACTCAAGGCCGCACATCCATTGCCAATTTATATGCTTGTGGGGAATGTGCCCATACGGGGTTGCATGGAGCTAACCGATTGGCCTCCAATTCCCTCTTGGAAGCTTTGGTGTTTGGTTACCGTGCTGCCGAAGATAGCTTAGAACAGTTTGATCGTATTACAAGCCAAACCGGTCGGTTGGCTGACGTTACACAAGCAGCATCCACGCCGGTCGAAGCTCAGTGGGTAGCCGATCAGACAGGTATTTTAAAAAGCATTATGGGAAAATATGCGGGCATCGTACGAAATGAGAACGAATTATTACAAGCTCAAAAACAGTTATTGGCCATAAGTAGTAAAACGGAGGCCGTATATGTCCGCTCTTATCCTACCCAAAGTTTGTGTGAACTTCGGAATTTGCTCACCGTTGCCCAATTGATTATCCGTGATGCCTTACAACGCAAAGAAAGCGTTGGGCTGCATTATATGGAGTAGTGAGTGGTGACAGGTGGAAGAACTCTAATATCCTACCCATCAAACCGCTGAAAAAATGTCGGAACAAAAACCCATTATTCGAATAGAATATTGTACCCAATGCCGTTGGCTGTTACGGGCCGCCTGGATGGCCCAAGAGCTACTGACCACATTTGTGGAAGAAGTAGGGGAGGTAGCTTTAAAACCGGGCACAGGAGGGATTTATGAAGTGCGTATCAATGGAGAGGTTCTCTTTTCCAGAAAAGAAGCCGGACGTTTTCCGGATATCAAAGAATTGAAACAATTAGTGCGAGATGCCATTGCCCCAGAGAAGGATTTGGGGCATAGTGAGAAGAAATAAAAAAGGCTGCCAACCGGCAGCCTTTCGCGTGTATAGGTAATTTATTAATTGATTTGGTATTTGATTCCCACTGAGAAGCTTCTACCCTTTGTGTATTTTTGGAAGGTGTAATCGGTACCTCCCAGCTCCATTTCCTGTAAGTAATCAGGGTTGAGCAAGTTTCTGGCACGAAGTGTTACTTTCCATTTTTTGTTCAAGGTTTTCGCAACACTGACTCCCAAATCAGGACGAGGTTTCTCATACACAAATGGAAGTTCGGTAGAAACCAAATACAAACGCTCTCCGAATACATTGTAAGTCAGGTTTACATCCCAACCTTTGTCAAAGTTATTGTATTGTAAGAATGCATTTACGATATAAGGAGATTGCATATAAAGCTGACGGGTTTTCTCTTGGTCCGGGTTAAATCTGTTTCTGATGGTATTTAACTCCGCTTCGGTAAGCTCTACTTCCGATTTTACCAAGGTTACATTGGCTCCTAATTTGAAGTTTTTCAAGCCTTCTGCAATAAAGTCCAAGTTTTTACGGGCTTCCAATTCGATACCGTATACAGTGGCTTCCCCTACATTTCTATATTGGTATTCCAGATTGGTCGCGTTTACGTTGATAGTGTTCTCAATAGGGTTGGTGAATCGCTTGTAGAAAGGACTCACGGAGAAGTACTCACCTCTTCTCGGATAATATTCCCAACGCAAGTCAAAGTTATCAATCAAGGTACGCTCCAAGTTCGGGTTACCCAACTGCACGAAGTCTCCTACGAAATCAAAAGTAGCCAAGGGAGCAAACTCTCTAAATGTAGGGCGGGCCAATGTCTTGTTATAGGCTAAACGCAGGTTCATGTCTTTGATCAACTCATAGGTAAAGCTGATAGATGGCAAGATATCCTGCGTTTCGATACTTCCTTGGATATCGTTGAACGTGATCAAGTCTATATTGGTCATTTCCAACCGGGCACCAAACGTAGTTTTCAATTTTTGATTGTTGGTCAAAGGCGTTTCCACCATCAAATATCCCGCAGTTACGGTTTGATCCGCATCATAGTTATTCGGATCTTCGGAGGCATTGTCTAAATAGATCATCCAGTTGCCTTCCGCATCTTTACCCAAATGGTCTTCAGACAAGTAATCGGAAGGGTTACCATTGTGCTCAGGCTTATTGCCTGCTCTGGCATATTCGTAACGGCTTTCGCGGAATTCCCGGTCTTTAAAAGTATAAGCGCCACCGAATTTGATTTTTGACTCTACCTCAGAAAGAATTTTTACAGGTAGGGTGAAATGAATTTTGTTGTCAAAATTGATTTCCTCCATGTTCCGGTAATACCTTGAAGGAGGGTTGAACGGAGTCACCGTTACGGCATATTTCCTAGATCCGTCATCTTGGATTTCGTACGTATCGGTAAAGAAGCGTAAATCCGGCTCATCTTGTTTGGAAAGGGTCATAGAGCTGATCCAATCTACTTTTAAATTACCCAGTCCGCTGAACAGGTGCTCCCCTATAAGTTGTCCGGTAGAAATACTGCGCTCTTTCCACCAAAGGCTTCGGGCTCTGAAGATGTTTTTGTTGTCAAAGGTAGTTCTTTCATAAGGCCCTTCTTGGTAACGGACATTTTTCGTTCCGGCCTGGTTGTGCAAAAGGTTTGCTTTGATTTTGTGGTTGTCGCTGAGCTTTAAGGTTCCGCTGAGCATTCCCCCCCAAGTCACGTCTTCAGTAGATTTATTATCTTCTAATAAGCTGGTAGGCAATAATTCCTGACTGTTGCCACTAGGCTTTTGATACCTTCCGGTAAATCCTTTGGTATATTGGTCCCAGCTACGGGCATAGTTGATCGCAGCAATCCAACCGAATTGTTTTCCAAATAAAGTCGATTGATTTCCCAGGGATAAACTTAATTTATGATCCAGGAAAGAGTTGCCGTTTTTGAAATCAAAATTCGTATTGTCAAACGCCTTCGTGAACTCGATCAACTTCTCATCATCCATATAGATATTGGGGAAGTCATCTTGTGATACGTTTAATTGGGACGGTAACTCTCTGGTACCATCGTCAAAACCCAAGCCATCCAGCTTGCCCCCATCGTAGGTTTTAAAATCTGATTTTAAGTTCGATTGTGTATTATACCCCAATGAAGCAGACACCTGCATGGTGAAAGCATCCGGAAAGTCTTTGGTTTCGATATCGATCAAACCTCCGGCAAAGTCTCCGGGTAGATCAGGAGAGAAAGTCTTATAGATAATTACATTGTCCACCAGGTTGGAAGGAATCATATCCAACTGTACGGAGTTTTTTTCAGGGTCCAATCCGGGAAGGTCCGCACCGTTCATGACGGTTTTGCTGTAGCGATCTCCCAATCCACGGACATATACATATTTTCCACCTTCTACGGATACACCGGTTACTCTCTTTACTGCAGAGGCAATGTCTCTGTCTCCATTTCTTGAAAACTGCTCGGAAGAAATGGCATCCAATACTTTCGGTGATTTTTTCTGTACGGTTAATAAAGCATCTTCACTGTCTTTTAATGCTTTGGCTTCTACGACAATTTCATCCAGTACTTCTGACTCTTCCGCTAGGCGAATATTGAGTAAGGCAACTTCTCCGGCCTTGACCTCAACATTATTAACAATTTGTGTTTGATAGGATATAAAAGAAACGGTGAGCTTATAGGTTCCTACAGGAAGGTTTTCAATTGAGAACCGGCCGTCCAAATCACAAGAGGCACCTCTTTGTGTTCCGTCTACGGCTACGGTTGCCCCGATAAGAGGTTCTCCGTTTGCATCATCTACCACCGTACCTCTGATGGTTCCGTTTTGTCCAAAGGCATATCCGCCCATCAACAGACAAAATAGTAAAATAACTGTTCTCATAGGATAATTTACTGTGAATCTACGATTAGAATAAATAGTAATTATGGATAAATTGATAAATGGTTGCGCGAAGTTAATAGCTAGCTAAGTGATTGAAAATAAGGATATTTCAAATATTTGATTCTTAACTAAAGTTTAATAGAAGGCCAGAGAGATGTAACAATAAGATAACACTGCCGTGTTATTAAGTTTAAATCTTGTTGATAAAGAAAAGAGCTCCCCTTGTGGGTGACACATCAGGAAGCTCTTTGTGATTAGGAGTTAAATTTTAGTTGTCGCTGGAAAGTACTTCGTAAGCCACAGTCCATCCTTTGATCCAAGGCTCTTGTCCCGGAGCAAAAGCACCTTTATAGTTTACATTTTCGAATGCAGCTGGTAAGTCATCACCTAAGTTTTCAACGGCAGCTCCGTCAGCAGCAGGAACTACTTTCATGGCACCGGTTCCGAATTTAGGATCGCCAATGTGGTTGATCGCTCCAAAAGCATTTTGTAATTTGTCTACGTGAGCAGGGTTCGCAGGAGTGTTGTCGCCATAGTCAGGAATAGTGAACAACAATTTAGGATCAGACAAATCTGCTCCTCCTACGTTGTAGAATAAGTTGTTATTCAAGTGTAACGGAGCATTGTTGCTTCCACCTTCTTGTCCGGCTAAGAATCTCTTATAAGAATCTTCGGCAGCATCATCTTCCAAGTCTTCCACAGCAATACCTTTTTGAAAGTTCGCAAATACACTTCGGTAGTAGCTTCCACCGGCATTGTCTCTGAACAAGATCAAGTTTCCTAAACCACCTTTTCCTTCATCGTCGATGTCGCCAATATAAGTAATGTTGGCAAAGCTAGGAGAGCTGAATGGTTGAGCATCATCCGGTTTGTTACCACCGTCATGCTCACCACCTCTTGGGTCGTTACTTTGTAAGCTGTTGTCATTGATCCATACCAAACCGAATTGCGTGGTTCCGTTAAAGCCTTCGTCATAGTCTAAGGCATCATCTCCTTGCCATGATACTACCGCATGCTTTATATTTGCAGTTCCGCCAAACCACTCGATACCGTCATCCTGGTTTGACCAGATTTCTACATAATCAATGTCAGTAGCGTTACCAACGGCACCTAAAGTTAAACCGTTAATTTCGTTGTTTGCTCCAATTTTACTACCACCGTGACGGATAGATACATATTTGATGAAACCGGCATCGTGTGCATCGTTTTTCTCAAAAGTAACTTCTTCACCACTGGTTAAGGTATTACCGTTTTCGTCAGTAGGGTTACCGAAAGCACCGAAGAATTGAGTATCTCCATGCCCCCAAGCACCTCTACCTTCACTGGTAGGAATACCTTCGATGTTGCTTCCAAAATATCCGTCTCCGTTATTTGCATTATTACTGGCATTTCCTAAGATGATCAACCCACCCCAAAGTTGGTTAGCACTGCGAGGAACAGAACCGTTCAAGTCATCGGCAATACCGGTCATGATAATGGGTTTGTCTGCGGTTCCGCTTGCCTCAATTCTACCTCCACGAGCAACAATCAAAGCACTGGCGTTGCTTCCATCTCCTGGCTTACCTTTAATTACAGTTCCTGCTTCGATTTTTAAAGTTTGTCCGTAATTGACAAATACAAAACCATCCAAAACATATTCTTTGTCGGCAGTCATGGTGTAGGTTTTGCTAGCTTCGTCAAATCCTTCAAAGCCTGCCAAACCTTTATAAGAAGATTCCATCACGATGTTGTCTTCTGAGTTGTTCCCACCATCTGGTTTCGGATCATCATCGTCCTTACATCCGTAGAATCCAATCGCTAAAAATGAAATTAAAAGCGCTGAAAGAAAAAATTGTACTCGTTTCATCTGTTACCAATATTGTTTAAAATTCAAAATTGTGCTGGCAAAGCAAGTACAATACGCTCAGAATAAGGAGTTTTGGGGTTTAAGTTATTTTTAATTCAAAAATCTCCTTTTTAATACTTATTTAATATCCAATCTTGGTAAAGTACAATAAATTTGAAGACAATGTTTAATCCTGAAATGGGTAACTACCAGGGTAGATGAAGCGATAAAAGAAGCATTTGTATAGTGGTTTAACTATAATCCATTGTTAATCAATGTGTTGTAAAGTGTGTATTTTGTTATGAGGTTTAGTATGTATTAACTTTTAACATGAATGAATCATTGAGGGAGTGTTATGCAAATGTAATCTTAATGTTAAGAAGTACCTGAATGGTAAGAGTTTGTTTAACATGTGTTCATATAAAATAAAAGGCATGGCCCGAAAGCAATGCCTTTTTGTGTGTGAATCACCAATTCTTACACGGCAACTTCTTTGGCTTTTCTTTCCAATTTGTTCAGCTTTTGGAAAATAAAGTCCATTTTTTTCTTGCGGGGAGTAAAGGTGTTGGAAATAAATTTTGACTTTTTACTTTGAAAATGTTCTTCAAATTCATTCAAAAGCTTTTCCAGACGTTTAATGGCTGTTTCTGTTACGACTATCTCCCGGGAGACATCGTGTTTTTCCAGGATAGTACTCAAGTGGTGGGCTTGAGCAAATTGTACCAAGGCTGCTGCCAATTGATCATAGTGTTTTTGCAACTTCTTATTATGGATCAATAAGTACAACATTGCAGCAGTAAATGGTATGGTTAATACTAAAAAGTATAACATGACCTAATGTTTATTTTTGACGATAATGATTTCTTTTGTTGCTACTTGATCGAAGCTATGGCAAATTTTCCCGATCATTCAAAAACCGGTAGTCTTCCGTGATTGTATTTTAAACATGCTCTTAAGTGAATGATCTTCTGTCATAGTCCTTTATTTTCAATTTTGGAAAGAAATACTTCCATATCAGGCTCTCTCCGAAATAGGCCCGTATGCTTTCATACAGCAGCATTTTACAAAAATAACCTGATAATTCTAAATTTGTTCATTTTCAGGTAATCGTCATTTCATATTTTTCCGTCATCTTAGTTATTTTTTTCATTATCAGAAAGTTACTGATACTTGTTTTTCAAAAAAACAGAAGCGAAAGCCCAGTAATACAAACTCCAAAACTCCCCCCAAGTGTATTTTGAATTTACAGTACAAATCCTTTGCTTTCGAAAAGATCTCTATTGTAATTTTTCATTATTCTTATGCCTTTCCGCATCTCTTTTGGTCTTTTTATCCAGGTTTTTATGCAAGGCTTCTGTCAGGTCGATCCCGGTTTGGTTGGCCAGGCAGATCAACACAAAAAGTACATCGGCCATTTCATCGGCCAGGTCTACCTGTTTGTCTGATTCTTTAAAGGATTGTTCTCCGTATTTACGAGCCATAATCCGGGCTACTTCCCCTACTTCTTCCATCAGAATGGCCGTATTGGTCAGCTCATTGAAATAACGGATTCCGGTGGTATTGATCCATTGGTCTACGATTTCCTGTGCTTCTTTAATAGTCATAAGTATTGGGTTTTTATCTACTGCAAAAGAATAGTATGTTTCGCATTTTTCCTTCGTCTTTAAAAAAATTACCTGTTTTGTCGGGTGTATGCTATTCGCGTAAGTATTTCCTTCAAAAGGAAAAACATGTTACAGAAACGCAGTAAATTAGGCATGCATCGGCAATGGGCTTGTGACTGATGAGGTGGTGGTGTATGAAAGAATGGATACATATTTTTATACTCAAACTGAATGAACCATCACTTTGACAAAGTACACTCACTCATTAGACCCCGGTAGCCTCAATGTAAGTTGTTGAATTGGCCATAGAAAAGAGGCTTCTTGTTTTTAAAGCTTGTAAAAATGTAAACGACTACTACTATGATACGAATATTGTTATTGTGTAATCTATTCTTATGGTTTCAGTTAACAGCCGGCTGTGCGCAAAATTCGAATAAAGAAAAGCATACTTCTACAAATGTAGAACGAAGTGATAAAGTCGAGAAATCGGATGCGGAATGGAAAAAGCTATTGACTGAAGAGGAGTATCACGTAATGCGACAGCAAGGGACAGAACGCGCATTTACAGGTAAGTATTGGGACTACAAGAAGAAGGGTGTTTACCACTGTGCTGCTTGTGATTTGGAATTGTTTGACTCTCAGACGAAATACAAATCGGGAACAGGTTGGCCGAGCTTTTGGCAACCTATCGGGAGTGAAACAGTGGAGGAAGAAGAGGATATGAGTTTGGGAATTTCCCGTACGGAAGTACATTGTGCCCGTTGTGGGGGGCACTTGGGGCATGTATTCAATGACGGGCCAAAGCCCACAGGACTGCGGTATTGTATCAATTCGGTATCCCTTCAATTCAAAGCAAAAGAATAGAGCGGTTTTCCGGGGTGTTTCGGTGAAATAGCCTCCCTTCTGTTTACCGGAAGGGAGCTTTTTTATATCTGTTGTTCCTACACCTTACCTATTTTGTAAAAATCTCTGGCTTCCGGTCCTCTTCCTCCGGATTCCTTTCGTACCTTTGTCCCTGATTTTTTTCAATGAAAAGCTAGATTGAGGTGAAGACAAAATCGCGTAAGCAAGATAAAGTAAATATCGTCACCCTGGGTTGCTCGAAAAACCTGGTGGATTCGGAAGTGATGTTGACCCAATTAAAGGGGAATGACATTGATGCTACACACGAGTCAGAAAAAGATGACTCCAATATCATCATTGTCAATACTTGTGGGTTTATTGATAATGCCAAACAAGAGTCCATCGATACGATATTGCGATATGCGGAAGCCAAACAAGAAGGGGCAATCGAAAAGTTGTATGTGACGGGATGTTTGTCTCAACGCTATAAAGATGATCTGGAAAAAGAAATTCCGGAGGTAGATGCTTTCTTTGGTACAATGGATTTGCCTCTGCTTCTGAAAAAATTCAATGCCGATTATAAGCATGAATTGATCGGAGAGCGGCTTACTACCACTGCCCAGCATTATGCGTATATGAAAATATCAGAGGGTTGCGACCGTCCCTGTTCTTTTTGTGCAATACCCTTGATGCGGGGCAAGCACGTATCCAAGCCTATTGACGAATTGGTGAAAGAAGCACAAAGCCTGGCCGGAAGAGGGGTAAAAGAACTTTTGCTGATTGCCCAGGACTCTACCTTTTACGGGCTGGATTTGTATGGCAAAAGGAACTTATCCGAGCTATTGCAACGCTTGTCGGATGTCAATGGCATTGATTGGATTCGTTTGCACTATGCTTATCCTTCCGGCTTTCCCACCGATATATTAAAGGTAATGGCCGAGCGGGAAAATATTTGTAATTATTTGGATATTCCTTTACAACATGGTTCAAGCCGGATGCTGAAAGTTATGCGGAGAGGGATTGACCGGATCAAAACGGAAAACCTGATTACGCAAATCCGGGAAACCGTGCCCGAAATTGCCCTCCGGACGACATTGATTGCCGGGCATCCCGGTGAAACGGAAGCCGACTTTGAAGAAATGGCAACCTTTGTAGAGAAGATGCGCTTTGAGCGCCTTGGTGTGTTCACTTATTCGCATGAAGAAAATACCCATGCCGGAACCATGCAAGACGATGTGCCGGAAGAAGTAAAACAAGACCGGGCTGATGCTATCATGGAAATCCAACAGCAAATTTCCTTAGAGCGAAACCAATCACTTTTGGGTAAAACTATCAAAGTGTTGTTTGACCGGAAAGAAGGAGGATACTTTGTCGGCCGTTCCGAAGCGGACTCACCGGAAGTGGACAACGAAGTGTTGGTGAGTGCAGAAGATAATTACGTTCGTTTAGGGGATTTTGCTCAGGTAAAAGTGGAAGATGTATCGGAATTTGACCTGTACGGAAGTATTGTAAAAGAATAAAAGTAGCATCCTTATAAAATCAAAAAAGCGTTGGAAACCTCGATTTCCAACGCTTTTCTTTTTTACCGTACCTATTTATTTTTTCAGAATATAAAAAATTCGCGAATACCCTGTACTGGTTTGATAAGTAACGGTGTGCATCTCTGAAAAATGGCAGACTTTGAAATACTCTTCAACCTCTTCTTCATCCGTATAATAGGCATCTATTTTCCCCCAATCCGTTACAAATTCCAAGTGCTTTCCATGGATCTTTTGTCCCACTTTATGGATTTGTTTGTAAGGTGTTTCCAAAATTAACAGGCCGTCTTTCCTGAGCAAGGCATGGAATCGCTTGATACTTTCCAATTGCTCGCTTTTAGAAAGTTCCAGTACTCCCGACCATAGCCACAAGATGGCATCCGGCTGACAGGTAAGCTGTAATTGCTTTAAGTCTTGATGGAGGATTTCGGCCTGTTGGGCAAATTTCCCATTAAGAAGTTTGAGCAGTTTTTGAGAGCGTTCCACGCCTATAAGGTGGCCCGCATAGCCTTTTTGCAAGAGAAACTTCAAGGCCCGGCCATAACCGGATCCCAACTCCACGACTGTATCCAGGTCTTTAATAAAGGGGTAAATGATATCTATATCGGCACCTTGCTCCAAGCCAATCAGCCGGGCTAAGTGCTTGAAGTTTTGAAGGTCTATCTTTTCATAGAAATCGATATTATTATCGTTCACATAGTCAATTAATTGTTGAGTAAGGGAGTTTCCTGAGACCATTGGTTATACTGATTTTGAAATTCCAGGATTATTAAAGTTACTAGTGCAATTGATTTGGCGCATAGAGCTGTCAGATAAATAAACTAACTATGCCTTTATTCAAAAAGTAGTTTAAGTGAAAGTATAGATAAAATAAATGATAGGGAAATTTTCTAAAAACGCTTGATCAAGTCTCTTCTTTCAACTGTAAATGAGCACTATTCCTTGACGCATAGAATGTTAGAAAATTCCGAGTAAGAAAAACTACCAAACAATAATTGATTGGTCCTCAAAAAGTAAATTACGTTCACTTAA
This sequence comes from Rapidithrix thailandica, assembly GCF_039710355.1. NCBI lineage: Bacteria > Pseudomonadati > Bacteroidota > Cytophagia > Cytophagales > Flammeovirgaceae > Rapidithrix > Rapidithrix thailandica. The sequence goes on along the minus strand of NZ_JBDKWZ010000007.1, from coordinate 18,553 downwards.
ACTTATAACTAAAATGTAAAAAAAAATTATGAATTCAAATGGAAATCCTTGTAAAAATATAAGTAACTCCCTGAAAAGTACTATTCAATGAGATAAGTCATCTTGTACCTTTTTGGGGAGAATCTAAAGAAAATAAAAATTCACTTTCAGACACAATATTCCGGCCTTTTCGAGTGGTTGGTCGAGCTAGATCCAGAAGGGTTTTCGCGTACGCAAAAGTTCTCCGAAGATAAAATTCTTAAATACTTTCACTAAGTGAAAGGCAAAGCGTGTCCAGCCGATGGGAGAGCTAGAAGTGATGACCCATTTGATTACTTTGGCCGTAAACAACATTGAAAACTCCATGGCCTTTACATACGATTGGCAATTTTCGACATGCTTGCGTAACAAGTGCGGAGAGCTGTGTTCCGGCACAATCAAGGTTGCATCAAAATCAAAGTCAAAATCGGTAATGACTCCTTGGTTGCCATTGGGGTGAGGGGTATACACCATCCGCTTGCCAAATAAAAAGCCCAAGCCCCGGCCAAACATACGAATGGCTTCTCGAATTTCACGGAAGAGAACCTTTACCATATTTTTGAGAATATTCAGCGTTTGTTTTACTTTTTGTGCCAGCCAGCGGAAGACGTTTTTAATCATTCTTCCCAAAGTTCTGAATAGACTTTTGGCTCCCTGGTAGATTCTTCGGATCAGGTTTTTCTTTGAAGACAACTCCTGCCGGGCTTCGTCATTTACCGCTTGCCATACCTCATTCATATTCCGTTGAATGTTATGTTTGGCCTGTACACTATGGTTTTCCATTAAGGAGTTGAACTGATGGTAGAAGTCCTCTGTGTCGAACTTTTCAAAAAATTCCGGGGAAAGGATATCCTCAAACAGATAGTGAATGTTTAACACCCAATACCCTTGAGCAAGGTGCATCATAAAATGTCCGGCTTGTAAGTCCACATTTCCGGCTTCTACTTCGGTCCGGTGAAATTCTAAAAGGGACTCGAAAGTCACATCTCCCATTTCGTTGTCAAGCAGGCCCCGGTAATGTCCCCGCATCCATTGATGAACTTGTAGAAGCCGGAGTAACAAACGGTTACTGTCTTGTTCTACTTGTTCTTGTAAAAAATCAAAATCCATTTTCTTTTCATTGCGAAAAGCAAATTTTTTGAAATCCTTAAACGTAGTGCTTTGCCGGTCAAGCTGTTGCTTCAGGCGCCTTCTGAATTCCCTTCTGAACTCGGGCGCATGTTCAAAGGAAAAAAGTTTTTGATGACGAGGGTTGTGATGGCGGAAATAAACGATTCTGTCTTTGTATTCGGGTTGGGAAAGAATATACTGTGTGAGTTTGGGTACATCGCCCAATAATTGGAATACTTGCTGTGGGTGAGTCAACTTGAGCCATTGTTTCAATTGAGAAATCGCCTTTTGTGTCTCACTGTTAAATGCCTGGCCGATGGCTTGTGTATACAGGCCCAGTACGTCCAGGCGGTAGTGTAATACCCGGGTGAAAAGTGACTGATCTCCGATGTTGTATTGGGTGGGTAGTTGGAAGCTCCCTTCCAGGTCGGTAAGCCGCAGTAAAAGCTGCAATTCAAATTCCGAAAATTGCCCGGGACCCTCTATGCGTTGGATTTCACGGATTTCGGTCCGGAAGCCGGTAGGAATTAGCCGGGCTCGCAAGTAGTCTTTTCGAAATTGTCGGATGCCATCCAACAAATCATCCGTAAAAGTTTGCTGGGAGGAATTCAGGTTCGGAGATAAATAACCGAGTTCGATCAGGGCCTGTTTGGCTTCGGATTCACGACCCTGATCGAGCACTTCCAATTGACCTTCCGGCAGGTACGCTTCCAGCCCAAAGAGCGATTGCATAGGATTAAGCCAGTTCTTTGATAAATTTAAGGAATGCCATACGGGCTTCTTGAGAGGCAGCTACCATAGAGCGGTGCGCTTCCATCAAGGTTTGTTGTTCGGGTGTGAGATTTTCTTTGACAAAGACCACGGCATCGCTGTCTACGTCCAGGTAGGTAAAACCGACTAACTTGAAATCCATATTGGCATTGGCCCCGTCACTCAATGACTCTATCAGTGCCTTGGTGTTGAAGCCGGTGATCTTATTGCCGCTTTTGGTCCGTTTCAGGATTTTATCGGCTTTCATTGTCAGGTTTCCTGTATATGTGGTGACTGAAAGGGTAGCCAAGTCTTCAATGGCCCTTGCTATATCATTTTTAAGTCTTCCGAATCCTTGGGTAATTTCTTGATCCATGTTGGTTTAAGTTTTATCTGTGTTGAAGTAAACATTGTGTATCCATCGGCATTCGCAATGCCTGCATGCAGACAAAGGCCCTGCCCATCTTTGCGCCTCAATATAAGAAGAGTGAAATTTACTGCCAAATTCCTAAGAAAAATTGCGGAATGCCGCTCGAACGACCGACAACATGAAACAGAACTTCCATGCCCTATTGTTTGGAAGGAGGCTTCCGGTAAGTACATTCAAAAACAATGTGTTAAGGTATGACTATTATTTGTTCAGGCTGTTTTTTGATCGCTATTCATCACCAAAGGTTCCGCACATTGATCAAGTTCCACAATGAAGGTGGCTCCTTGTCCCTCTTCACTTTCGCACCATACCCTGCCGTGCATAGCTTCCGTATATTTCTTCACAATAGAAAGACCTAAGCCGATGGATTGCTCGCCTGAAGTGGGCTTGGCAGATAGTTTTTGAAATTTTCCGAACAGCTTTGCCATATCTTTTTCGTTGATACCGGGACCGTGATCACAAAATTCCGCTCTGAGTTTTCCCGTATTTTCTTTCAGCCTTACTTCTATGGCAGATTCCGGTTGGGAAAACTTGATGGCATTGGACAGCAGGTTTTCGAATACTTGGTACAGGTAGTGCTCATCGGCCAAGGCATATGTCTCTTGGACTTCCCATTGGCAATACAGGCGGATCTTTTTTTCTTCCAGAGCTTCAGCAAATTGCTTACACACTTGTTGTATCAAAGAAGTCAGGTCGGTTTTGCTGAGTGTAATATTCAGCTTTTGAGATTCAATGGCCCGCACATCCAAAATTTTCGCAATCATTTCATTCATTCTGCTTAAAGAGCGCTGAATCAAGTGAATACTCTTGATTTGTTCTAATGAAAAATTTTTCGATTGGTGATGTAAAAAATTGAGCAAGCTGATCGATATCGCCAGAGGGTTTCGCAAGTCATGCGCCAGGATACTGATCAGGTGGTTTTTCTCCTGGTTCAGTTCCACCAATTCATGATGTTTTTTTTCTATGACTCTTTTTTGCTTGGCGAGCTTGATATTTGCTTTCTTCGACAGGTTATAATTGTATAGGGCCAGTATCAGAATGATCGTGATAAATAAGATGATGCCTATAAAGGCGTAGCGCTGTGTACGGGCCCTGTTCAGTTCCAATTGGTTTTTCGTGAATTCCAATTCCCTGATTTCTTTTTCTTTCTTGAGCAACTCTATGGTTCTCAAGCGCTCCTGTTTTTCCAATTGGATTTGTTTCAGAGCCAGGTCTTGGAGCTGTTTGTTTTTTTGGAGTGAGTAGAGCTCCCGTTCTCTTTTTTCAGCTTCCAAGGCTTGTTGAGCCAGGGTTAGTTGCTGTTGGGCTTTTTCCTTTTGCAGTTGTTCATTTTGTAAGGCATACTGTTGTAAGGTTTTTTCTCTTTGTAAGATGGCCAATTCTTTCTCATAGCTCTCCGATTCCAGTTGCAGTTTTTTCAGAATCAAGCCTTTCATTTCCTCATCCAAAATCATCTGCTCCCTTTTATTGCTAATGAATTGCTTCTGGTTGGTGGTAGTTTCCCTTCGCAAGGCTTCTCTTTTTTCTTCCAACTCTTTGTTTAGCAAGCTGTCTTTGAGTTGAGAGTGGAGCGTATAGTAATCCAGGGCTTTTTTAAACTCGAATTTATCCTGGTACATTTCTGCCATATGAATGTATCCGAGACTCAAAATGTCTTGGTCTCCGTATTTTTTGGCGATGTGTAAGGCATTGTTTCCGTAAATTTCTGCAGATTGGTAGTTTTTTAATTTGTAATAGATGCTGGAGATGTAATAGTAAATCTCCGCCAGTTCTTTCTTTCGTTGACCTTTTTCACAGTGCTTACTCGCCATCCCCAAAAAGGACAGTGCCCGGATAAAATAGTCGGTTTTGCGTTTGTTTTTTTCTCCCAGGTCTTTATGTAAGATCCCCACACTGACCAGTCCGTCAATCAACTTGTTGAGGTAGGGATAAGGACCTTGGGTATTTTCATAGCGGGTCACAAAGGCAAAATATTGAGAAAAGTAGGTAATGGATTTTTCTAACTCCCCATTGTCTTTGTACAGATAAGCCAAATCGAGTAAGGAATTGGTAAGCTGCAGGGTATCACTCTGTTGCATGTTGATTTCCAAAATCTGATGGTTATATCCTATGGCGGTGGGATAGTCTTCCAGCTTGGCATAGGCATCCCGGATTCTTGTCAATACTTGTTGCGCCTTTTGCCATTGTTGTTGGTTACTGTACAGGTCGTGGAGGATCAGATCGTAGTGAATCGCACTTTCGTAAATATTGACTTTCCGGCATAAGTAGGATATGGTTTGTAGAAGGGCGATGGTTTGAGGCTGTTCCTGTGTTTCCGGTCGGATTTGATAGGCCAGTACATGATAGTCCAACGCTTTTTTGAGCAGGTCCCATTCCTGATACAAATTGCCCAACTCATTGTAAGTTTGATACAGCGAGAGGGAGTCTTTTAGTAACTCGGCCTCTTTCAAGCTCCGAAGGTAAAACTTCAAGGCAGAGCCCAGCAGCTTTTTTTGTTGGTAAGCCCTGGCAGTGATTAAAAAACTTTTGGCCCGTAATTTCTGAAAAGAAAATTGATGAATGCCCTTTCTGGCTTGTTCGGAGTATTGAAGGGCCCTATCATAGTCGGCCTGCCGGAAAGCTTCTTCCGCCATATGCAAAAGCTCTGTTGCCTTTGCACTTGTCATAAGTGAATCCTGGGCTGCACTTGCTGGCTCTTGGGCATATAAAGTCAAAGTAACGAAGTGTAAGATAATACAAACCCAAAGTGCTTTGCCCCATTTATTTGTTAGCGTATTCATAACAATGTCAGGACTTTGCCAATTTTACTACCCATAAAGATAGGGAATTTTTATAGTAACCACCTACACGAAGGCGAACAGCCGGACTTCAATAGAGGGGCATTACCATAAAAAATGTAGGGAAAGAAAGCGTAGGAGTTTGCTATGAGAGCCTGTTGACAGGTGGTAAAAAAAGACCCTTTAGGAAAGCCTAAAGGGTGAAATGAAATTTATGCTTTTTTATTTCAAGTCTTAATGTGGGAGTTTACTGCGAAGTAGCCCGTACACAAAGGTGCCGGCCAAAGCACTGGCGATAATGACAAGAAAAACACCGATTCCCCGGCCTACCAGAATAAACATGGGGCCCGGACATGCTCCGGTAAGTGCCCAGCCACAGCCAAAAATTATTCCTCCGAATAGGTAACGGGCAATACTCTTGGCCTTGGGATTGAAGGTGATCTGTTGGCCTTCTATCCCTCGTAATTGTGTTTTTTTGATGATTTGTACGGCTATAATGCCTAAGATTACGGCCGAGCCGATGACGCCATACATATGAAATGACTGAAACTTGAACATTTCATAAATCCTGTACCAGGAAATTACCTCTGCTTTGCTCAATACGATTCCGAAGAGTACACCAAGCACTAAAAATTTTAAATACTTCATAATTTTATTGGAAAGAAAGGCATCTTTGAGCCTTCTTATTTTTCAAATCTAATCTTATAACAAATAGGGAAGTACCAGGTAGGTAACGGCTAAACCTCCTATAAAAAAACCGATGACTGCAATAAGCGAAGGCAATTGCAAATCGCTCAATCCACTGATGGCATGACCGGAAGTACAGCCACCTGCATACCGGGTACCAAAGCCCACCAAAAAACCTCCGACTACCATCATGATAAAACCTTTTACCGAAAAGAGATTTTCCCAATTGAATAACTCAAGAGGCAAGTAAGCGGCTCCGGGTTGGGCAATACCTAACGCTTGCAGCTCTGTTACAACTGCCGGGCTCAATTGCACGGATTGATCAGGGGTAAGGTAGTGACTGGCGATAAACCCTCCGATCACCGTGCCTAATACGAAGATGAGGTTCCAGATTTGGCTACGCCAATCGAATCTGAAAAAATCACTGAACTTACCGGCACCGGATATGCTACACATCGTCCGGAGATTAGAGGAGATCCCAAAGGTTTTGTTAAAATATAACAGTAAAAACATTACCAAGGTAATTGCAGGGCCTGCAACATACCATGGCCAAGGTTGATAAATCAATTCCATGTTGCTTTGTATTGTTTACTTGTACGATGAGTAAGTAAGGTCAGTGGCCTTTCCCACCGACCTCCAGTTCCCTATTTGCTCTTGGAAGGGCAAACGTAATCGGTTGTAGGTAAAGTAGTTTTTTTGATTGCGGCAAACCCTCCGGCTATGTCCACGACATTGTTAAATCCTCTCGATTTTAGGATAGAGGCGGCAATCATCGAACGGTACCCTCCGGCACAGTGGATATGGTATTGTGTGGCCGGATCTAATTGGCTCATGTTTTTATTGATATAATCCAACGGATAGTTTTCCACATTCTCCACATGCTCCGCAGCATACTCAGTAGGCTTTCTCACATCTATTACATGCAGGGAAGAAGATTCGTATTGTTTGGCGAACTCTTCCGCAGAGATTGAGAGAATACTGTCGATTTCTTTGCCGGCTGCTTTCCACGATTCCAAACCTCCTTTCAGGAAACCCATACAGTTGTCGTAACCCACTCGGGACAAACGGGTGACCACTTCTTCTTCCCGACCTTCTTCTACTATAAAGATGATGGCTTGTTGCAAATCAGTGATCAAAGCGCCTACCCAAGGGGCAAAGCTGCCATCCAAACCGATAAAGATAGCATTGGGAATATGCTCTTTGGCAAATTCCTGAGGTTTCCGGGTATCCAATACCAAAGCTCTTTCGTGGTTGGCCATTGCTTCAAACTCCTCCGGGCTAAGGGGTACGATACCTTGTGCCAATACCTTGTCCAGGCTTTCGTAACCGGTTTTGTTGATCATGGCATTTTTAGAGAAATATTGTGGCGGAGGCAAAATGCCGGAAGTAACTTCCTCGATGAATTCTGCTTTGCCCATGTCAGCTCTCAAGGCATAGTTGACCTCTTTTTGATGGCCTAAGGTATCGTAGGTTTCTTTACTCATGTTTTTCCCGCAAGCCGATCCTGCTCCGTGTGCCGGGTATACAATTACTTCGTCCGGCAAAGACATAATTTTATTCCGGAGGCTATCAAATAAGTGTCCGGCCAGGTCTTCCCGGCTAACCTCCGAGGATACGGCCAGGTCCGGTCTTCCTACATCGCCGATAAACAACGTATCTCCTGTAAAGATTGCTTTTTCGTTTCCTTCCTCATCCAGCAACAGATACGTGGTGGACTCCATCGTATGTCCTGGTGTGTGTAAGGCTTTGATGCGGATTTTTCCCAATGGAAATTCTTCTCCGTCAGTTGCGATATGGCTTTCAAAAGCGGTTTGGGCCGTAGGGCCATAGATAATCGTTGCTCCGGTTTTTTCTGCCAGATCTACATGCCCGGAGACAAAGTCTGCATGGAAGTGTGTCTCGAAAATATATTTGATACGGGCACCTTCTTCTTGAGCTTTGCTCAGGTAAGGGGCGGTTTCGCGAAGAGGGTCGATGATAGCCGCTTCCCCGTCAGATTCGATATAATAGGCTGCTTCCGCTAAGCACCCCGTATAAATTTGTTCTATTTTCATCTTTTGTTAAGTTTTATTCTGGATCTGATACAAAAGTAACCAGCCCAAGTGAGCAATACAGTAACTTTTGTTACAAATAACCCAATAGGCCTTAGAACAAGAAAATGACCGGTGAGCTTTTCAGGAATAGAGGGGTAAGGCAAGAGTGGCACTCTTGCCTTTGGGAGGTGTTTTTAAATCCCCGCTTTTAAAATCCGTTGAATGCCCCGGATAGGCACATATACCGAAGTTGGGTTTTTCTTGGCCATTTTGCCCAATTCATGTATGGATTTTTCTAACAAGAAAATTTTAAGCAGCAAGTTAAAATCTTCCGGATCATCGGGAAACAATGCAGCATTCTCCAAGTGCTTTTTATAAGAAAGGATAAAATAACCGGAGGCAAAATCGGCCCAGAATTGTCCGAAGTCAAATTTGCGGTCGTGACTGGCAAACTCTTTTTTAGCAACATAATGAATGGAAGAGATCATACTGGCTAAGTCGCGCAACGGTGATTTTTTCAAACGCCTTTCACTTAAGGTAAAAGAAGCATCTCCTTCAAAGTCTGTAAATACAAAGTCTCTTCCGTTAAAGAGGGTCGTTCCCAGATGGAAATTGCCATGCACCCTGATTTTGTAAGTGTTTTGTTTTTTTGCATAAATCTTTCTCAACTCCTGAAGGATAAGGTCATGCTGTTCCAGAAATTCCTGGACTTCCGTTTGCATGTTGGCCGGCATGTTAGGCATATTTTTCTTCAGGATCTGAAAGGTCGTCCGCACAGAGGATTTCCAAGAGGCAAACAAAGAGCGTTGATAATGCAGGGAAAATTCTTCTCTGCCGAAATTTGGATCTTCCGGTTTGGAGAACAACGCCCGGTGCATTTCCGCAGTCCGGATGCCCAAGAGCCGCAGGTGTTCCAAATACGCTCCGCCAAGCAAATCCTGGAATTCGTAATCCAACTCTTCAAAGCTTTGAGGCTGGGAGAGAGGCAGTGAGAACATCGGGAACTGGTAGTCCAAGGGACGGGAAGCTGCATGCTCCAGGCAGCGCTCAAATGCATCGGCAAAATGACTCCAGGCGGTTTCATATTTCGGAACAAACTCCTGAAAAATGCCTAAGGTAACCGGTGGAGCGTCTTTTTTTTGATGTACCAGTGAACCTAAGTATTTGGGTACATGGGTAAAACCGGCACTTTGTGAGAGAAAACGGCTGATTTCGACATTGCGGGTTGAGCCAAAGTCCAGATTGCGATAGACTTTGATGACAAATTTGCGGTCGTATTTGATGACAGAGCGGCTTTTATACGAATGGGAAACGGAGGTACCCAAGCTCCCGTTATCTTTGAGCAATTGTTTGTACTCCGGCAATACTTCACTGGTAATTTGTTCGGGGCCTGTCTTTCTCTTTTTTAGCGTTTCACTCGCTAAGTATTGACGGAACTTGGGGTTCTGAATGGCATCGTACAAGACGGCAGACTGTTTCCGGATTTCTACCAAAGATAAAATACTTTCCCTGAAATTTTCCTGGACATGCTTTTCAGTTTCTCCGAGCGCCAGGCTCATCGGAAGAAAGTAGTATTCAGGCAAACCTTCCGTATAACTGACTTCTACTTCCATATACACAGTATGCGTACAGCGAGGGTGCAAATCTTCTACAAAAACCGTATTCACATAGTCTATTTTCTTTTCGTTACCTCTGAACCAAGGCTGATTGCTAAGGTAATTGGGCAATACCTTTGTTTCCAGCTCATTCAAGGATTTGTTATCCATCAAGCTCTCCCAACGGCTTAACCGCAATACATGTAAGGGGACCGGATTGGCTGGTTGTAACAGGGCTTTCTTTTCTTTCTTTAAAATAAACCAATGATACCCGTAAGGCCCCATGGTAAATAAGTAAGGTTGCTTTTCGATTTTCGGAAATTCGTTATGACTAAATACCTCCAAGGGAATATAATCCAAATAGGCAGACAAATCGAGCTGTGCCGGCTGCGAAAACCGGGAAAGGTTGATGATCGTAAGGATGACTTCTTCTTCATAAGAGCGGATAAAGGCCAGGATTTTGGGATTGTCCGGGGCCAGAAAGTTTAGGTCTCCCCGGCTAAAAGCTTTGTACTGTTTCCGGGTTTTTAAAATGCGTTTCATCCACCATAGCAGGGAGTTGGGGTTGCGTTGTTGGTTTTCTACATTGATATTTTCGCATTTGTAATCGGGGTCCATGATCAAGGGTAAATAGAGCTTCTGAGGATTGGCATCCGAAAAACCCGCATTTCTTCCCGGGTCCCATTGCATAGGAGTACGTACTCCGTCCCGGTCTCCCAAGTAGTAGTTGTCGCCCATCCCGATTTCATCTCCATAATAAAGGACCGGAGTGCCGGGCAGCGAAAAGAGCAACATGTTCATCAACTCTATCTTTTGACGGTTATTTTCCAATAAAGGAGCCAGGCGTTTCCGGATGCCCAAATTAATCCGTGCTTGAGGGTCTTTGGTATATACTTTATACATATAATCCCGTTCCTCATCGGTGACCATTTCCAGGGTGAGTTCATCGTGGTTGCGCAGAAAGGTAGCCCATTGGCAGTTTTCCGGAATGCTGGGGGTTTGGTCGTAAATATCGATGATCGGGTAGCGGTCTTCCATATTCACCGCCATGAATAAACGGGGCATTAATGGGAATTGATAATTCATCTGACATTCATCCCCCTGCCCGAAATAGGCTACGGAATCCTCCGGCCACATATTTGCCTCTGCCAAGAGCAATACATTCTCGTACTTGCTGTCTACATGGGCCCGTAGTTGTTTTAAATATTGATGTGTCTCCGGTAAGTTTTCACAATTGGTTCCCTCCCGTTCAAACAAGTAGGGAATGGCATCCAAGCGGAACCCGTCCACCCCCATGTCCAGCCAGTAGTCAATGATTTTAAAAATTTCCTTTTGCACCCGGGGGTTATCGTAATTCAGGTCGGGTTGATGGTGAAAAAAACGATGCCAGAAGTAGGCTTGTGCCTCATGGTCCCAAGTCCAGTTAGAAGCTTCATAATCGGTGAAAATAATCCGGGTGTCTTTGTATTTTGACTGAGAGTCTGACCAAACATAGTAATCCCGGTAAATGGAGCCCGGTTTTGCCCTGCGTGCTCTTTGAAACCATTCGTGCTGATCGGAAGTGTGATTAATGACCAACTCCGTAAGTACTTTGAGGTTGCGTTTGTGGGCTTCTCTCAAAAAGCGTTTGAAGGTTTTGATGTCTCCGTAAGCCGGGTTGATATTGTAATAATCCGAGATGTCGTACCCATCATCTTTGGAGGGAGAAGGGTAAAAGGGAAGGAGCCAGATGCAAGTCACTCCCAAATCTTCCAGGTAGTCAAGTTTGCTTAACAGCCCTTCAAAGTCTCCGATTCCATCATTGTCTCCGTCCATAAAAGCCTTGATGTGGAGTTCATAAATGATTGCATCTTTATACCACAAAGGTTCTCGGTTCAGTACTTGTAATTTCTTTTTTTTCATAGGTTCAAGAGCGTTCGGTCGATTTCAGTTGGAACCAGGTTCCGAAAGAGTTAGATGTGCGGAAGTAAAATGTTATCTGTCCGAAATAGCGGATCAAAATTAATTTGGCCCTTTGATGGGTATGTACAGTCCTGAGTGGCGGATAATGCATGTAACGGTGTTTGTCAAAAAAAGCACATATACATGCATGATGTTTGAACTGTAAATTCATCCGCATTAGATCGCAAGCCAAACCGCTTTTGCGGTTTTACTATTGAAAATATAGATCATCTTTTGGCTATGCAAATTATTGGCAGAATAGTCGCTGAAATACTGCTTTAAAGATGGAGGAAAAAACACTTGGGGGTTGAATAATGGAAGAAGGCATGCAATTGCCTTCTTCCTGACCGGTCAAGCCGGAGGGTGGATATTCTGGTTGAAACGGAATATATTCTGCGGGTCATATTGCTTTTTGAGTTGTACCAAGCGCTTCCAGGTGCTTTCTGTATAAGCATCTTTCACGCGCTCTTCTCCTTCTTCACTCAAAAAATTCACATATACACCTTTCGCAAAAGGCTTGGTTTTTTCATAAAAATCCCGGGCCCATTGAATGCACTTTTGATCATCATGTGCGGCATCCCAGCGGGTATGTACGTTCATCAGGAAAGGTGTACTCCGGTGGGCAAAAGCGGTTGATTCACTGGGAACCGTACTGGGTTTTCCTTCCATATGCGGAATAAAGACTTCGCAGTGAGGAGTTGGGAAGTGCCGGGCAAAATGCAGGATCTGAGCAATGCATTCGTCCGAAAGGTCTTTTAAATGATGTGACTTCCAATAGTTCCGCATTCCGTGGGCATTGAGTCCGTCAAATGCCGATTGCCAGGCAGTCCAAGGGTGCATGGCCAGCATTTCCCCATGGGGAGAGCAAAAATCTCTTAAGGGTTTTAACAGATCCTCTCCTTTTTGGGCCTTACCCAAATAAGCAAAGGCAGTGACAACTACCAATTTCCCATGGATGTCAGCAGGAAGAAAAGGTAAAGGCGGGGCATTCCGGAGCACAATCCAGGCACTCATTTCATCGGGAAGCTGGCGGGCATAGTCACGATAAAAACGCAGGTAAGGCTCTGCTTGAGCAAAAGGGGTGACAAGCAATCCGGAGTATACTTCGGTGCCGATATCCACACATTGGAATTTGAAAGAAGTGACAATGCCGAAATTTCCTCCGCCACCGCGTATGCCCCAGAAAAGGTCTGTATGCTCGTCTTTACTGACATGGCGAACCTGACCATCGGCAGTGACCATGACTACGGATAATAAATTGTCAATGGAGAAGCCGTGTTTCCGGCTGATCCAGCCAAATCCTCCTCCTAAAGTAATTCCTCCTATACCGGTGTGAGAAACGATGCCGGAGGGCACAGCCAGTCCGTAAATTTGTGTCGCATGGTCCACATCGCTTAACAGGCATCCGCCATCTGCCCGGACGGTTTTGTTTTTTTTGTCAACATACACAGAACGCATTACTGATAAATCTACCATCACCCCTCCGTTACAAGCAGCATTGCCGGCTACATTATGCCCTCCGCTCTTTACGGCAACCGGCAAGTTGTTTTCCCGGGCAAAATTTACGGCTTGTACCACATCATAAGTGCCGATACAGCGCACGATCAGGGCTGGTCTCCGGTCAATCATGCCATTCCACAATTGGCGGACTTTTTCATAATTTATGTCTTCTGGCAACAGTAGTTCTCCTTGTATCTGAGAACGCAAATTCTCTAATGCCGCCTCATCAAGTGAAGTATGAGTCCCGGTCAGGGTGGTAGCTTCTAAAACTTCCATAGAATTGGTTTTGAGGTGATTAGGAAAATGTTAGTTGTGATAAATAATTATTGGAATATAACTAAAACTGGGTGAAGCCAATACATATGTTGTGAAGAAGGTTGGTTGAAGTGAGTGTCGCAATGTATAAAGGGGTTGCGGGATGGATTAGATGGAGGAGCTTATTTAAAGATAAGTAAATTTAGCGTATTTGTAAAGACAAAAATTAACAGCTGTTTTCTTGTGAAAGGCGTGCTTTCAGTTGTATTGCTTACAGAGATATGATTCACCTGTAAAGTTACCCTGGCTTCTATTTTACAGAAGAGGGTTGATACAGAAAGGCAGAGTCCGTCAATGTGTGTAAAAATGCTATCAAAGCGGTTTGTTCTGTAGAACTCAACGACAGCCCGGGCTTTTGAGGGTCTTGTAACAAAGCCGGGTCAAGTGAAGGAACCGGGAGTACTTTTTCCCGGTAGTGATTCAATACGTGTTGTAAAGTGGGATAGCGGCCATCGTGCATATAAGGCGCTGTAGCGGTTACATTGCGTAGGGTAGGGGTTCGGAATTTGCCCATGTCCGTACTATCCCTGGTAATCCGGAATCTGCCCTGAAGGATTCCTAATGCCCCTTCTTGATATACACTGTCCAAGCCAATATGGTGGTAATCATCATCTGTAAAGAAAGGGGGAGGATGGCAGCCACTGCAATTTTTTGTAAACAATTCCAAGCCTTTTAATTCTAATTCCGAAAAACCTGCGGCATCTTTTATAAAACGGTCATATTTGGAATTGCCGGAGATCAAGGTGCGTTGGTATTGGGCCAAAGCCCGGGCGATCATGGCATTGGTAATGCTATCGGAGCCGAACACGGTTTTAAAACGCAGCCGGTACTCTTTCCGTTGACGGAGTTCTTGGGGGAGTTCTTTCAGGTTTTGTGCCATTTCATCCGGATGTAATAAAGGAGCAAAAGCTACCGATTCCAAGTTTTTGACCCCTCCGTCCCAAAAGAGTTCTTTTCGCCAGGCAAGGTTGATTAAGGGCAACGTATGCCTGGAAAGCGCTTGCTGACTGCTTCCCAAGGTACTTAAGGTTTGTCCGTCTGCATAGCCTAACGGTTGAACATGACAAGTGGCACAGGAGATCGAGTTATTCCCCGATAGTGCAGGATCGTGAAATAAAAGTTTGCCTAAGGCAACCCCTTCGCGACTTATGGGGTTATGAGCCGGAGATGGCAGGCTGTCAGCCAAGGTCACAGGTACTGATACGACCGGCTCTTGAGGAGAGGGCTTTTGGCAAGCACTTAAAAAACAAAGCAGCCCTATACTATATATATATAGTGTATAGTTCGCTTTGAATTTACTCAAAAGAAAATAGAGTATGTTTATCAGGCTGGGGGTCACTCCTTCTTTTTTTACGGTTATCGGACTTCAACAGATACCACCTTCAACATCCCTTGAGTGTAATTTTCTACAACCTTCTGGCTGACTTCACCCATCATCACCACATTGTTGTCTGCGAAATTCATAACATTGGGAGCCTCGAACATTTGAGAAAGTTCTACTTCTATTCTAACCGTAGCAGAGGTACTTGCTTCCGAAAAGAGGGGGGCGTTTTGGGAAGAATGCTGCAGAGCCAGTGTCACTTCTTTATAATTTTCATCGGTACCTATATGGTAGATCAACCCCCTGGCTTCGCTGTCTGGAGGAAAAAACTTTCCTTCCAGCAGCACAAACTTATACCCGGTATTCCAGTCCCAAGCCATGTTGTTGGAGGGATCTAAATCTCCGGTATTATCCAGCGAATGGTTTTTTGTGGGATCTACTCCTATACCGAATTCCAAATGCGTATAATTTTCCTTAGGAACATTTTTCACCGTAAAGGAAAACTGGTTGCTGTCGGCTCCCCGGTTGATCAAGTGATAGCTCTCAGCCTCTTCAAATAGCGCCTCGTTAGCTTTTAGCTTTAAATTACTAAGGTAAAACTTAAACTCGTTGACTTGGAAAATATCGCCGTTGGCATTGGTGTAGTTTTTTGTGTTTAATTCCAAAGGCTCCCCATTCATTAAAAAATCAAAAATAAATTTCACCTCTCCTTTAGGAGTAACCTGAGGATCATCCTTTCCGCAGGATACAATGAGTAAGCTGATTAAAAGTAATGAAATAAAAGCCTTCATAGTTTTACTTTGTTAGCGTTTTTTATTTTGTAAAAGGGTTCGAAAAGCGTTCATCGTTGATAAACTCATGGTCCGTCAACATCTGTAAGAATGCCAGGATTGCTTTCTTTTCTTTTTCCGTTAAAAAAAGCTTGACCGGTTCCCCCGGGTGGATGGGTTCATTGCTGGCTTCCAATATCAGAGGGTCCAAGGTTTCGCTTTTTATAATATGCTCATCGTAATGCTCCAGCACGTCTTCTAATGATTGGAAACGTCCATCGTGCATATAGGGAGCCGTTAATGCAATGTTTCGAAGTGAGGGAGCTTTGAACTTACCCCGGTCATAGGTTTGTTGGGTAACGGTCATCAGCCCGGGGGCCAAGTCCGTTTCCCCGTCCAGGCCATTATTATGAAATCCCTGAAAGTCGTTGATGTCTCCACTGGTAAGCGCTCCTAAATGGCAATCTCCGCAATTTCCTCCTCTCAATCCGATTTCCGGGATGGGATGGGTAAAAAACAAGTTGATCCCCAATAGTTCTTCCTCGGTAGGTTTGTACGTACCCTTTAGGTATTGGTCGTATTTTGAATTATGCGAAATCAGTGTTCTTTCAAATTGGGCCAAGGCTTTTGCAATATTTTCGGCCGTGATGGTTTCGCTTCCGAAGGCCTCTTTAAATTTAGCGGGGTATAATTCGGTTCCTTGTAATTTATTGATGGCCCCCTCCAGGCTTTGATGCATTTCTATAGGGTCTTGAATCGGAATAAGAGCTTGTTCTTCCAAACTATTGGCCCTGCCGTTCCAAAAGAACTTGCGCTGCCAAAGTAAATTCACGATGGACATGGCATTTTTGGAGCCTTTGATTCCATCGATTCCCGTACTGAACTGCTTTCCATCGGTAAATGCCTGTTTTTGTTGGTGGCAACTGGCACAACTCATACTATTATCTCCCGAAAGCTTCTTTTCATAAAAGAGCATTCTTCCCAATTCCACCCGCGATAGGTCCGTAGGGTTGTCTTCCGGAATGAGAAAGGAATTGCCAAAGTACTCAGGGTAATCCAGCAGGGGCTTTGGGTTGGGTGTCTCTTTTTCAGAATCAGAAGAAGAGCATTGGTAGAAGCTGATGCCAACCAGGCTGGTCAATAGGGTGATGAAATATATTTTTGTTTGCATGGGCTGTATGTTCCTTTTCTTAGGACACCTCTGTTTCGAAAATCGTTGAAACCGGTTTATTCATTTATGAAATAAACAGGCTAGGAAGTCTTCTGTGATCCATTTTGTTTAAAATTACACCATCACGAAGAAAAATGCTCAAGGGTAATTGACTTTGTATTGCTTAGGCTTCTTTGGTTTCACTCCATATCTTTGTCTTGAATGGGTAAAACAACTAACGAATGAGGATGGCTCCTCTCTTAACTTTTAATTTAAGTTGACCGGGTGTCGGTTGCTAATTTTTTTGATACTTATGATTAAAATTGACCAAACACTGTTAGACGAAGTTTGCAGACAAGCTGAAGGTTCTGCCCGCAAACGCAAAAACTATAATTTCCATACCGAAGCCGAAGATACTCTTCAAAGGATGTTGAATGCTTTGCAACCGGATACATACATTACGCCACATAAGCACGCCAACCCTCCCAAAAGAGAAGCCTTTCTCGTTTTGCAAGGCAAATTGCTGATTGTGGAATTTACAGAGGAAGGGCAAATAGCCGATCATACGGTATTGTCCCAGGCAGAGGGGGGCTTTGGCGTAGAAATTCCGGAAGGAACCTATCATTCTTTAATTGTCTTGGAACCGGATACGGTTATTTATGAAGTGAAAGATGGGCCTTATGATCCTAACAGTGATAAAGGGTTTGCTCCTTGGGCTCCTACAGAGGAGGATCCGGATGCTTTGGCGTTCAATGCTAGAATTTTGAAAGAACTAGGCTTTACTGTTTAGGGCTTACTTAAACTTTGTATCCTAAAAAATTAGGATGCCTGTTCAAAGGGGCATATTCTTTTTGAATAGGGAGTTGAATAAAGTTCTTCCTGGCTCTTGAAGCAAAGGAGCAACTCTTTCTACTATAATATATGAGCGTTTGTCAATAGTCGGGGAGATAGAACCTGTTTTATATAAGAAGGCGAAAGATCAGGAAATGGATAGATGGACTGTTTTGTTTTTAAACTATACCATATATCCTAAGATCCTACCGGAGGACTCAGTCTCTTTTCACATCATACACCCATCGTTGGAATATTGAACATCGGTGGCCTAAACTAAATTTAAAAACTATAGATTAACTGTTTTATTTATCATGGAAGAACCTATTGTAAACCGCGTAGCCAAAAGTGGCCTTATTACCTTAGACTTGGCCGAGTACTATCCACAAGGCGAGCGGGTATTGTTGGATATTAAAGAGCAGCTTTTTCAGGGCCTGCTTCTCAGGGAAAAAGACTTTCGGGACTATATTAAAAACACGGACTGGAGCCAATATCAAGGGCAGTTTGTTGCGGTCATTTGTTCAAGTGATGCGATTATCCCACAGTGGGCGTATATGTTATTAAGTGTAAAGCTTACTCCTCATGCACAAAAAGTGGTGTTTGGGACTTTGGAGGAATTAGAGGACCGGTTGTTCATAGAGGCATTACAGCAAATCAAAGCGGAAGATTATCAGGACAAGATGGTTGTGATCAAAGGCTGTGGAGACATCCCGGTGCCTTCCTCTGCCTATGTGGAAATTGCCAGCAAACTCCAGCCTTTTGTCAAATCTATTATGTACGGAGAGCCTTGTAGCACTGTACCAGTGTATAAGAAACCCAGAAAATGATTTTTTTCTGAGTATTTTTTTAGAAAGCAGTTCTTTTTATCTGAGAATTTTATTAACTTGATTAGTCCATTCCCTTGCTAAATAAACCAAGCTCAAAGATCATCTCAAAAAAAGTTTTGTATATAAAGTTTTTGTATTCAGTATGTTAGGTGATGGGTTAAAAAAAAGATGGGATAGGGGTTTGGAAAGTTGGTTGGGATTGCTACTTTTGCAACCGCTTTCAGAGGGAAAGCAGCGAGAAAAACTAAGGGAAGACGGAGGATGTAAAATGAGAGGGGTTAAAAAAAAACTTAAAAAAGTTTTGGTGATTTGAAAGATGTTTTTTACCTTTGCACTCGCAATTACAGAAAATAAGAGCAAAAGAGAGGGGAAAGTGATTGAGTATGAGGGTGTTAGCTTCGAAAAAGATCGAAAAAAACTTTCAGAAAAATTTGGAGAAAAGAAAAAGATTAACGAATTTTGCTCACCCTTTCGAAACGACGACAGGGGAAATTAAAA